>ONIU01000369.1 GCA_900317935.1 uncultured bacterium
GAGCATCTTCAAGGAGGGACTTTAGGAAAATCTTATTCTATTGGTCTGACACTAAGTGAGGATAAATAAAAAAAGCTGGCTTTAAGCCAGCTTTTTTTATTTTACTTTATTAGTTATATTTTAATCAAATAACATTATTAAATCAAGACGTTATAACTTCAGCGTTACAGGTTGAACTTTTCGCCACGTTTCAAAACCCAGTTTTCTACCATAATAGCAGCCTTATGAATTGGGCTCCCATTACTTATATAATTTGATGCCAATGCGCTTTCTACCCAGTTATCCTTTACATCCAGATATAACTTGGCGCCTTTTTTCCCAGCAACTATATTTGCGGCAATTCCTGCAAAACCAGTCGGCATAGTTGCGATAACAATGTCGAAATTGCCTTCTAATGCTGAGCCTATCTTAATTGCTTTCCACATAAAAGAAATATTCTGAAATACATAACCCCACTCGCTACCGCTAGTAAATGCATCTTGTTCAATAAAATAAAACTTTGTGTTTTTAATTGTAAATGCATCTTGTTCAATAAAATAAAACTTTGTGTTTTTAATTTCCGAAACTGTTTCTGCTGAACTTTTTCTTGCTATAACACTTATGTTATGACCCTGTTCTGCAAGCTTTTCTATTGTTTCTTTTACTTCGTAATTCTTCTCAGCTGTAGGAAAAAAGTATTGAGAGATTATAAGTATTTTATTGGGCTCACCATTTGATGACATAGGTTAATTCCTCCGCCTCTTTATTGCTTAATGAAAGCATTTTTGCACCAACAGACTTGCCGAAATCAGGGAAGCTTATATAGTCGCTTACTCTGACATTAGCTTTTGTAATTATACTAAATTTTAAGTCATTGGTCATCTTGCAGTTAATAATATTTTCACATTCACCTTGTTTTATCTCTAGTTCTATATTGGGTGCAAGATGGAGCAAGCTCACAAAACAGCCTTCCATTCGACGCTTTTTGAGTAAATCAGATATTTCTATACTCTTATTGGAAAAGGAAATCCTTCTTATTAAGATTTGCCCAAATTGGTCTTTTATTTCAATCTCTAATGAAGAATCTTCTTTATTGAAAACCCTGTTTATGATTTTTGCTCTTTTGCCAAAGTTGAATCTACCCCAGATATCGCTTTGATCCTGATGCTGCACCATTGGAAGATTGTGGGCTTCAGTTTCTCGGCTCATCTGTCTTAATGTTTCATTGTCATAGCCACTACAACCGCTATCTATAACAGCAAGCTGTTTATTTATTTCTAATTCATAGGAAAGAATATCGCAATGGCTGTGCGATGGAAGAAAAGCCGGCGATGGTGAGCCACAGCTTAAAATAAAAGAATAATCAGAGTTGTGCTTAACAAAAAAACCCGAATCTTCCAACAATTCGGTTAACTCTTCAAAACTGCGATTCAAACCTTTGATTCTTGCAGAATCATTAAATTGACTAACTTCACCGTTGGAAAAAGTCAGTTTTTCAAGCCATTTCATCATAGACTCTATTTTGTGCCATTTCATCATAGACTCTATTTTGTCCTGGCATAAAGTTGCTAAGTTATCTGCTTTTTCAAGTAAGTCCGGAAGTAAGAATCCCTGTTTACTTATATTCACAGCCAAGTTTTTGATATCTTTCATTGCTTCAAGCATCTTAAAATGATAATAAGGACTTCTTTCGAAATGAGCGCCATCTTTAAGAATCTGTATGTTAAGTTGCTCAATAGCTTCATCTATAATTTGTTCAAGCTGATATTCCAGTTCGTTATTAAAATACTGGCTGGAATTTATTAATAGACAGCAACCGGCAAGAAAACCTCTTATATTTTCAATTAATTCATTACCAGGATTAAAATATTCCAAATCTATAAAAAGCCGTTTTAATTGCTGACTTACTGATAATTTTATGATGGATGGTAATTCTGGCGCAGTTTTATTTGAAGACAGCCATTTAGTCCAGGAAACAAGACGTTTTGACAAAGTGTAAGGTTCCCAAACTTTTGAATGTTCATCACTGTATTTTGACAACCAATCTAATATAAGAAATGAAGCCAGTTTATCTGAAATATTGGTAGAATTTTCATCGTTAAGCCAATCAAAAGAATGTAGTTTTATAAGCCACATTTCTTCTGTTTCTGTGCTTATATTTCTTGGCTCCCAGTTTAATTCATCTGTGTTAAAACTTATAGGCTGATTATAAAAACAGATATCAAAGTTTTTTTGATTATCTTCAAATTTATAATTCTGTTTTAGACTCTCTGTCAGAGCAATTATTCCTCTTGCATCTATTATAGATAGCTTTTTTCGTCTTCTCTTGAACAGAATATAATTGATAATCTGCCCAAACTTCATGTTTTTCAGAGTATGATAATATCTGAAAAGATGTAGATAACTGTCTCTTCCTGATTCCATCAGTTATTTCTTCGGTGCTATAAGTTGGCCTAGTTTTTTCAAACCAATTAGTTCCAGACCTTTTGAAAAATCTCGTCTGAAGAGAGATGGGTCATACATGTAGACCTGTCTCCTTGAAAATGCCCTTCTAGCAAGATT
>ONIU01000368.1 GCA_900317935.1 uncultured bacterium
GGCTGTCCAATTCTAATAAATAGAGTAATTGAACACATGAGAATTGAGAAATTGGTGGTAAGTGATTGGTGGTGAGTGGTGAGTGTAACTTGTAACTTGAATCTTGTATCTTATATCTTGAATCTTATAAACAGGGAGCAAAAGAGTAGAAAACAGGAGTAGAAAAATGCAGAAAAGGGTTATATTAATAGCAATCACATTAATTAATATCTTAGCTCTAGAAAACCCTTCATTTGCCTATAAGCCTATAAGAGCTTCTGGTAGACAGAAAATGTGTTTTTCAAATCAACGGGTATTATTAGGCGCCATTGAAATGTATGAAATGGATCATACAAAACTTATAGATACCGCACTCCCTGGCGGAGATTATGAAGATTTAGAAAACAGACTGATAAAAGAAAAATACTTGAAAACTCACTTAGAAGGACCAGAAATAGAATGTTCTTATGGTTTTATAAGAATTAATGATAAAGAATATGATGTTTTTTGCAAAAAACATGGAACAACAGAAACAAAAGACATAGAAAAACCTATTATTCCAACTTACAATGTAACTGACGAAAAGCCTTTTTCTGAAGAATTATCAAGAAAAATACAAGCTAGAAAAAGGGAAAAAGCCATCCAATATTTCCTAAGTAACTATGTTTTTACTTTTCCAACTTTAACTTTAATGTTCATTGGAATAATTGTAGCTAGCGGTATAGGCCTCAAAACCAAAAAGAAATGAGGCCTTTACCGGTTATAATTTTGTTTTAACTTTAATATTAAATATTTTTATAAACTAATTTCCAAAAGCAAAACAATAGCTTTTAGTGATACTTACTTAGGTGAATAAGAAAGTTTTGTGGCTTTTACCAGACTATCAAATAGTGGAATATTCCTTTCCATGGTTTCATTACATGCATTTTCTGAAGCAGCAGCAACAGAGTAATTATAAGCGAAAATACTTTTTCCAACAAGGAAAATATAAGAACGACATATTCTTTTCAAATTACTATTACCAGACAAAGATGGGGATTTATAATCAATTATTAAAACATCTGCCTTACCAAGTTTGCTTAGAGTTTTATTCTTTATAACTACATTAGAATCTCCTAATATAGTTTTTAAATAATCTTCTTTTTCTTTTAATAATTCCAAAGTATTCTTAGGAGTTTTTGACTTTATGTCATTATCTAAGCCACAGGAAAAACCAAAAAGAGTAAAAGGGTCATCTTTATTTTCATCTAATCGTATTAAATCCCAATATTTTGGAGCTTTGAATCTCCAAGTTATCTTTTTTCCTCCGGATTCAAAATCAAGTTCTTTACTCCAACATAAATTTGAAAGAATAAAATCAGAATTACAAGTCAAAGCCATTGGATGAAAACTTAATAAAAAACATAAATTACCATTCATATTTTCATCGCTAACACATATTTCTGATTCTTTCAATAATTCCAAAGCATATTCTTTTTTATATTTATTTCCGAAAATAAAAGGCATTCTTTCTTTAGCAATAGGATTTTCTATTGAAGCTTTTTCCAATTCCGGTTTAATATTTTTCAAAAAATTATTAGGCAGTAAAGGTTGATATTCATCAACGTCATTAAGAAAACACAAAAATTGAAGCACTGCAGGACCATATAAAGCAAGCATCTTTTGTTTGTGATCATTAGCTTGTTCTGCTAATTCTGGCAAATCTTTTGCTATATTGATTAGAACATTTAAAGAAGAAATAATGTAACCATAACCTTGTCCGAATATAAATGCATTATTTGCAAGCTATCCTTGAATATCCAACGATAACTTACAAACTTTAACCTTAGGGAAAACAACATTCTGATTTTCTAATTCAGAAGGATAAAAATCTATAAAAGCTAAATCTTGATTAGAATTAAGCGAATGTGCTTCTGGTGAATTTTTAAAAGCGCCTATTTTTTCAACTAACTCTCTATTTGCAGCAAAAGACATAGTTGGAAAGATAAAAGAAAAGCTTAATAATATAGAACAAATATAAACATAAACTTTGGA
>ONIU01000365.1 GCA_900317935.1 uncultured bacterium
ATTACATGCAGAAACCAGACAATTAGCTATGTTAATATCCTTTACAGAACTATTGCACAAAATACCAGCCTGAGAACAATTAATAAATTCACTTTCACTGATTACCGGCAAACCGTTTTCACCGCATAATCCGACCTTTGCAAACTGAACTTTTAATCCTTTTATATTTGAAGCAGTCAAGTCTGCTGAGTCTTTAAAAACAATTCCTTCCCAATCGCCATTTTGGGGAATATTTTCTGCGGAAGTAAAAGCGACAGGTTCACTTTCTGTGCCCTGAACAAGCAACGTGCCATAAACGCTTATTCCAACAGAATTATCTAGTGTTCCGTCTGAATCCCATTTATCACCGCTTCCTGCTACTCTGGTAACTCTATAGCAATACTTTTCGCCTGTAGTTACGCCCATATCCACGTATGAAGGCTGCTGAACAATGCCGACATTTATTTTTTCGAATACACCGCCAAGGCTTGTTGAGCGGTAAACATTGTAACCAGCTAAATCAGCCTGAGCATCTGCATTCCAACTAAGAGAAAAAGCCGCATTTCCAGAAACTTTTGCGATTTTTAAACCAGTAGGGGGCTCGCCTCTTGAAGCAACACCTGTTGTGAAAGTCATTATTTCAGATTGGATTTTTCTATTATATTTATCTGTTCCCAAACATTGGAAAATATAGGTTGTTGCAGGAACAAGACTAGTCAGTTCAAAAGTGTGTGTATATTTATGAGGAGAGTTACTGTTAATGCTTTTATCAAGCTGTGCATTACTTCCGTAAGCTAATCTCGTAGTTGCTTCATATTTAGTATGAAAACTTATGCTGGCTTTTGTTGAAGTAACATTAGAAACAACTATATCGTAAATTTCAGTATTAGAAGGCAAAGCAAAGGTTATATTTTCCAATATTATGCCGCTTTGGACTTCATAAGTCTTGGTTTGCGTCTGAAAGTTTTCTTTGCTGGCGACAAAATTTAATATCTGGGGTTTCAAGGAATCCAAAGACCATTTTCCGTAAAAATCAGATACAGTAGAACAGCCGCCTGCAGAAACAGTGACACCGCTTAAAGCCTTTCCAGACGAATCAATGCATATACCGCAAGCCCCGCCTAATGCAGGGTCACTTGAATGCATACAACCAATAAGGCTTAATACACTTACAACAAAGATAAAAAATATAGTCAGTCTAAAGTTTTTCATAGTATCTTCTTTGTTATTCGGTTTTTTTCAATGAAAAACTTAGGAGAATTTATGCTTTGGTAATTCTAAAACAGGAAGCACCTCATGGTGCTTCTATGTAAAGCCCTCATGGGGTGCTTCTTGTTATTGTTTATAAAAACAAATATTCTTATATGCTTATGCAGTCTTTTTGATCTATCAGGCTACATTCTGAAGATCAATGGTTTCGTCTTCGCTCTGACTGATAAGGTCGATCTTGCCGTTGCTCATATCAAAGAGTCTCTGCTGAATTCTAGCCTGAACGATTTCAAGACCATTCGGTAAATCAAGCAGATTAATATCTTTCCCTAGAACATCGCCATAAGTTTCCTTAATATGCTGAATCATGCGAATTCTGAATTCAGCATCAGTCTTGGCCTGATATAAAGGTGTATTGGGA
The DNA here is from genome assembly GCA_900317935.1 of uncultured bacterium. Lineage (GTDB taxonomy): Bacteria > Muiribacteriota > Ozemobacteria > Ozemobacterales > Ozemobacteraceae > RUG334. The sequence goes on from ONIU01000365.1 coordinate 1,610, forward strand.
AGAATCACCGTTTACGCCCCCCTTATAGAATTTAGATAGAGAACAACCAACTTATCGACAAATCCCCCTTATAGAATTTAGATAGAGAACAACCAACTTATCGACAAATACTATTGGAAACTTAATAGATTTTTTAGTCCCTGTAGAAATACTTTTAATTCTCAGTTCTCAACTCTCAATTCTCAACTCCCTTACTCCACGTCCAATCCAACTTTCAAACCTGTGAAAGTGCCCATCTTTTTTAAAGCCATGGCAATACCAGGCATAAATGAATCTCTATTGCAGGTATCATGTCTTATCGTAAGTGTCTGCCCCAAATCTCCGAATATAACTTCCTGATGAGCAACCAAGCCAGGTAAACGAACAGAATGTATAGGAATTACATCTGAGTTATTTTCTTCACTCATCCTGCCTGTTGCCTCTAACATTCCTTTTCTTGTTTTTATAGCTGTTCCAGAGGGTTTATCAACCTTAGTATCATGATGAAGTTCAATTATTTCAGCAGACTTCATAAATTTAGCTGCAATTTTGGCGAAATTCATCATAAGAATAGCACCTATAGCAAAGTTTGGAACTATCATAATAGAAGTTTTATTCTTATTCGCAAGTTCATCAAGCATTTTTTGGTCATCAGCAGAAATACCTGTAGTTCCTATTAAAATATCTGTCTTTGAATTTAGACATTCTTTAGCATTGGCAACAACTGCCGATGGCGCTGTAAAATCTATAACTATATCTACT
>ONIU01000362.1 GCA_900317935.1 uncultured bacterium
CTATGATAAAAATGGTCGATTCGTTCATTGTTTTGCCTCATTAGTTTTGGGGTTTAATTTATTTTCTAATTTGGTCAGTTCTTCTGACAACAGATTTGCAGCTCTATTTGAATCAACAGCTATGAAAGCTGAACCGTCAGGATTAATAATAATCCATTCTTCGCAATAGGTAATATAAAAAGTGAACATCATGCCCAGACAAAACATTATACAGCCTAACCAAACCAAGGGCGTTCCAGGGTCATAGGTCATTTGTATTACGCATTCGTATTCGTATTCTGCATTTTCCAGAATGAATTTTAAAGGTAATTTGGGTTCATGTGGGAAAATGCCAGCATTTTTTTCAGAGAATGCCCAGGTATTTCCGACTCTGCAGTTTGCTTCCTTGTCAAAAGCAACAACAATAGCTGCCGGATTTTCTAGCTCTGCTGAAGCAGAGAAAAATGAACCATCCGGCTTAATTCTTAAATCTGGCAGAAAATGGCTTACAACCAAAGAAAAGGGAAAACTTTTAATATCAAAAGATTCTTGTAAACCAACTTCAACTTTTTGAGGGAATAAATTCGGGTCTGGTTTAAAAGTTTCCCATCCTTCAATATTTGGCAGGTAGCTAACATTTAGTTTTATTTTTTTCCAGATTTTATTCCATGAAGCAAGATAGAAATTCACGTTTTTGTAACTTATAGGATAATTAACTTTTATATGTTGCGGTTGAGATTCTTGAACTACGTTAAACAACGAACCTGAAGCTACATCCATAAATCTGAGTTCTGCGTTCCAGCTTTTTATACCATTGTTTGTTCCGCTTGCAGTAGTGTAGTTTTCTACCCAAAGCCTGTCAAAAGAGACTTTGAATTCTGGCTTCATTAAACCTTCAGAATATATTTCGTGCAGTTTTTCAATTTCTTTTCTCATCCCATCTAATCTGGAGTCTTGAGGGTTGAACTGTCTGATTGTTCTTGCTTGACGGCTCAATTTGTCAGCTTTATATGCTGTTCTTATGATATCAATTGAGGGAATAGGTATTTTTTCGCCGGCTTTGCCGTAGATAGGCATTTCTACGCCAAAAAGTAAACCAATAAATCCGCCTACAAATATTAATACCAAACCGATATGAAGTATTAAACCACCGATTAAAGCCGGTTTCCCTTTTGAACTGAACGCTATCTGACTACCATCTTCTAAAGTCGAAATATTATAGTCTTTAAGTGCTTCTTGATTTTCTATTTTTGTTATTTTTTTAGATGTTTTCAGATTATAAATGTAAGCTTTTGTTTTCTGCTCTTTGTTAGAAAATTTATTATAAAGATTCTTAGAACGTATACAAACGCATATAACAGCCGAAGTCAGCAAGAGAAAAAGAACTCCCATAAAAAAGCTGCTTCTATACATATCATCAAAACCTAGAGCAAGAATATACTGCCAGGTTTTGGGAAACCCATTTATATAATTGATTGCTTCAAGCTTTTGAGGAATTATAGCGAGGCTAATAAAGCTATTATCTTTTTCATACATTTATCTCTAGGAAGAATGAATGTATATTAGCATAAAAGAATTTAATTTGAAATACAGCACTTTTGTAAATTTACGTTAATTTTCAATCTTTAACTTTTATTTTATTGAAGGGTTTGGTAACATATGGGTACATTTATTAAAGAATTTGGTGAGATTTATTATGGGAAAATTTAAATCCGTTATATATACAGCAGTTCTTGCCGCCTTGATGATTGGGCAGGCGGGCATCATCTGGGGGCAATCTTCAAAGCTTCATGTTGATGTTGGTTTAAATCATTTTTATAAAAACAGATATCTTGAGGCTTATAAGGAATTTAAAAAAGCTCTGGAACTAGACCCAGCTTGTGCTGAAGCTTACTATAATCTTGGCAGGGTTTATAAAGCTCAAGGTTTTGTTAAAGAAGCTATTGTAGAATTTCAAATTGCTGTCAGATTAAAACCTGACTACACTGCAGCAAAGAGAGAATTAGATGCTTTGACCCAGTCTTTTTCTGATGATATTAATAAGCAACTTAAAAGTCAGGGTGCTGAAAACTTCAGAAAGACTGAGTTTTCTTCAATGAGCTCTGATGATGCAGAAAGCAAGGCAAAACAAATGCTTAATCAGGGTAAAACTGATGAAGCTATTAGATATTATTCAGTTGTTGTTAAAGAAAGACCCAACGATGTTAGTTCCCATAAAATGCTTGGGTTCTTGAATTTTAAAACAAATCATTTTACAGATTCTCTGAATAGCTATCAGACTGCCGCAAAGCTTTCTCCAACAGACCCTGAAATTCCCTATGCTATAGGTTTGATTTATATGAAGACCAAAAGCCCTGAAAAAGCTGAAGGTTATTTTAAAAATGCTATAAAGCTCAATTCTTCAATGATAAAAGCTTATTTTGCATTAGGC
>ONIU01000358.1 GCA_900317935.1 uncultured bacterium
TGAGGGGGTCTTATATAATAATATCACCTATAAGCGAATATATGAACTATTACTTCAGCTTCGCCTCAGCATCTATACCCCATCTGTCTTTATTTTTGACAGCAAACTAGACAAATACGAAGACCTAGAACATAAAGGCATTTCACAAAAAGGACGTGAACAGGGTATTCAGCGCTTAATGAGAATCAACCTGTTAAAACGCCTTGAAAGTTCAGTTTATTCCTTTAATTTAACTCTTAGTCGCATACTTGCTTATATTCGAAGCACTTTAAAATCTATCGAAGATTTCAGACTTTCGGGGAAATCAGATTTAAATATTGCTGAAATTCAAGAAAGCGAACTTGACCTTGAAGATTCAAATAGCGAAGATCTTTTTTCAGTCGGCAAAAAGGTCAAGATTGATCTTCGTGATATAGATATAACTTCATGGCAGTCTGAGTTGGAAGAAGATTCACAAACAATAGATTCTCTAATTAAGATGGTATCTAATATCACTCCAGAGCATGATTCTAAGCTTCAAAGGCTGTTTGAACTTATTACCAATAAAATTAATAATCCGATTAATGAAAACAACAAAAAGATTCTTATCTTTTCTGCTTTCGCAGATACTGCTGACTACCTTTATGACAATATCAGCACTTTTGTAAAAAATAAATTTGGTCTTGAAACAGCAGTTGTTACTGGTTCTATTGAGGGAAGAACAACTATTAAAGGTTTAAAGCCTACTCTGAACAATGTACTTACTTGTTTTTCACCTCTTTCTAAAAACAAAAAGCTTTTAATGCCAGACAATAAGTCTGAAATAGACATACTTATTGCCACTGACTGTATCTCTGAAGGCCAGAACCTTCAAGACTGTGACTACTTGACAAACTATGATATTCACTGGAATCCCGTCCGCATCATTCAACGTTTTGGGCGAATTGATCGTATAGGCTCTAGGAATGCGCGTATTCAACTTGTTAATTTTTGGCCTGACATAGAGTTAGACGATTACATAAATTTAAAATCTCGTGTAGAAACGAGAATGAAAATCTCAGTTATGACTTCTACTGGTGATGATGATTTAATTAACCCAGAAGAAAAGGGAGATTTGGAATATAGAAAACTTCAGTTAAAGCGTCTACAGGAAGAAGTTGTAAATATTGAAGATATGTCTACTGGCATATCTATTATGGATTTGGGCTTGAATGAGTTCAGACTTGATTTGCTTGAATACGTCAAAAATCATGAAGATCTGGCGAAGAAGCCCAAAGGCTTACATTCAGTAACTTACGCAAATACAGATTGTTGTAATGGGGTAATCTTTGTCCTCAAAAACATCAATAATAATATAAACATCGATAACCGCAACAGAATTCATCCTTTTTACATGGTTTATATAAGCGATGAAGGTGAAATAATCTGTGATTACCTTAAGCCGAAAAAACTCTTAGATACTTTTCGTGCTCTCTGTCGCGGAAAATCCCAACCAATACAGGAATTATACTCAGTTTTCAATAAAGAAACCGATGATGGCAAAAATATGGAGCAAATGTCATCTTTATTAGATAAAGTGGTCAAGTCTATTATCAATGTAAAAGAAGAAAGCGATTTAGACAGCCTTTTTTCGAGTTAATCTGTTTTTTGGTGGTCAGGTGAGTCATTATGTTTGGATTACCTAAGACAACCGAGTTTAACAAGAAAATACCCAAGCAGAAATTCTACGAAAAATTAGATATAACTCCTGCTTTGAAACGTGTCTTTGTAGAGCAAATAAAGGCTATTTACTGGACTAATAAGATTGCTGCTTCAACTGTTAATTTAGCTGTTGGAAAAAGCGTAACTGAGTTAGAGGTTTTCAAAATTGAGCTAACCTCTCAAAGTCTTGATTTATCTGCGTTACAGCTTGTTGATAAAGCGATACCTTATCATATTATTTTTGCTCTCTGCTACAACGACCGCTACCAGCTTGTTTCTTCATATAAATCAAATAACACCTCTTTGGACAAGGACTGTCCTAAAGCCTCCACTGGAGGGGAGGTGGCACGAAGTGCCGGAGGGGTGACCGAATTCGTAGTAAACTCAAATTCTTTGGAGCAAACACCATCACGAGCAAAAAATGAATTTGTTAATACGCTATTGCTAAACAGAGATTGTTCTAGCTCGGTCACCCTTTCGGCTTGCAAGCAAGCCACTTCCCCTCAAGGGGAAGCTTTAGAAAAGCACACAATCATCAATAGAGGTAGTTTAAAAAAAGGGAGTAATACTTTCTTCTCAACTTCTTGGCTTCCAGAGCCAGAACTGCAACTACCTCTAAATGGTCTCGACCTAGATAGCGTATATGAGGCTATTCTTCGTTATATCGCAGGTGACGAACTCAAAGCCAAAGAAGGCACCCATGAAAGCTTGCAACAAAGCGTTGAAAGAGCAGAACAACGCCAGAAGCTACAAAAACAGATTGAAAAACTTCAAAAGAAAGTTAATAGAGAAGTTCAATTTTCTATCCAAGTCGAGCTGAACGCTCAGCTCAAAAAACTTAAGTGTGAGTTGGAGAAGCTTATGACATAGATTTTTCTTTCGATGCTCCCCCA
>ONIU01000357.1 GCA_900317935.1 uncultured bacterium
GAAGTAAAAGATATGTTCCGTTTCCATGGCGATTTTATTTTTGGACGTAGATTCATGACTCATGGGCATGCCTTTGGCTTAAATGGCTTTTATGATGCTGTCAGCTATATTAAACGCTGTGGGGATGTTGATTTAGCTGTAAATGTTATTGTTAATAGACAAGGGAATAAAGATACTCACCCTGAATTTAATATTAATGCTGATACTAAGTATCGTGGTCATGATTTGTATTTGGGATTGTATTATGCTTCTTTAGATAAAGGTCCAATAAATGAAACCATGGTTGCTCAGAATGAACCTCTTTTAGAAAAAAATGTTAAGCAATATATTGCCGAATTTGGGGCAAAAGGAGATTTAGGCAATAATGGTTACTGGTCTTATGATTTGGGTGGGGTCTATATAAAAGGTACCGATATTAAGGTTGACGCCAATAACAGAAGAACTAAAGACGTTGATGGTTTCATTCTTCATGGTGCAATAAACTGGGATAGCAAAGAAGAATGGACAGGAAAAATTGCTTATACTTCTATTGATAAAGAAATTAATCTTCCAAATCATATTTCTTATGATGAACGCTATGTTGACAGTTCAGAAAATCCGTTGGAAGATATTATGCGGGATAGAAGATATAATTTTGGAGGCTTAGTAGAAACTCCAGCCGGTAATATTCAAGATACAAAGATTCAGCTGGAATATATTCCTAGAAATAAGAATAAGAATTATTTGAGAGTTGCTTACGATATTGTTCGGCCTAAAGATGACAATGTTTTCAGTACGTTCTTTGATGGTGGTGCAGGCAATTCTGATAAAGCTGATGTTTTGACAGTAGAATATAGATATCGCTTAGCAGAAAATACCAGGTTCAGAGCAGGTTATACTAACTTCAAATATGGTAGCGGTAATTTGCCTCAAGGTGCTTCTGATTATAATGTCTTCTGGACTGAAATCTTTAGCCGTTTCTAATAAGTTAGAAAAATAAAGAGAAAACTCAAAACAGCTAAGTTTAACTTAGCTGTTTTTGCTATTTAGATGCTGTTTGGCTTGGAAAACGAAAGTAGCAAGGTTAGTTTCTCTGTTAGGTTGTATGCTTCCATCGTAAACCATGTCTACAAAGGGAATTTGCCCTCTGGTATAAACTTTTAATATAGAACTGGCAACTGTGCTTGGCATACATGTAAATGGCATTGCGTTAACAATACCATCGAAACCATCTTGCATAAAAGAAAGAGCAGCTCCAATACTTAAAATACTTTCACTTTTAATATGGTTAGAAAACTTATCGCCGACAGCTTCTAGTATATGTTTTGTTGAATGATCCTGACGTTTAGTCAAAAGTTTCTTGAATGGCTGCATTAAAATCTTTGTAATAAGTGCTTGATAGCTATAAGCTCCAAATGAGGCAGCAGCATTCAAGAAATTGCTAAAGCTTTTTTCTTCTTTAATTTCATCTAAGGTATATCCTAGGCTTGTGTCAGCGGTATAGGATATCCATTCTGAAATAGATGAAATATAGCCTTCACAGCCCAAGGCTTCTAGATGTCTGATTAAATGTTGGTTGCTTTCTTGATGAACTCTAACGAAAATTTCACCAATAATACCAACTAGAGGCTTTTTATCATCATATATCTATATTTTCAAATTCATGTGCAGCTTTTTTGGCTTCTTTTATAAGTTTGAGACCTCCACCTGCTCTAATAGCATGGATAGCATTTTCTATAGCTTTAAAAAACACTCTGTCAGTTATTCCTTTAATCTTTTCATAAGGGCGGATATGCCATCTGGCTTTTTCTAAGATATCTTGATAAACGATAGCTTGGCAGACAAGCATTTTAAAGCTGGTAAGTATTTCTGGCTTGATTAAGCCTCTGCAACTGTAACTGTCTTCGCAGGTAGGCGAGATTATGGGTATATCTGCATATCCATATTTATCTAAGAGAATTCTATGGAGTTTGTTATATTGCCCAAAACGGCAGGGGCCTTCTGCTTCAGGCATGAAGAAAGCTATATCGTTCTTTATGTCTGCTCCTTGTTTTTGTAATATTTCTATTTGATTAAACATGTCTCCAGTAGTGACAATACAGGGGAAACATTCTTTGCCAGAAGTATTCTTTTTTCCGAAAGCCAGGCCTTTTTCTGTGTAAGTCGGCATTATTTCAGTCTTAACACCAATATTGTCAAAGCAGGCTGCCAAACAGGCAACTCCATCACACATGTGAGGCATGTACATTGTTCTTGAAGTCAAAGGAGCTTCACTCTTTTTAGAAATAATATTTATTTCTTTATCTGATAAAGTTTGAACTGATTTTTGATTTTTTATAGCATCTATAAACGCCAGTAATCTTGTTTCTACTCCAGCACCAGCAGAGTGTTCGTCTAGTTCTAGTTCCAGATAAGGTCTGCCGGTTTTGTTCATTTCATGACTGAAAAAATGGAGAATAAAAGAATCAGGACCGCATGAAAAACTTGTTAAGTAAAGCCCAAACAACTGTTTGTTTTCATTGATGAACTTAGCTGCTCTGAGAATCTTGTTCCCAAAGCCCCAATACATATTAGAATACTCTTTTTCAATTTCGTATTCGCTTAAGTCAAAAAATTCCTGTGGAATTGCGTAAACTCCTAGGCGACTGAATGTTGCGAATAGATTTAGATTGGTTCTACTATCATATGAACTATATGGACGGCCTAAATAGGCTTTCCATGCTTTATTGTAGGCTTTTACAAATAAATCTGAGTCAAAACTTAATCCTAGTCTGTTGAATTCGCTGATAAAAGCTTTTTCTATCGATTCTAACCCTTTGTTGATATAAACAGCAGGTTTTATTATTTTTCTGTTATTAAGATTCAATGCCGCTTTTAACATATAGGTATTAGATTCTACGTAAGGGCAGTAGAAAGAGAAATCTTTTCTGTCAGAGTTCATTTCTATCATCATGGGCATGAATAAGAAGTCGCATTTATCTTTAAAGAGAAATCTTTTCTGTCAGAGTTCATTTCTATCATCATGGGCATGAATAAGAAGTCGCATTTATCTTTTAAAACAGCGGCATGACCATGAGATATTTTAACTGGGAAACAGGTTTCGCATGTCATTGCAGCAAGGCCGGCATTTACTATTTCATTGTTTGTTTCAGGTGAGATAACAATATCAAAGCCAAGATTATGAAGTAAATGAATCCAGAATATTCCCAGCTGATGAAAACTGAGAGATCGAGGGATGCCGAGGGTGATTTTATGAATTTTAGATTGTATATTATGGATTGCCACGCCTTCGGCTTGCAATGGCTGTGTGGGTTGGTTTACCACGCCTTTCGTGCTCTGCGACTCACTTGCCATACATGTCGCTTGCTTGTATGCTAACATCCTGTTGCTCAGCATTGACGTATTATTACTAGCGGTTTTGGTGTTTAATTCTCTATACAAGCCTTTTATGCTTTGATAAAAAAGATTTTGTCTGATTTTGTTAAAATCAGGTGTTTTATGTGCGGACTGACTTCGTGATTCATACATTCCGCACTCACCACCGTAAATAGCCGTTTCATTACCTATTTTGTAAATTTGAAGTTTGCATTGGTTATGGCAGTTTGGATTTCTTCGGCAGATTTCCTCTCTGTGACTGAAATCTTGATTAACTATATCCCAGCCTTTGAATTTTGTTTTACTATAAGGTTGGGTTTTCATTTCATCCATTGCATGAAGAGCGGCACCTATAGCTCCCATAACTTCACGGTGGGGCAGGGTGGTTATTGGTTTGTTGGTTATATTTTCAAAAGCTGCTACAACAGAACGATTCAATGATGGACCGCCTTGGAAGCTGATATTATCACCGATTTTCCCGTCTTGAACAACTCTATTTAAGTAATTATGAACAACAGCCTGAGATAATCCTGCTAATAAATCCTTTAGGTCGCCGCCCATTTGTAAATATGACATTAAGTCAGATTCCATGTAGACTGTGCAACGTTCTGTCAGTCTGTAGGGAGCTTTTGCTGACATAGCAAGGGATTCATATTCTCCGGCAATATTTATGCCTAGTTTGTTTGCTGTTTCTTC
>ONIU01000356.1:0-1371 GCA_900317935.1 uncultured bacterium
GCCTGCATAATTGGACTTGAACCAATAACATAAAGATTGTATCTTTAAATTTGCTGCATGTGTCTATATGGTCCGGGTGGAGGGATTTGAACCCCCGATTTCATGCTCCCAAAGCACGCGCCTTAGCCAGCTAGGCCACACCCGGATATTATATAGAAAAAGATTTTTTTCAATTTCTATATATATTATATAATATTTTTTTTAAAAAATCAATTAAAAAATTTCCTTATCTTTCTAATTCTTCAATAATTAAATCTTTTGGAAGAAAATTTTTACAAATATAGCAAGAACCAAAAGATACTCCATCCTAAGTTTTTGTCATTGCCGCATCACGATAATAATTAATACGTTTATCAAAACCAAGATATTGAATGTCTTTCATATAAGGAAAACGAGTTTGTCCTTGTAAAGTAGGAATCGGCAAAAGCATCGCATATGGTTTATTCAATTCATATAAACGCTTTAAAATATCATCTTTACAAGAAAACGGGGGATTTGAAATAATTATATCATAAGCCTCTTCTGGTTCATAAAAAAAGAAATTTTCTCCACTATCAATATGTGTATAAATAACTTTAACATTTGGAATAGTAGAAAAAACTTCTACGTATTTACTATTAACTAAATCAAAAGGGCACCAAATAGTTAAGGTTTCTTTATTATTTCTTTTCATATAATCCTAAACATATTTTACCAATGGCTTAATAGCATAAGCAGGAGTATATGTTTCATCCGAAGCTTTATCTGTTTTTGCAGTTAAATAACCTTTATTTAATGGCATAACAAATAATCTCCTTTTTTATTTTAACAAGGCTCTTTTTTTGTTTTATAGATTTACAGTCTATTCCAAAATAAAATTGCTGTATGAGCCTTTATTTTTTATCACAGTCCTGTAGGATACTGTAATTTGATCTGGTCCGTAGTAACTATATCCGCTGTCAATATATAGCTATTTTTTTCATTCTAATATACTCATAATAATTACTTCCGGAATAATTATTTCTTTTCAATTAGAATTTCTTGCGGACTACGGTGGTGCGGAGTACTGGACTTGAACCAGTGACCCCCTGCTTGTAAGGCAGGTGCTCTAACCAGCTGAGCTAACCCCGCAAAGTTAAGGGGACTTTTATCCCCGAGACAAGGCACAAAGAAGCTTACCAATAATAAAACCATATCTCCGGTGCTTCTCCTGTTAGAAATATGATTTAGTTTATTATCGTAGTTAGAGGAAACCACTCACTCTAAAATGTTTTCTTATTAAAATATCAAGTAATATTTACAATAATGGTTGCTGTATGTGCCTTTAAAAATTTATTTTTTTCTTAACTTTCTATATATATTATATAATATTTTTTAAAAAAAGTCAATTAA
>ONIU01000356.1:1418-3060 GCA_900317935.1 uncultured bacterium
AACCCCCTATAAACTGGGGTTTTGGGAAAACCCCAAAAACCTCATAAATTATAGCATCCAAAAATTATCAAAGACGCTTGAAACAAGATCATGAAGTCCTTCACCGGCCTTAATAGTGTAATGATATGCACCATGTTTCTGGCAGAACTTAGCAAGAATTTCATGGTATTTCTTTTGTGCAGCAATCAATTCTTGACGAGCAACTTCAACTTCATCAGCATCAGCCTTACGCTCTGCGGCAAGAGCTTCCTGCTTTGCTTTGCGTTCTACAAGAGCCTTTTCTTCGGCTGCCTTTTTAGCAGCAACGACTTCATCAAATTCTTTCTCGGCTGCGAGACACTCATCTACGCTCGCATACTCTTTGTTTGTCTTTTCACTATAAATCTTCATTGTAAATTCCTCTCTTTACAAATATATTTAGAAGATACTACTAGACGACCTCCTGCGCATTCTCCTATCCTATTAGGTCTCGGTTCGCTTTACGCATCTTCTAGTGGTACCCCGAGCAGGAGTTGAACCCACATCCTGTGGTCCGTAGCCACATGTTCTATCCGTTAGACTACCGGGGCTTATATGGGGTGCCTGGTGGGAATCGAACCCACGAAAACAAGAGCCACAATCTTGCGACTTAACCACTGGTCAACAGGCACCATATGGCACCCCCGCAGGGACTCGAACCCCGGACACACGGATTAGAAATCCGTTGCTCTATCCAACTGAGCTACGGGGGCATATGGAGGCAATGGTGAGATTTGAACTCACGCCCTTTACGGGTCTGACCGGTTTTGCAGACCGCGGCCTTAAACCAGACTTGGCTACATTGCCTTATTTATCCAAAAGCAAATCCAACTACATGTCTGACTTCTCTCGGTTCATCAATTTCAAAATACCCATCTTTATCGGCATCATATTCAAAAAACTGTCTATCTTCTTTATCACCAACGCCACTAATACCCTCATAATAAGGCTCTAAAACGGCATAATCATAACAAGTTTCCCACATATCAGTCCAATTTTCATGAAGAGCTTTCAAAGCAACTTCTTTATCAGTATAAAAACCACAACAACGAGTTGTTCCAAACTTAGGCCAACCTAAATCATCTTCTTCAATATACTCTAATACAGTGATAAACCAATACATTTTATCTTCCATAAAAAATCTCTTTTCTTATTTTCTATAATAATTATATCATATTTTTTTTAAAAAATCAATAAAAGATATGTGAATAATGATTCTGTGCCCATCATTAACGCTACGATGGCATTAAAAAATTCCTAAACAAAAATGTATTAGGAACACGATATGAACGCCCACAAACCGCCGGAAATCACAAAGTCTCTGGATGATTTTTAAAAAATCTTATAAATAAATGTTCATCTTTTGGCTGGCAATATAATTCTAATTCATCGCCATGATCTCCAATTAATGCGGCAATGGCAACATATCTTGAAAGAGTAGATTTTAAATTATATTTATCTCCTTGATAAGATTCCAACCAGACTTCTCCTTCAGCTTCTGCTACTGCTTTCAAAAAATCAGCAATTTCAATCTCATTATGAAGTTTCATATTTATTCCTTCCTTTCTTTTAAATGGAGCAAGTAGAGGGACTCGAACCCTCCCCTAAACCTTGGCAAGGTCTC
>ONIU01000354.1 GCA_900317935.1 uncultured bacterium
GTTAAGACCTGCGGTTACAAGCATATTTGGATAATTCTTCTTTTCAATATTATCATAAGGAGAATAGCTTAGTATGTAGTCAAAATACTTCTTTTCTTCAGGGCAGCCCCATTCTTCATATTCCCCGACTGTTAAAGGTAAACTAGGGTCTAGCATTGTGTTCATAACATCAACAAAAGGAACATCTGCAACTACTACTCTGAATAAATCAGGTCTCATATTAGTTACAGCACCCATAAGCAAACCGCCAGCACTTCCACCTTCGATAGCTAAATATTCTGGTTTTGTATAGCCTTGTTCTATTAGGAATTCTGCGCAGGCGATAAAATCTGTAAAAGAGTTTTTCTTGTTCAGTAATTTACCGTCATTATACCATTGACGACCAAGTTCCTGACCACCTCTAATATGAGCAATTGCGTAAATATAGCCTCTATCAAGCGTTCCTGACCACCTCTAATATGAGCAATTGCGTAAATATAGCCTCTATCAAGCAGTGATAAGTAAATAGAAGAAAAATAGGGGTCGGTAGACATACCGTATGAACCATAAGAGGTTAAATACATGCTATGAGCGCCATTTCCCCACATATCTTTTCTATAGACTAAAGATATAGGAATCTGGGTTCCGTCTTGGGCTGTAGCAAAAAGGCGTTCAGAAACATAATTCTTGGGGTCGAAATTGCCTATTACTTCCTGGCGTTTCTTTAATTCAGATAAACCTGTTTTCATATCATAGTCTATAACTGATTTCGGAGTTGTTAAAGAGCAATAGACATATCTCAGCTTTTCAAGTTTATATTCAGGATTAGAATCGAGATATACGGAGTATACCTGTTCTGGGAAAGGCATATTCACAGATTCATTGGTTCTTACATCTATATATCTGAGAGTCTGCAGACCTTTATCTCTTTCTTGAATAACAACATAGTTTTCAAAAGTAGAAATTGAATCAATAAAGACATCATCGTTATGAGGAATAAATTCTTCCCAGTATTTCTTGTCGAACTTGTCTTCTTTTGTTCGCATTACTTTGAAATTAAGAGCATTTTCGTTAGTTGTAATATAAATATAGGGCTTTTGGAAAGAAATGTAGTATTCAATTCCTTGCTGACGTGGAGCAAAGAGCTTAAATTCTCCTGTCGGATTCTTAGCATCAAGAACATACTCTTCTGTTGTTGTGGTGGAACCGGCAGAAATGGCTAAATATCTGTTATCTCTGCTTTTTGAGATTGAGCAGATATATTTCTGGTCCTTTTCTTCATAAACGACAGGGTCATTTTCCGGGTTAGTTCCGAGAACATGGCGTTTAATCTGATAAGGTCTAGTTGTTTCATCCATTACTGAATAGAAAAGAGTCTTATTGTCTTCAGCCCATATAATATTGGTAGTGACATTATGTATTACATCTTTATACAGCTTACGAGTTTTAAGGTTCATGAAATAAAGGTCATATTGCTCATCACCATCATAGTCAACTACGTAAGCTACTATTTCGTCATTTGTAGTTATTTCGAAATTACCGCAATCGAAGAATTCCTTGCCCTTTGCAAGTTCGTTTTCGTCGATAATTATTTCTTCGGGTTTGGAATTATCGACTAATTTACGGCAGTGTATTTCGTATGCTTTTCCTTCTTCAGTTCTTGTGTAATAAATATACTTTCCGTATTTTACGGGAACAGACAAATCGGTTTCTTTGATTCTGCCCTTCATTTCATTGTAAAGCTGGTCTTGAAGAAGTTCCGTATCTTTCATCATTTTTCTTGTATAAGCATTTTCAGCTCTAAGATATTTGATAATTTCCGGACTTTTTTCTTCATTCCTATCTTTTAGCCAGGCATAGTTGTCAACAAGTTTAACACCGTGTTTTTCTGTAACAACTGGAATTTTTTTTGCTTTCGGAGGGGTAGGGAGTTTTCTGTTTTCTGCAGCAATCAAGCAGGGAGCAGTAGCTGTGATTAAAAGTAATAATAGTAGTGATATTTTCATTTTGTCCTCACGTAAAAAATTTTTTTTGACATTCTATAATTTAAAATAATGATGTTCAATAAATTTTTCACAATCTACTCTAATAAAACCTTAAAAAATAATAATATCTTGAAGGTAAGATTGTGATATTATAGAAATATGAAGAAAATAACTCTCTCTATATTAATACTTTTTATTTTAATGATGTTTAGC
>ONIU01000351.1 GCA_900317935.1 uncultured bacterium
ATTAGGCGAAAAACTTGCTATTGATAAAATTATATGGCCTGAAAAGCTTCTTGGTGAATATATTGCTAAGATTATCGCCGTTCCAGGCGCTATAGACGTAAAGGTGTTTGAACACGAAGACCTTAAGCAGCTTGAATACAAGCTGAAATCAGGTTCTTCTGCTATTGGCAAAAAGCTGATGGATTTGCAGATTCCCAGAGGCGCATTAGCCGTAGCAATTTTCCGTGGTGAAGACGTTATTATTCCAAGTGGTCAGACAATTCTTTTCAAAGAAGATAAGATTATTTTCATGGGTCATGAACGCCCCATGAGAGAAATAGAAGACCGCTTTAATCCAACTCCGGGTAAAAGTCTTAATGTTATCATTATCGGCGGCGGAAACGTAGGCTATATTCTCGCCAAATCCCTAGAGCCTTACAGACATATCAGAGTAAAGATAGTCGAAAAGAATATGGCTCAATGCCGCTTCTTAACAGAAAACCTTTCTGAAAGAATTCTGGTTATTAACGCTGACGGCACCAACAACAGTTTTCTCAAAACTCAACAACTTGATATGTATGACTGTGTTGTAGCCGTTACCAAAATGCAGAATTTTTTGATAAATTAGGAATAGATGTGCCGGTAAGTTCTCAATTCAACGCAGTTTTAAATGTAAGCAAACTCATTTCTGAAGACAGTGTCGACGTATTTACCACTATAGAAAAAGGCAAAGCAGATATTACAGAAATAATTGTTCCTGAAAACTTCCCCACAACAAGACTTATGGATTTGAAACTACCTGACGGTGTAGTTATTGCAGCAGTAAGACGCGGTTCTCACACTATTGTTCCCTGCGGCGTAGATAAGATTCAGGCAAATGACATTTTAAGAGTATTCTTAACCTCTGCCAGCAGCGTTACTATTACTGATTTTTTGAATGATATAGTAAAAAAAGAAACTGAAAAACAGGAACAAATTGCTATTGCAGAACAAGAAAAGCAGGAAGATAAAAAGGATTAATGGTCTGATTTATGATACGTTTTAGGCTTGTAGCTTCAATTATTGGATATTTATCAATGGGATTCATGCATTTAATGTATATTCCTTTGATTGTATCCCTAATTAAGCAGGAAAATAATTCAACTTTGGCTTTTCTTATAACTATTGCCATATGCTTTGTTCTTGGCAAAACAGCTATGTTTTTAGACAAAAAGGCTGAAATAGACGATCTTAATCGTATGGAAAGCCTTGGTGTCGTTGTATTTGGATGGTTAGCACTAGCCATATTTGGCGCTGTTCCATACTTGTTTTTCGACTTTTCATTTATTGATTCTCTATTTGAATCTATGAGCGGTTTTACAACCACAGGCTCAACAATTCTTTCCGATTTTAACAAGTTAAATAGTTCAATGTTTTTCTATAGAGGTTTTACTCAATGGATAGGCGGTTTGGGCATATTGGTCATATTTGTTGCCTTGATGCCTCAGTTGGCAATAGCCGGCCGCCACTTATTCTTTGCCGAAGTCTCAGCAGAAAGCAAAGATAAGCTTAGTCCTAGAATCAGAGACACAGCAGGACAGCTTCTCATCTGGTACATTTTTTTAACTCTGCTTTGTACTTTAGGTCTTTGGTTTTCCGGAATAAACTTTTTAGAGTCAGCCTCTAACGCTTTTGCTACATTGGCAGCCGCAGGTTTCTCGCCAAATTCAGAAAGCATAGCAGGCTATCGAAACCCCGCAGCAGAATGGGTTATTATTGTTTTTATGTTTTTGGCAGGCGCTAACTTTGTTCTTCAGGTAAAAACGGTTAAAACCTTTATTGCCGGCTTAAAAAATGCAAAAAACTCCTCTAATAAGAAAACAAAAAACAATACAACTCTTCTTGATAGCATAAAAGGCTTTTTCTTTAACCCAGAGCTTATTGCCTACGTTTTTATAATAATCGTTGCCGCAATTCTTGTTACTCTGGTTTTGATACAACGCTATTATCCAGCCGGAACAAGCCCTATTTATGTGTTAAGGCAGTCTTTGTTTCAATGTTTAAGCATTCTGACCACTACCGGATCTGCTAGTTTTGATTATGAACAATGGCCTTTGGCCGCCAAGGGAATTCTCGTCTTTCTTATGTTCATAGGAGGCTGCTCTGGTTCAGCTGGCGGCGGAATGAAGGTTATTCGTATAGTTATATTAGCAAAGTATTTCTGGAAAGTTCTTTTAAAGAATATTTATCCTGAAGCTGTTAT
>ONIU01000348.1 GCA_900317935.1 uncultured bacterium
GGTTCATTTATCTTGCTTTCTCTGAATTATAAACAATTTTACATTTTGTATTTGGATTATAGCATTAAACTTATATTAAGTTTTTCCTCAATAAATATACCACTTAGACATTCTCTCGTAAATCTATTCCATTATAAGCATGGACCATCGGGGAAAACCTTCTTGAAAGCAAATCTTCTCAATGCTACAACCATTTTACTAGTGGTTTCTCAATGTTTTTTAGTGTTTTTATTTTTATATTTAGGGAAAAGGCTAACGAAACTTTCAATAATTACATAGCTACTAGAGGTATTTACGGCTTTTACAAATAGAATAACAAATTAGTAAATTAAGATATTTTGGATTAGACAATTATATATTTTTTGGCTATAATAAAATTAACCTCATAGGTTAATTTTATTTGGAGAAATCATTTGGATATTGATTTTAAAAACAAAGCTATTGAGAAAATATGCACCAATGCTTCTGTTGCTATAAAGAAG
The DNA here is from genome assembly GCA_900317935.1 of uncultured bacterium. Classification (GTDB taxonomy): domain Bacteria; phylum Muiribacteriota; class Ozemobacteria; order Ozemobacterales; family Ozemobacteraceae; genus RUG334. The sequence goes on from ONIU01000348.1 coordinate 483, forward strand.
TATGGTCTAGAAATGGCTGAAAGAATCCAAATGCGAATAAAACAAATAAAAGCTTCTGACAGTGTTGATCAGATGATTCAATACAAAATAGGCAGATGTCATGGTCTTCAAGGGAACCGAAAGAATCAATTTGCAGTGGATTTAATTCATCCTTATCGGCTTATTTTTATGAAAAATGGTTCTAGTATACAAGTTTTAATTATTGAGATAACTGATTATCATTAGGAGTGACTAATTATGATAAAAAGTAAAACCTATATAGCAATACCACCTGGTGCGACAATAAAAGAACAGATTTCGGATAGAAAAATGACTCAGAAAGAACTAGCCGCTAGAATGGATATGTCTGAAAAACATATTAGTCATTTGATTAATGGGGATATACTTCTAACTCCTGATGTAGCTATGCGCTTAGAAATGGTCTTAGGATTGCCTGCAAAATTTTGGAATAATCTAGAAAGCGAATATCGTGAAACTCTTCTTAAGATAGATGAAGAAAATAAACTTGAAGAAGACATAAAAATAGCAAAAAAAATACCGTATAATGAAATGGCTAAATATAATTGGGTTGAAAAATGTTTAAAACAATCTGAACGAGTTTTTAATTTACGTAAATTTTTTGAAATAACTCATCTAGAGTTGTTATCAAAGCCTTTCTGCCAAAATATAGCTTATAGAAAGCTTGGTAATAGTGAAAAAAGCGATATTGCTCTTTTGGCTTGGGCACAAAAAGCAAAATTGGAAGCAAGAAAAGCTAATGTTAAACCAATAAATATTGCAAAGTTAAATAAAATAATTCCAGAAATAAAATCATTAACCTTACGAAAAACATTAGATTTTGAAGAAATACTAAAAAATAAACTTTCAGAATGTGGCATTGCTATCGTTTTTCTCCCTCATATTGGTGGTTCTTTTTTGCATGGTGCAACTTTTTATGAAGGTTCAAAAATTGTTATAGGGATGACAATCAGGGGAAAAGATGCTGACAGATTCTGGTTCAGTCTTTTTCACGAATTTGGGCATATTATATTAGGCCATATTAACAGTTCAGAAGGCATATCTTGTGAAGACGAAACAGAAGCCGATAATTTTGCTAGAGAAAACCTAATTTCATCAAATGATTTTGAATATTTTGTAAAAAACAATAGCTTTACAAAAAAATCCATTGTTGATTTTTCTAAGAAAATTGGTATTGATCCAGGTATCGTTGTCGGCAGACTCCAAAAAGAAAGATTTATTCCATTTAATCGATTTAATGATTTGAAAATCAAATACGAACTAAAATAACTTATAAGTTTATAAACGTTTAACTTAAAAAGAGAGGAATATAATGAACAATCTTTCTATGGATCAAAAATTATTATTGTTTAAAGTATTAGTCCATCTTATGGGAGATAAAACTATTAATATTGGTATTACTGAAATAGATACTGCTTTATCTGTTTTATACGATAATACAGATAAGCAATTATATTGGACAACTCAACAGAAAGAAAATTTTAAAAATTGGGTGGGGTTTTGTAAGTTTATGCATCAAATGC
>ONIU01000347.1 GCA_900317935.1 uncultured bacterium
TCCCTTACTACTTAAATGTAAAGCTTGCGGTTCTAATACTAAATATGACATAAAAGAACAGAGTTATTGCTGTACTTCTTGTGCAAGGAAAATTTCTGTTGTTGACGCCATAACAAATTTAGACACTTGGCGAAAGAGTCAGCAAAGTGATATAAAAGAAAAACTTCATGAGCTTCCACATACATTTACTCACTGCCCGAACTGCGGAGCAGAGTTCTTTTTCAAAGAAAATGAAGCTACAGGAATTTGTCCCTATTGCGATACTCCAATGATTCGCAAAGATTATGACGAAAGCGACTCTTTCCCGGAAAGCATTATTCCCTTTAAGATTACATTAGAAGAAGCCAAGGAAAAACTTTTAGATTTGGTCGACAAACCAGCCAGTTCATATTCGGAAGAAGCTGAAATAGCAAAAAAGAACATTAATAAAATGCAGGGCTTTTATCTTCCATACAGTCTAATAATGGGGCCTATAGATTACAATATAAATAGAGATGGAACGAAACGCCAGTTCCATTGTGAAATAGAAGTTGAAAAAAACTTTATCAATGGCTCTAAGGAATTGGATAACCTTGTCCTTGATGCAATGGAACCCTATGACTGGCAAGAGATTGTTCCATTTAGCTTTGGATATATTTCTGGTCAGTTAGTTAAAATAAGAAATATAGACGAAAATGAGCTTACGAAAAGAGCTGTTGAAGAAGTTGTTTATCAAAGCAAGAAACAAATAACTGAGGAATTAGACAGCGAAGTTATCGAAATTAAGTCTGATTCTACAAATTTATTGACTGCTCCAGTTTTATTGCCTGTTTATTATTTTAAAGTCGGTGATTTTACTGTTGCGGTAAACGGACAGACAGGCAGAGTTTCTATGACTAATAATCATGAAACCAAGAAAATTGTTAATTATTCTGGCTGGATAGCTTTGCCTATTATGATTGTATTGGAAATTATATTTTTTGATTATATAGGTTTTTTTGAGATATTAAATGTTAATATAGGTTATAAAATTTTAATATATTTATACTTCTTTTTCTTTGGTATGCCTTTTGGCTTAATATTTATTTTACTGCCTAAAAAAATAAAAACAATTATAGAAAAACTTCCAATAGCTAGCGATAAATGCATTGCTATACGTCAGGAAGACAAAAGATTAAAATATAAATTTGGCGAAGATGTTATACATGAAAAACCAAATAAACTTTCCTTCTGGGAATTAGTAGATTCAAAAAAAGAAAAAATAGAAATTAAAGTGTATAAAACTTCTACATTAATAAAACAGGCTTTATTTGCTATGTTTTTCCCTCCTATAGTAGGATTTATAGATTTAGCTCTTGTCAGTCTTTACTTCAAAAGTCCTTCATTTTTTTCAAATGAATTAATTTATAATTTTTTATTAAGTGCCTGTTGGTTGACATGTATTACTAGTTTCTACTTCTTTGGAGGGGTAATATATAACAAAATAAAATATGATTTTAAAATAGAAAAAAACAATTTTGGAGATGGATTTGTATTAGATAAATTTATGTTTTCTTTTTGTTTTGAGATTGGAGTAATTATTAGTTTGTTTTTAAGTTTTGTCCAAATTATATTACCAATAGCATTAGGATATGAATACGTAAAAAAACAGAAAAAGGAAGCTGCTATAGAAGCTAAATTTGAAAAGAATCATAAGTCTATACCCCCCTTAAAACAAAATGAAACAATAATTAAAAACGTAATAAATAAAGATAAAATTGTTTTATACTTCAATCAAAATCAGTCTTCTTATTTTATTAATTTCTTTGAAAAAGATGAAATAACCTATTGGCTTTTCTCGGTAACAGTAAATAAAGACGAAAGACAATATAATTATGGTAAACCCAGTAATAAAGAAGCTGTTTCAAAACAATTATATAAAGTAAAAACTTATCCAGATTCATTTGTTGTTACTGATGTAAAAACAAATGATAGATGGAAAGTAAAATACGGCAAAGATCAAATTCTTATTCTAAAGGGAAAACCTTCTGAAGAAAAAACTCTATATACTTTGAAGCTTATTCTTCAGGAAAACTTATTGGAAATTCATATATAGATAGAAAAAGTAATAAATTATATGTTTTAAAGCAAAATACTGTTGGAGAAAAGAGAACCAGACTTGATTATGCAATTTCTGACCAAAAGCCAAGAACAGATGGTAATATGCTACTAGCTTTTCCCGCCCTTCTTGAAATTGAAGATTTAGATATAAATCTTCGTTATATTATGATGCTTGAACTCTCGCAGTTTGAATAAACCATTGGTAAAAATTTTAAGTTTTGATATAGAAGTTTTTCATCTACACTGAAATAAATAAAGTGAAAAAGAAAAAATAATAATGGAATTAATTAATACGAATATTAATTGTTCTTTAAAGTAGATAATTTTACATCTATTATTCAATACCCTATTGCTTTTTTTTGAATATTTTTGCTATCGTTAAAATTAAAGAAATAAAACATTGAGTAAATAAGGGGCAAACATCTAAACAAATGAAAAAGTATATTTTTTTCGTATTTTTTACTTTTATTTTTGCTGCTCAAACCAGCTTCGCTTTTGAAATCA
>ONIU01000346.1 GCA_900317935.1 uncultured bacterium
TCGTGGTGGGAGCTATCTTAGCAACCCAGGCACTTGCCGCTCTGCTTCTCGATACTACAACTACCACGATGATAAACAGAAGTTTATGGGCTTCCGCCTCGCCATGATTAAAGAATAAGCAAAGCAAAGCTTGGGGATTAAGGGGGATTTTAAAACAATTAGAATAAACTAATTATGGGGTAAAAACCAAGTTTTAGACAGCTTCACGCAATGACGTATCTAAAATACTGATTAATAGCTAAAAATTTTGCTTTTACCCTAAACTTTATCCCAAAAATTTTCTTATTTGGCTTAAATTATGTTAATATAAAAAAACTTCTTTAAAGGGCTCTTATATATGACAGAAAATCCCTTACTACTTAAATGTAAAGCTTGCGGTTCTAATACTAAATATGACATAAAAGAACAGAGTTATTGCTGTACTTCTTGTGCAAGGAAAATTTCTGTGATGCCATAACAAATTTAGACTCTTGGCGAAAAAGTCAGCAAAATGATATAAAAGAAAAACTTCATGAGCTTCCACATACATTTACTCACTGCCCAAACTGCGGGGCAGAGTTCTTCTTCAAAGAAAACGAAGCTACAGGTATTTGCCCCTATTGCGATACTCCAATGATTCGCAAAGATTATGACGAAAGTGACTCTTTTCCCGAAAGCATAATTCCGTTTAAGATTACATTAGAAGAAGCCAAAGAAAAACTTTTAGATTTGGTCGACAAACCAGCAAGTTCATATTCAGAAGAAGCTGAAATAGCAAAAAAGAACATTAATAAAATGCAGGGCTTTTATCTTCCATACTGTCTAATAATGGGGCCTATAAATTACAATATTAATAGAGAAGGAACGAAACGCCAGTTCCATTGTGAAATAGAAGTTGAAAAAAACTTTATCAATGGCTCGAAAGAGTTAGATAACCTTGTCTTGGATGCAATGGAACCCTATGACTGGAAAGAGATTGTTCCGTTTAGCTTTGGTTATATTTCTGGTCAGTTAGTTAAAATTAGAAATATAGACGAAAATGAGCTTAATAAAAGAGCTGTAGAAGAAGTTGCTAATCAGACCAAGAAACAAATAACTGAGGAATTAGACAGCGAAGCTATCGAAATTAAGCCTGATTCTACAAATATATTGACTGCTCCTGTTTTATTGCCTGTTTATTATTTTAAAGTTGGTGATTTCACAGTTGCGGTAAATGGGCAAACAGGCAGAGTTTCAATGACTAACAATCATGAAACTAAGAAAATAGTTAATTATTCTGGCTGGATAGCTTTGCCTATCTTGATCGCATTAGAAATTATATTTTTTGATTATATAGGATTTTTTGAAATATTAGATGTTAATATAGGTTATAAAATTTTAATATATTTATATTTCTTTTTCTGGGGTATGCCTTTTGGCTTAATATTTATTTTACTGCCTAAAAAAATAAAAACAATTATAGAAAAGTTTCCAATAGCTAGCGATAAATGCCTTGCCATACGTCAGGAAGACCAAAGATTAAAATATAAATTTGGCGAAGATGTCATACATGAGGAACCGAATAAACTTTCTTTCTGGGAATTTGTAGATTCAAAAAAAGAAAAAATAAAAATTAAAGTGTATAAAACTTCTACATTAATAACACAGGCTTTATTTACTATGTTTTACCCTCTTATAGTAGGATTTATAGTTTTAAGTCTTGTTAGTCTTTTCCACAAAAGTCTTTCACTTTTTGCAGCGGTATTGATTGACATCTTTAAAATAAATGCTGTTTGGATGTTTGGTGTTGCTAGTTTCTACTTTTTTGGTGGGTTAATATACAACCGTATAAAATACGATTTCAAATTAGAAAAAGAACGATCTGATGATGGATTTGTATTAGATAAATTCATATTTTCTTTTTGGTTTTACTTTGGAGTAGTATTTAGTTTGTTATTCAGTTTAGTCCAAATTATAGCACCAATAGAATTAGGAGATAAATACGCAAGAAAACAGGAAAAGAAAGCTGCTATAGAAGCTAAATTTGAAGAGATTCATAAGTCTTTATCCCCTTTAAAACAACATGGAATAATAATTAAAAACGTAATAAATAAAGATAAAATTGTTTTTAACTTCAATCAAAATCAGTCTTCTTATTTTATTTATTTCTTTGAAAAAGATAAAATAACCTATTGGCTTTTCTCTATAATGGTAAATAAAGACGAAAGACAATATAATTATGGTAAACCCAGTAATAAAGAAGCTGTTTCAAAACAATTATATAAAGTAAACACTTATCCTGATTCATTTGTTATTACTGATGTTAAAACAAATGATAGATGGAAAGTAAAATACGGCAAAGATCAAATTCTTATTCTAAAGGGAAAACCTTCTGAAGAAAAAACTCTATATACTTTGAAGCTT
>ONIU01000345.1 GCA_900317935.1 uncultured bacterium
TGGTGACCGAACTAGAGGAAACCTTGTTTAGCGATAGCGTATTAAAAAGACCTGAATTATTATCGTCATTGCGAGCCGACTTGTCGGCGTGGCAATCCAGATTTTTAGAGAGAAGAGCAAAAGAGCGGAGAGCAGAAGGTGATTGTTTATCTATATCGCTAGTCTCTGATATTTCGTCATTGCGAGCAGTCGAAGACTGCGTGGCAATCCAGTCTTTATTTGCTTGTGATGAGGGGTGTGTCTTTGAATCAGGGGTTACTATGGTTAGGTCACCACCCCTTTTATTCCCCTCCTCAAGGAGGGGCTTTAGGATATCTTCTCCACGATTTGCTGCAAACCTATCGGCGAAGTGCGACGAAAGAATATCACTAACAAATGAATTACGCTGAACAAGAGTCATGCTCTGAGCAGCAGCGTTATTTACAACTGCATTAAGAGCGGGCCCCGCCTGCGGTGCTGGTAAATTTATAAATGTCAGAATCTGAGCCATCTGCTGAGGTGTAGTTGCAGCCCTGAATAAACCTCTACCAAACAGAGGTATCTCATTACCATTTTCAGGATTGATATTTCCTAAAGGCTCCACTTGAGGGCTGCCGACATGGATGTCGGCGTGCAAGCGAGCCACAGGATGTGAGCAAGTCGCTGAGGTGTCAGACGAATGTCTGACGGAAGGGTGACGAGATATTTGTAAATTCTCTTTTGAGCTATTTTCCTTGCTAGAATTTGGTTCACTCTCATATTCAGACATAAGCTTGAAATACATTCTTTTTATCGCATCAAAAGCCTTAGCTTGTTTTGCTGTGACCCCTGCATAATTCGGGCTGAAATCATAGACATATTTAATTTCGTTATTTTCTATTTTGGCATATTCCTTCAAGAAACCAGTAGTTCCTACCGTATTTTCTTGATTATTAGATAGTTCACCTGTTACTGAATCAGCTTTTAAAACAGTGCAGCTTTCACCTGGTAGTAACCCCGTAACAACAACCGTTGAGCCGTCTATATTGGCTTTACCATCAACAATAAATTTTGAGTTTTCACCATTATTTAATGATGAAATAAGTTGACCTTTGCTTTCCAAAGCATTCACAGTAAGGTTGCCTTCACCACCATCGCCAGCAATAGCAATATTGTTGTTGTACAAAGTCCCGTTTATTTTTCCCTTACCAGTAATAATGCCTTCATTTTCGCTGTAGGCATCGCCAGCCACAGAACCATTAACAGCTATAACGCCATCAGTGACAACAGTAGCACCTTTGTAGGTATTATTACCCTCAAGTTTTAAAATTCCTTTTCCTGACTTCAATAAACCGACATGAAGGCCTTCAAGACTACTTTTATCTACTCTATTATTAAACTCATCCACATAAGCTTTGGTCAACATTTTTGCCCATTTATCAGCTTTATTGTTAGAAATCCAGTTTAAATCATAGTAATTGTATCGTTCTCTTAAATCCTCCTCAATACTGTTATTAGAAAGCTTTCCTGCTCTTATTTCTTTTATATCGTTACTCCAGACAGAATCATAACCCTTAGTATCAATCTCATACATTGCCGTTTTCTGACCATCTGTCAGATATTTATCAGAAATATTTTCTTTTTCTAATCTTCTAGCATTTAATGCTCCTGGACCGCTTACAGCTTTACCAACATCAAGAATGCCTTGACCTACCCTGTTCTATAGCTTTTTTTATATAATTTAAATGATTTTCCCCAGAATTACCGTCATCTTTAATAGAATTTGCAAAAGTAAGTAAATCTTTTTTTATTTGTTCATCATCGCTTTGGGTTCTTTCATCAAGATAATATATTTTCGCAGAGCATTTATAATAACTATTTCCATCATTATCATAGGCCAATTTATGTGAATCTGTTACACAAAAAGGATATCTTGTATTAATATTAGAGTTAGCAGTTGAAAGAAGAACATCACCAATCTGTTTTGAGTTCATATATGGAAAAGCCTGCTGTATAAGTGCTGCACCACCTGTAACAAATGGAGCCGACATTGAAGTGCCAGTATCTATTAAATATCCTTTCTTATCTGTTGCATCTGAGGAATAAATGTTCCAGCCAGGAGCTGAAATAATAGAGTCCTCATAATATTTGGCAAGGGTAGAAAGAGGTGCATTAATAAAATCACCTGTTATACTACCATCAGAATTTCTTTCAAGATGAGTATTATTGCCATAAGAATTTAAAGTAGCAGTAACAGATATCAAATTGTTTACATCTTTGTTATTTAACCAATGAACAAAAGGTATAAGGCTGGTATCAGTCTTTCCATAATTACAATTAGAAAAGACCAGTAATCTATCTTTTGAAGCAGCCTCCTTTATTGGAGAAAGCTGATCAAAATAACCTTTTTGTTCCAAATCTTTATATAATTTTTCAAGAGCTTTATTTGGACTTAAATCATCTTCTATTTCATAAGGTAAATAAAAAGTATCAAATGAAATCTCTCCACCCCAAGAATTATTAATAGATTTTATTTGAGGGAAAGAATCGTATTCTGGGAAATCAAAGTTTTTCCCAACCCAAGCAGTACTAATTATATCAGCATCAAAAGCAACACCGTGCATACCTTTGCCATTTTTTGCCCCAGCCGCAATACCGCCTACATGTGAGCCATGAGAATTTACCATCCAGGAGATTCCGTCTAAGTCGGTAGAACCTATATACTTAGAATCTTTTTTATCAGAAAAAGATTCATGTTCAAGATTTACAGGATAATCGTCAATTCCTATTGTTATGCCTTTTCCTGTATAGCCTTTGGAATAGGCTTCTGCAGCATTTATTAAATCTAATCCCCCACTGCCATAGTATTCTTTTGTCTGGAATTCTTCTATACTGGCAGAATAAGCAGGGAAAGAAGAAAGCAATGATAGTGCTGCTGCGATGATTATTGCTCTAGATGATTTGGTCATGATATTCTCAAAATTTCTTCCAGAACGAGAGCGAAGCTTTCATATCCCGGTCGTGAGAACCACGCTGCATAGAGAAGTCTGCAGATAACAGAGTGTTAGCAGATATCTTTCTTTCGCCTTTGAATGAAACTAAGAGGTGATTTTTATCCTGTTCATTATCAAGTTCGTATTTGTTCGCCATATCGCCTTCAAAGCTGAAAGTAGGCTTTGGATCTTCTCCTGAGAAAGCTCGCTTACCGGCAAGTCTTAGAACATAGTTTTCTTTTTCGTTGCTGTAATTGAATTCCAAACCAAGCTGACCAGCGGCATAGTTATTGGTTTCGCTTTGAACTACCTGATTATAGATTCCGCCGCCATTTTCGTGGTAACCATCCTGTTTGTATCTTGAGAATTGAAGATTTACGTAGGGGTAAACTTTCCAGGATTTGTTCTTCTGATTCTTTGGTGTAAGCTTATATTCACCGCCCAATTCGAACAAGTCACCCTTGTATTTAACGTTTGTAGAAAGATCTAGATTGGTTAAATTGCGATTAAGTTCGTTATCTACTTTCCCGTAGTCGAAATATAAGAAACCAGAGGCTTTATCATTCTTTTTAGAAGCGTAAATACCGAATTTGTTTTCTTCGATTTTGTTCTTAGCCCAGGCGTCATCGAAACCATCTAGTGTATGACTTAGTGTCAGTAAGCTTCAAATCATAACCGATTATTCCACTTCTGCCACGGTATTGAGCGCCGTCACGCATTTCGCCTTTATTGTAGACGAATTTGAACCAAGCGGAGTTGTTTATATCCCCCACTTGATGGCTATTACTAGTGGCAGCAGAAGGCTGTTCTAAAGCCTCTCCTTGAGGAGAGGTGGCCTGCCTTCGGCAG
>ONIU01000344.1 GCA_900317935.1 uncultured bacterium
CCTGAAATAGGTTTTAGAATTATATTAGAATCAAAGAGGTAAATAGATGACCAGCTTTATAGATAGAGAACGCCTTTTCGATAGATTGAAAGTAGATGGTCAAAAGCGCCAGATAATGATTTGCGGTGGTGAAGACGATGACTTTATGGTTGATTATGTCATCGGGACCGTCGATATTTGCAGGGCGATAACTCTCTATTTGCTTTCAAAAAAATATGACCAGATTCTAATATTAGACAGATCTCGTTTTACAACTAAGCTGACTTTTCCAAATAGTTCAATGGAAGAAAAATACAGGAATATTAATCAGCCTAGAGTTAGCCAAGATCCAAAAGCTGGAAATAATGTTACTTTTATTGAAGATGATGACGATGAAGATGAGGAGCCTCAATCAGCATCGGCGCAGCCCCAGTCTCAGTCTCAGTCTCAGTCCCAGAATAATTCTGCAAATGCAGATAATAATGCTTCTCAAAACGAACAAGCTTCTCAAAGAGTTCAAGAGGCTGTAGAACAAACAACAAGTGCCGGGGCAGGGGAAGAGGAAAATCTTTTAGGCTCAATTAATAGAGCTATTGAAGAGCATCCGGACCAGTCTTTTGCCGTAATATATATGTATCCCGACACAATGCTTTTAGATGCCGATTATGAATCTGCCCATACTAATAAAGTTCGTATTATATCTGGTTTGGCAAGATTAAGAAACTGCGACAGTTATCTGATTTTAGATTCTAAGAGAGAAGGCAAATTTATTGAATTTCTCGACTGGATACTCAATAACGATGAATATTCTCAGCGAATTTATCTCCAAAAGCCAAAAAGAAATGTGTTTGAAGCATTCATAAAGCGTGCAATGTGCAGAAACGGCTTTTATTGTCGAGATCTTGACGTTATGTCATCAACAATTGCTGCTGAAGGTGGTTCTTTAAGAAATTTCGAAGTCAGACTGCAGAAGTTCATGAAGTCATCTGCAGAATTCCCTTATCTTGACGATATTTATAAAGATAACGAAAAGGTTAGAAATTTAGAGGATATTCAGACTTCTATAAACAATCTTGTTGGGTTAAGCGATATTAAAGCTTATGCAAATGAACTTATCCTAACCAAACAGCAGAACGACGAAAATAATTCGGGCGGAAGAATTTCTTTGCCAAATATGATTTTTACCGGCAGTGCAGGAACAGGTAAAACGACAGTAGCCAAGCTTCTTGGGCAGCTATTTTTAAATCTAGGGTTAAGAACAAGAAACGCGTTTGTTGAAGTTTCCATCAGCGATTTTGCAGTAGGCAGAACTCCATCGGCTGATACGATGAATATGAAAATCAATGAAGCTGATGGCGGAATTCTGTGTATTGATGAACCTTATTTACTCTGTGACAGTGAAGATGGTAAACAGGCTTTGCAGGTTCTAATCAAACGTTTGGAAGAAAGAGCAGATAATTTTACTGTAATTCTTACCGGTTACTCAGACAAGTTTGCTCAACTTTTCAAGGTTAATCAGGGTTTTAAAACAAGATTTACCAAGACGATTAACTTTAAGGATTATACTGAAGACCAGCTTTTTGATATCGTCGTTGCATTGGCGGATAAAGAAAGTCTGGTGCTGTCTTCAGATGCCGAAATAAAAATATCTGAATATATAGCTTCTTATGCTAGAAGAGGCGGCATGTCTAATGGACATGGTGCGAATCTGCTTTTTAGTAAAATACTTGCTAATTTTGAAAAAAGAAAATCCTTGGAAAGAACAGTTAATGGCGATGATATTCCAGAAGCTATGCGATTCCACGAAAAAGAAGCCAAGGAATTTATAGAATCTTTAGATCAAAAGTTCGTTGGTTTGCCAAAGGTAAAAGAATTTTTGAGAACCATGTATAAAAAGCAGCTTGCCGCCAATAAAAGGAAAGCCAAAGATAAACCTGCTCCGAATAACTGCATGTTTTTAGGAAATCCTGGAACAGGCAAAACCACTGTAGCCAGACTGACAGGGCAGCTATTCTATTATCTTGGGCTGGTCAGCGAAAAGAATAAGCTCATAGAAACAGACCCGAT
>ONIU01000342.1 GCA_900317935.1 uncultured bacterium
AAGACTAAAGGAACCGAACTAGAAATTATATTTCAATTAAAGCAGTAAAAAAATGAAAAGAAGAGATTTTATTAAAAGTGTAGTTACTTTAGCTTCGTTAGCTCCAATAGCTTCAAATAAAGCTATTGCTGGTTTATCAGAAGAAAATAATAATTCTGAAAGGAAAAATAAGATGAAAGTTATCGTTTTAAACGGAAGTCCCAGAACAAATTTCAATACTGCTCAATTATTGAAGCAAGCTCAAAAAGGCGCTGAATCAGTTGGAGCAGAAGTAGAATATTATGATCTGGTAAAAATCAATTATAAAGGCTGTATGAGCTGTTTTGCATGCAAATTAAAAGGTTCAAAAACTAATGGATTATGTGCTATCAGAGATGATTTAAGACCTATACTTGAAAAAGTTCTTCAAGCTGATGCTGTAATAATTGGTACACCAGTTTATTTTTCTTATGCTACAGGAATGTTCAGAAATCTTATAGAAAGAATGTTGTTTGCTCCTTTGAGATACATGAAAGATGAAAAAACCTGTTTGAAAAGAAAGATTCCTGTTGGGCTTATTTACACAATGAATTGCCCTGAAAATCTGGCACAGCAGATTGGTTATGATAAAACTCTAGGCTCAGATGAAAATGCTTTTAAAAGAGTATTTGGTCACTGCGAAGTTTTAAACTCTTATGACACTTATCAGTTCACTGATTATTCTAAATATGACTGCGATATGTTTGACGAAGCTCATAAAAAGCAGGTTCACGAAACACAGTTCCCTAAAGATTTAGAAAAAGCTTTTGACTTAGGGAAAAGGCTAGCAGTGTTAAAGCTTGATTAAGCCTTCTTTTTAAAAGTAATACTATTTAAGTTTATTGTTGAGCAATTAGGAGTAAAAATGAAAAAACTTTTAATCGTTTTATTGTCATTGTTAGTTTCTGGAATAGGAACATTATACGCAGCAGATAATTCTTCCAATAATTCTAGAAAAGGAGTCTTAAAAATGAATAAAAAAGTTCTTATAGCCTATTTTTCAGCAACCGGAAACACTAAGAGAGTTGCAGAAAATCTAGCAAAGGTTACTGGTGGCGATTTATATGAAATAAAACCATTGAATACTTATACAAATGCTGATTTGGATTGGACAAATGATAAATCTAGAAGTTCAGTAGAAATGAAAGACCTTAAATTCCGACCAGAAATGGGTAAAGATGATTTTTCAATCAAAGAATATGACGAAATATTTTTGGGTTTCCCGATTTGGTGGTATATTGCACCGACAATAGTAAACACTTTTCTTGAAAAACATGACTTCTCAAATAAAACTATTATTCTTTTCGCAACTTCTGGCGGTAGCCCATTTGGAAAAACTTTGGAACATTTAAAACCAAGCGTTTCTGATACAACCAAAATCATCGAAGGCGACATATTGAACCATAATCCAGATGAAGAAAAGTTAAAAGCCTGGGTAGAAACATTTAAGTAATCGTTCTTTAATTATTCTTTTCTAATAAATTAAAATTTATTAATTTATAGGAAAATTTGAAGACTTTTACTGTATTTTTAAGAGGGAAAAATGACTTATTGCTCTAAATGTGGTAGTGAACTGCTAGAAAAAGAATGTTTTAATTGTGGAATAAGTGAAGGTGTTGTGCCATATTGTTCCAAGTGTGACGAATTCCGATTTCCTCCATTTAACACAGCCGTCAGTATGGTTGTCTGCAATAAAGATTATTCAAAAATACTCTTAATCAAACAATATGGCAGAGATTTTAATATTTTAGTTGCTGGATACGTTACTAAAGGCGAAAACCTAGAAAATACTTTGAAAAGAGAACTTAAAGAAGAAACTGGTTTAAATGTTTTATCTTTAAAATATAATGAAAGCCAATATTTTGAAAAATCCAACAGCCTGATTTGTAATTTTATTATTCAAGCAGATAATGAAGATTTTAAATTAACCAGTGAAGTAGATTCTGCAAAATGGTATCCTATTAATGAAGTTAAAGACGCAATTAAAAAGAATAGTTTGGCAGAATATTTTTTGAAATTAGCGTTAACGAA
>ONIU01000340.1 GCA_900317935.1 uncultured bacterium
GGCAGATGGAAAAGCTTCAAAGTGAGGTTATAGACCTTGATGAAGCTAATGACTCTATTTCAATTACTGATTTAAATATCAATCAGTATTTATATGAACTTTCTGGCTATATTAAAAAACATCCTGAAATTAAGCTAGTCCCGAGAGGCATTTATTCGATAACTTTACAAAAAAGACCCCTTTCGTCTTTGGCTACGCCAAATCCACTTCCCCCAACTTCTTGGGGGCAGGTCTTTGTTGGCGACAATAACACCCATAACACCCAACACCAATCACACCATCATTTCCCTTACCTCTTGCCTCTATTCTCTTGCTTCTTTCCGTTATCGAATAAATACCACGGGGAACTAGCTTAATTTCAGGATGTTTTTTAATATAGCCAGAAAGTTCATATAAATACTGATTCATATTTAAATCAGTAATTGAAATAGAGTCATTAGCTTCATCAAGGTCTATAACCTCACTTTGAAGCTTTTCCATCTGCCTTGTTCTAAATCTTAAATCGTTCAACTCAGGATTAAGAAGATTATCATCACCACTTCCAGCAATGTTAGCTTGAGCCATTTTCTTTTTGACTCTGGTTTCTAATCCTAAATAGCTATTTAAATCCATTGAAGGGAAGAAATTTATGAGTTTTATCTGGTTATTTTGACTTCCAATACGATCAATTCTGCCAAACCGCTGTATCAGCGTGACTGGGTTCCATTGGATGTCGTAATTTAAGACCACATCACAATCTTGCAAATTTTGACCTTCACTAATACAATCAGTTCCGATTAATACAGTGATTTGATTATTTGGAGCAATATCTATTCCTTTAGACTTAGGCGAAAAATGTTTAAGCACAGAGTTAAAATCGACTTTACCTTTAAACTTCAAAGTCGTTAAAGGTGCTTCAGAACCTGAAACCATCGCAGTATGATAACCATCGTTAGATAATTCCCCAAAAAGATTATTATAAAGATAACGAGCAGTGTCAGCAAAAGCAGTGAAAATCAGCACCTTTTTATTCCCTTGATTATAAGGTGTATTTTTTATTTTGTTATAAACAATCTCTTTAAGCTGAGCTAATTTCGAGTCACGATTGCCGTTTAAGATTTTTGCCGTATCTTCTCTTAGTTTTGCAATTACAGCCTTATCCAAATATAAATCTCTAAGGTATTCATCTTTTTGCAAATGATTTGCCTTAATATCAAGCTTATAATCTAGCGAAAGCTCTTCATCACCTTCTTCAGAATCTTGATTAGAAATTTCGATTTTTTCTGACATCTCTAGTGTTTCTATAAAACAACTTATTCTGTTATTCAATCTTTCAAGAGTTTTATCGAAGGCAAAAACGGAGCTTTCTAAACGTTTGAACAAATTAAAGAGCTGCATAGCTCTTATCATTATTTCTCTGTCTTCTTGATTAAATACAACTTTTCCCTTTAAAACAGTATTAAACTTATCTTTATAAAATTGAATATATTCGGATTTTATGTATTTCATTGGGGTATAAACTGCCAATGTTAAATCTTCTAATACCTTTAACGTAGCGTCAAATTTTAGTAATTCTCCATTTATATCTATTAAAGGGTTATATGTTGTAACAGGAAGTTTTGTGGGGAATTTTCCAACACCGCTGTCTTTATAATAAGTTGTTATATGTTTTCTACTTCTGCTTATAGTAACGAGTTCCAATAAATCAAAAAAATCTTTTGGCAAAGAGTTATAAATCGAATCTTTTAAACAACTAGGATTTTGTTTTTCCCAGTTATTAAAAACAGTAGATGCATTTTTTAGAGTATTAGCTATACTTTTAATGCCAAATTTATCAAAAGCCTCATCATTATCTGCTGTAATAAGACTAATCTGATTTTTTAAGTCTGTTAGCCCGTTATTGACAGGCGTTGCGGAAAGCATTAAAACCTTTGTTCTGTTACGCTTTTTAATGACTGTTTCTAGAAGTCGCTGGTAACGTGTTTCGCCATCTTCTTTTTCCAACCTATTCCTAAAATTATGAGATTCATCTATTACAATTAAATCAAAACGGCTCCAGTCGAATCTAGCTAAATCAATACC
>ONIU01000338.1 GCA_900317935.1 uncultured bacterium
AAACCAGTAACGCCATCACAATAATAAGGATCTTCAAAAAGGCCTCTAGAAGCAGAACGGTTACGATCTGCGTCAGAATTCCAGCAACCACCACGACTAATATAGTAAGTGCCACTATTAGGGCCTCTAGGGTCTATAACTTCTTCTTTAGGATATTCTCCATAAAAACCGTTGCACCATTCCATAATATTACCATGCATATCGTAAATTCCCCAGGCATTAGGTTTTTTCTGACCGACAGGATGAGCTTGTCTATCTGCATTATCATCATACCAGCCCACTTCGTCGAAATTTTCACAAGCATACAAATCAGAAGTAATGTTTTTGCCTGAATTTAAAGAAGTAGTCGTTCCAGCACGGCAAGCATATTCCCATTGAGCTTCTGTTGGTAAATCAAACCTATAGCCTTTTGGTAAATAATTTTTATATAAGAAATTAAGTTTTATGCAAAATATTTTGGCTTTAAACCAACTTACAGATTCAACAGGGTTATTTCCACCTTTAAAATATGATGGATTATATCCCATTACACTTTCATACTGACTCTGAGTCACTTCATATTGACCAATATAAAAAGGCTTAGAGATAATAACCGAATGAAGCTTTTCATCTAATTTTTCAGCTCTACCTAATTCATCCTCTGGACTTCCCATCATAAATCTACCCGCAGGACATTTTACCAGTTCGAGATCAAGTTCTTTTATTACAAAAGATTCATTCGAACAATAGCCCGTGGAAACAACAAACAACAATAGAACCACTAAGAATATTATTTTTTTCATATTTCAGCCTTTCTCTCTTTTAAAAATCACACTTTTAATTATAATTCTAAGACTTGATTAAGTCAATTCTAGTTTATCAAGTCTAGTATATATACTAGAGCGATTTAGAGCACCTTCCTTGCGTTGCAACCCCTGCTTTAGATACTGCTGTATTTGTGTAAAAACTATTAAGCCTATTAGGTCTTGGAAGTTTGAGAAAGATTGGAGTTTTATGGGTTTTGGTTAGTAGGTACAGAAGATAATTGGAATGAGAGAACAAAAGAAGAAGTTTGTGTTTGCTATGCTATAAAAATATAGGTTGAAAATATGGATAAATAGAGTTTAAATATTAAATAATTCGGTAAGTTGTAGTTCATAAACATATATAAAATAAGGTAAATAAAATGAAAAAATCAATATTATTAATATTTGCACTTATGCTTATAATTCAACCCAGTATCACCTTTGCTCAAGCTGCAAAATTTCATGTTGATGTTGGCGTAAATTATTTAAATAAAAATCAGTATATAGAAGCTTATCAAGAATTTCAAAAAGCATTAAATAAAGACCCTAATTGTGCTGAAGCTTACTATAACTTAGGAATGGTCTATAAGGCACAAGGTTCCCAACAAGAAGCTATAATTGAATTTCAGAATGCTCTAAGAGTTAAACCTGATTATATTGATGCAAAACGTGAATTAGCCTCTTTGGGAGTATCACCTAAAACTCAAACTAATAATGTAACTCAATCTCAAACACGAACACGAACTAAAACTCAAACTCAAACCCAAACCCAAACCCAAACCCAAACCAATACTAATACTAAAACTGAAACCAAAAAACAAAAAAAAGAAAGTGATCCTGAAACCGAACAATTTGTTAAAAAACTTATAGAAGAAAGATCTAAAATCAATCAATCAAATATTACAATAAGTGCAAATGCATACGAAGTAAGTAACAACCCAAATACTTATATGAATAAAATGATTGAGTGGGATGGCGACGTTGAATCTATTTACAAAGCAAAAGAAGGAATGTTGGTACTTGTAAATACTAATCCAAAGGTTAATCCCAAGAATAATATGGATTATTGTTACGTAATTGTTTTACCAGAATTTACTGAAGAAGATAGACATCGTATTTCTGATAATGCTAGCGTATCTGTAAAAGGCAAAATTATAGCTGTAGAAAGAATTTTCTATTTAAATATAGGTTACAGCAAGAGAAAGCAGCCTTTTATATTACCTACAAAAATAGAATTTAGACGAGATGAATTCGACAGCAGCCCGCTTACTTTTCAGTTTTGAGATAAGAATTGTTTTAACATCAAGCTTAAGCTTGGCGTTTTTATTCAGTTTCATTCTATCTGCACGAGAGATAAGAGAAACAGTCTACACCTTGTCATAACAGTATAGCTTTCAGGGCTAAAGCCCAACGCTATACTTTTTATGACAAATGTGTCGACAATTAAGTTTCAACTTTCAGCTTTAATCGGCCTGAGCGTAACCTTCAACATCTTTTTTGGTAAGCTTAATGATAAAACCATCAGCAGTAAGAGCTTTAATGGCGGCATTCAACTTGCGATCATTAAGTTTGGTTTCTTTCTTTAGTTCGTCAAAGGTTTTAAAAGCATCTCTGGCAAGAGCTGAATGAACGACCTGATTGTCTTTGTTTCGTTTCAAAGTTTTAAGCAGTTTTTCATGAAGTGCCTTGCCTTCTTTTAGAGTTACAGTCTGAGGAACACCTTTGCGAATAGATTTTACAGAAGAAATTTCTGGCATTCTGGAATTCCAGAGCACATCAAATTCAGCCTTGAAGCTGTCTACAATCTTCTGATGGTGCTGATTATCACCGTTGAAAATCATAATATTTTCAAAATTCATATTTTCGGCAGAACCAGACCAATTGTAGCTTCCAACAACTATTTCCTTGTTATTTATGCTTACATTCTTGTGATGCAGGAAAAGGCTCATATAGCTCACTAAGCAAACCTTGTCTGTCTGTGGGTCATAAGCATAAGCATTGCGT
>ONIU01000337.1 GCA_900317935.1 uncultured bacterium
TCGTATGAAATTCCCATAAGAACAATCACAGGGTCTTTAATATCATATAATTCTTCAATTTTCATATTTCAAACTCCTAGTATAATTCAGTCACAGTGCAATCAACAATATCATTTAAAGTCACACAAACCAAAAATCCGGCATCCTTTGCAGAAAATGCTTTAACGGTTTTCACGCATGGGTAGCCGTTATGTTTGTAATCAACGCAGTAGTTGCGTTCTTTCTGAGTTGATACATGAATATACCCAAGTTCTTTACATTTAGCTTTAACATGGGTTGCTTCTGCAAGGGTTCTGGCAATATAAGAATGCTGTTCTTTCTTATTATTTGCCGTTGGGATCAGATAGTTAACTTTGTACATAATTTTTCGCCTTTGGTTGTTTGATTTATGGCTATATAGTATTATAAAAATTATTAAAAGTCAAGTATTTTCTAAAAGAAAAACCGTGATATAAATCACGGTTTTGTAAACTGAAATACGTTAGATGTTATTAAGTGAGGTCTGAAATATCAAGGTCATCTACACTGTCAGCACCGTCTACAATCTCTAATGCTTCTTTCACGATAGCACTATCATCATCGTAATAATCGCCATAATTATCAACGAATCCGGCTAAATCGCAGTCACCATATTGACGTAAGAAAGAAAATGCACTGTATGTGTCGATATAGCTTCTAGCAAAATCATCAAATTCGTCACTTTCAATTTTCATATAGCTATTGCCGTCATTATGGTATACAAAGAAGATAACGTTTTCAGTACGTGCGGAATTGATTAAATCACGGACATCATCAAGTGTCATTGTTTCTTCTTCATCATCATCACTTTCATGAATCCGTCTTGAACTTTTTCTTATTCTTTTGTTGGATTCCTTAATTATACGTGATGCGTTTTTGCTTTTATGTGAATTTAAAAATTTTGAAAATCCCATTTTTATTTTCCTTAATATTAAGTTCAAAAAAGTATCTCAGTGTTTTGCACTGAGATATATTATATAATATATTTATAAAATATTTATTTTTTTTTATTTTTGAATGAAGTTCTAAAGTTTCAAAGATTTGCTCTAGCATCTTACAACTGATTAAAAAGTAATCAAATATACTCAAACATGCAATAAACTTTTACCAAATTCAAATAGTTTATTAGCATTTTGAGGGTGTTTTAGGGTTCTGTATGGATTCAGAACCTAGTTCTAAAGGTTTACAACTGTTTAAAAAGTAATCAAATATACTCAAACATGCAATAAACATTTGCGATTCACAAATAGTTTATCGCTATTTTGAGGCACTTTTAAGACTCTGTAACCATCAAGAACTTAGTTCTAGTACCTTGCAAACAGTTAAAAACTTCAAAAACACACTCAAACATGCAATAAACTTTCCCCAAACTCAAATAGTTTATTAACACTTTGAGCATGTTTCAGAACTTTTTGTGGTTCTTTAAGACTAAAGAGCCTTGCTCTATGCAGTTAAAATCCTAGAAACCCCCTCAAACTAGCAATAAACTATTTCAAAATCTCAAAAGTTTATTAACACTTTGAGCAGTTTTCCCACATAAACCCACTTTTCCCCATTGAAATGCACTTGAAAACAGATAATTTTTGAATAGAAAATTTTATTTTTATAGTTTTATATATATAATATATACTAATAATTAATATTTTTTAGGATTTTTAATGAAATTACTTCCACCATGCTCATATCAAGGCGGAAAACAGCGTCTTGCAAAGCAAATTTGTGATATTTTGATTGAAAATGCAGATGATAGAACAAAGTTCTTTGATTTTTGCTGCGGTTCGGGTGCAATTTCAATACAATTAGCGAATTTTGGGGTGAAACCTGAAAATATTATTATGTGCGATGCAAGTTCTTGGGGTGTTTTCTGGAATGCAATCGGCTCTGGAACATTCAATATTGAACTGTTTAGACAGTATATTGATGATTTGCCGGAAGATAAGTTTAAATATAAGGAATACTTTGAAAATCTGATTAAAAAGCCTATCGAGCATGAAGCTGAATTATATACAATATTGCAAGCAGCATCTTTCGGGGGCAAACAGATAACAAGAAACTCTGAACACTGGA
>ONIU01000360.1 GCA_900317935.1 uncultured bacterium
TCAAATGCACAATTCTTTAATAAATAAATTTGAGGTATTTCATCGTATACCATACCTACTGCATCTATATTACAAGGATAGGTATCAAATTCTTCAGCAAACTCTGCCTGAGTTTGAGCGGATCCGAACCATTCTGCAAATGCTTTTACTTTTTCTGTTTCTTCTTTGGTTCTGTCTTTCCTGTCTAAAATTCCTATATATTCAGCTACATAATATGAGCCGTCTTTTATATCTACCAAATTCCAATTTATTGGTTTGGATGTACCCCTTAAAGGATTATCAGAGTTATGTGCGGCATTATCTATTTTGCCATATAAAGAGGAAGAATAGTAAGTTGATACTTGAACTTTTCCTTTATTTTTGTTTATATTTGAATTAGTGGTTCCACCAACTTTACCTTGTCTGTACCATTTATATCCACAATTTACAATATCAGCCCAATGCTCAAAAGATAATTTTTTTCCATTTGTTCCTAGCTCATCAGTTCTGTAAAGCATAAGAATGTTTTGAACAACTAAGCCATATGCTTTATTATCATATAAATAATTTCCAACCTTGTTTGCCCATGTAGGCTTCCAATCTAATAAAGAAAGATTAGGATAAGAACCGTTTACTATATGGGACCATCTGGTTTCATTTAAGCCAAAAATAATATCTCCATCTCTGTTTTCATTTGCAGCTTGTACAACTGCAGCATCTCCCCTTAAAACTGTTTGGTCATCTATTTTTATATCAAAACCAGCTTTTTTAGCCGTCTTTTCAAGCCAAATGGTATTTTCAATAGAATTCGTATTAGAATATATTTTGATAACATTTTTATTATTATCTGTATTGTCAGAACTAAGTATATAAAACAATAAAAATACTATTGAGAAAAACAGAATAATAATATTTTTCATTTATTTTACCGTAGATTGATTTATAAATTTATATATGAAGCACCCTGTAATATTTTAAATAAATATACTAGAGTCAAAATAAAAGTTTCAATAAAAATATTATTGTTCTAGGCTCTTAGATTTAGTATCTCTGATATTTGCTGGCGGAAAAGCTTTGCGCCACCATTAGCCGGGTGTCTGACTTTCTTATAGGGAACACCTAACTCTTCCATTTGAATAGCTGCTTTTTCGCCTACAGCAATAATAGAAGAAGGCTGAACCATATCAATAACAACCTTCAGAATTTTGCGGCCGGCCGCCAATTCAGAATCTTTTGGAGTTCTGTTGGAAAGCATGCCTTTTTCGGTATTAAATGGGTGCCAGGGAAGCGAGTTCCAGATAATAAAAGAATACGGGTCTAAGCCGGAAGCGAGAAGATGTTCCCAGACAATAGTTGCTGTAGGCTCATTAAAGCCGTCTTTGCGAACTTCTTCTTTGCTGGTTCTGCTTGGCAGCAACGAAATAAAAACATCTTCAGGTTTAATTCCCTTTTTAGTCATATGCCCCAGAAGCATTCGTTCAGAAGTCATGGCAATACCACTGAAATGGCCGCCCTGATAACCCATGGCTTCACCAACAAGCAAGATATGGGCTTTTCCTAAGCGTTCACCTAAATAAGCTTTAAGCTGATGCTGTCTGATTTCATATGAATTACTGAAATCATCGTTTTCTGGGTCGTTTTCCCACCAAGGATTAAACAACCCCTCATTTTTAGGGGAATTTCGCAATAAATCTAATAGTTCATCTGTGTTCATAGTAACAGAGCAAACGAAAACTTTTCCTTTTATTGATGAGACATTGCTTTAATTATATAAAATTGTTGATATAATCAAAATAAGACCCTCTTTAACAAAGAGGGATGTCATGCACATTAGGCATGACAGGGAGATTTTTAATATCCAAACAGTCTTCGGACTCAACTTTCTACTGTTTAATAAACTTCTTAAAAATCCCCTAGATTGCTAACGCAATCTTTCCCCTTTGAAAAAGGGGACATTTTAAATAATAACTATTTAATCAAAAATTGTTACCATTTCTTTTAGAGCTTGGAATCTTTCTTCTATTAGTTTAGGGTCCAGATTTTCGTATGTTTCAACGCTAAAATTTTCAACAGTCAGTGAACCCATTGCAGAACCGTATAACATGCTCTTTCTGAAACCCTTTTCAGAATAATCACCAAATTTTGCAAGACTTCCCATAAAGCCACCAGCAAAAGAATCGCCAGCACCAGTTGGGTCAGTTATATTAAGAATTGGAAAAGCAGGAACAAAGAATCTGGATTCTTTTGTTGCCATCATAGCTCCCAATTCACCTAGTTTTACAACTATTCTCTTAGGACCCAATTCAAGAAGTTTAGATACTGCATGAGCAAATTTC
>ONIU01000336.1 GCA_900317935.1 uncultured bacterium
TATTCTTATAGTTGTTTTCAATAAAATGCAGAATAGAGTATGTTTTCCCGGTCTGTCTGGCTCCTTTTATTATTAACGGCTTCCTATCTGGCTGTTTTTCCAATTAATTAAGAATTCATCTATTTTGCGTCTTAAATACTTATAATATATCCTTTTCACAAAATAATAGCATGTTTTTAAAGTTTTTTCACATTTTATGAGTCACTTTTAATAAAAAACGTCACATTTTATTAAAATAACTGTATTATTCAAGATTTGCATTAAAAAGTTCTTGATTAAATCGACAGCAACAAATCTTATGGAATTTTAGAATCGTAAGTCTAAAACTTTAAAATTTTCAATACTTTCTGATCTTAAAGTCAGAAAGTATTGTTTTTTTGTTAAGAATAGTTTAAATTCTATATATAACATCTTTATTCTTATCTTATGTCTCTAATATCTAAAGAAGGATAGCCATGTCAGAACTAATAAACAGACCTATATATCTAGAGCAATTAATACAGCACAAAGACAAAGATTTAATTAAAATCATTACAGGTATACGACGTTGCGGAAAATCATCAATTCTAGATTTGTTCCATGACTATCTCCTAAAAAATGGCATAAAAAAAAGCAACATAATTCATATTAATCTTGAATCACTAAAATATAGAGACCTTAAAGACTATATTTCCCTTTATGATTATGTAAGTCGTAAAATTGCTAAAAAAGGGAAAACTTATCTCATCTTTGATGAATTGCAATCAATTGAGCATTGGGAAAAAGCTATAGAATCTTTCAGAATAGATTTTGATGTTGATATTTATATAACAGGTTCTAATGCTTATTTGCTTTCAACAGAGTTTTCAACTCTTCTTTCAGGAAGGTATGTTGAAATATGCATAATGCCTTTGTCTTTCAAGGAATTTCTAGATTTCTATAAATACCCAGCCAATGTTACTAATGAAGAAAAATTCCAAAAATATCTACAATTTGGCGGAATGCCTGTATTAAGAGAATATGATTTTAATGAAGTAAGAAGCAATCAGGTTTTGGAAGGCATATATTCGACTGTAATTCTCAAAGATATTTTACAGCGAGTTAATTCGGTTGATCAGAATACTTTACAGAAAATAATAAAGTATCTATGTTCAAATATTGGCAGTATTACTTCTCCGAACAATATTGGCAATGTTTTGTCGACAGAAGGAAGTATCAATAAGAATAATGGCAAAAATAACATAGCTGGAAAAACAGTTGAAAAATATATAAGTTATTTGAGGAACTCATTTTTCTTTTATTCTGTTGGAAGATACGATGTTAAAGGCAGACAACTTTTGAAAACCCTAGATAAAAATTACATAATAGATTTAGGGTTTCGCAATTTACTTCTAGGTTACAGAGAGGCAGACAGAGGGCATATTTTAGAAAATATTGTTTTCTTAGAGCTACTTCGCAGAAATTATAAAGTATATATAGGGAAAATTGGCGATAAAGAAGTAGATTTTGTTGCAGAAAAAGCCAGTGAAAAGATATATATTCAAGTCACAGAAAGCATGATTTCGCCAGAAGTTGCCGAACGTGAACTGCGCCCGCTTCAGGCTATTAAAGATAACTACGAAAAAATAATATTATCGTTAGACAGAAGCTTTATTAATTCTTTCAACGGCATTAAAGCTTTGAATCTGATAGATTGGCTGCTGGAATGAAGCAAAAATAAAACTTAAATAAATCTTCTCTAAGAAAGTTATTGTTTTTACCAAATCTTAAAAGAGGAGAGTAAAAATGGATAAGTTGAACAAAATAGCTGTTATTCCTGATGTTCATGGCAAAGATTTTTGGAAAGAAGCGAAGGAAAAAGTCGATTCCTTAGATAAAATCATATTTTTAGGTGATTATCTTGATGCTTATTCTGGAAACATATTTGCTTCTTTATTTCCTATTTCTGTTTCATCCGAAAAAGAACAAGCAGCAAGAAAAGAAGAGTTAAATAATTTTAAAGAAATTATGGTTATGCAATAATTATTGAAACAGAAGTTAAGAGAAAACTAGATTGCCACGTCTCTTTCCGAGGCTCTCAGAGGCTGACAATAACTAATACTGTCT
>ONIU01000334.1 GCA_900317935.1 uncultured bacterium
AAGCGTCTTGTTCTAAATAACATTCTTTACGGTTCGACATCAGATAAGGAAACAAGCGTAGGAACACATTATGTGGGCAGAACCAAATACCAGTTTGGCTGTGTCGATTTAGATAACGATGGAAACAGAAGCAGTGCCGACTACTCAAAATATATGCTTTACGGTTTCGATTCGCCAGTAAACTTTGCTGACATTGTTTCCACTGATAATAGTATATATTCTACCGAATCTGCAGAGAATATGATGGTTATTACAGGAAAAAAAGAACTTGCCAGTTATACTCCTAATACTATCGTTGTTGTGCCGATAGTCGGTGTTCCTGATACTGTTCAGTCATATCAGAAAGAAGTTGCCAACAATGCCAACGCTAATAGCGATCAGGAAATTGAAACTGGCGATTACACAATTTATGACTTGAAAGTCGGACAGCATAACTTTGGAGCTGCTGGCTACGATGACTTGGAATCCAAGTATACTCCTTCAGACATTTATATGGATAGCTTGAAAAATTCTGTTCAGGTCATCGGCTTTGCTAAGTTCAAACTCAAAGGCGAAGATGAATATAACCGTTCCGAAGTATTGGGCGATCCCCTTGATGGGCAAATCCGCGGCGACTTCTTGGGTTATGTTGTCGACCCAAGAGAAACAGCCGCCCTTCTACAGCAGTATAATCTCGGTTATTAGTAAAACCGATGCTGCCCCGCTTTGCGGGGAAGCTGTCACGAAGTGACTGAAGGGGGAGCAATGCGAAGCATTGCGTAGACGAAGAGAGCAACAGAGCTTAGAGAAAGACCCCTTTCGTCATCTGACGCTGACACTTCCCCCGGCAATACCGGGGGCAGATCTTCGTGACACAGAAGACGCGCCCCCAGAATTTTGAAAAAATTGCTGGGGGAGCTGTCACGAAGTGACTGAGGGGGTCTTCTCTCTACACCCTTCCAACAATTCTCACAAGCGACGTCAGTCGCTGTCTCACAGATTGCGGCAGCAATCGTCCCACAGAGGCTTTAGCCTCGTCCCACTTAGATTAAACAATAAAAACAAGAGAGGCGTAAGCCTCTAAAAACCAAAAACCCCAAAAACCAAGCGCAAGAAAATAAAAGAGCCCTAACAGGGCTCTTGAATTTTCTTGCGCTTTTTCCCCCCTCATGTTAGATTATGATGTTAAACTGTAAAAAGTCTTTGTTTATATTAAACAATGAGGAAGTAATATGAAATTATTTATAAAAAGAATTGTAGTGCTTCTTTTGGTAGTAGCTCAGTTATTGCCTGTTTGCGAAATTCCAGTTTACGCAGCAGATAAAATAGACTCTAAGATAAGGTTCAATGATTTTTATGGTGAAGTAAAGATCAGACCTGATGCTGAAGAAGACGATTCTTACGAATTTGTTGACTTAGATACGGTTATTTATGAAGGCGATCGTATAAAAACCGAAGAAGATTCTGGTGCTATACTTGGCTTAGAAGATATGAGCACCTATGTAATAAAACCAGAAAGCACCCTCATTATCCACACAGATGAAGGCAACGTCAGCAAGATTGAAATGCTTGCCGGCAGTATGTGGGGCAACATAAAAAAGATGGCTGAAGGTAAATCTCTCGAAGTAGAAATGAGCCAGTGTGTCTGTGGTATAAATGGAACTACTGTAAAGTTTGAAGAACAAGTTGTTCCTCAAAAAGGCAATAATTCAGAAGACAATAATTCAGATGACAACAGTATTTATATTGATGGCATTGATGACCTTGATTCTGGCAACGATGATGATGATGATGACCAGACCGATAACAATGGCCAATCAAAGAATGATGATGACCAGTCTAATAACAATGGCCAATCAAATAATAATGATGACCAGTCTAATAACAATGGCCAATCAAATAATAATGATGACCAGTCTAATAACAAAATAATAATGATGACCAGTCTAATAACAATGGTCAATCAAATAATGATGATGACCAGACCGATAACAATGGTCAATCAAATAATAATGATGACCAGTCTAATAACAATGGCCAATCAAATAATGATGAAATAGGAGAAAAAGTTACTAACTCTGGTAATGTTGTCGTTGCAACATTTACTACGAATAATCCCAAAACAATAGCTGTTCCGCATATAGGCAAGAATACATCATCTTCCACAAAGACGAAAGTGATTGTAGGTGGTAAAGAGTTTAGTGTTAGTAAAATTAATAGAAAAAATGATTCTGTTAATAAAAATGTGGCAGCAAAAGCTGTAAAAGTAAAGAAAAACAATGTAATAGTAAATAAAAACAATGTAATAGTAAAAAAACTTACGAAAAGTGATTTAAAAAAAATAAAAAAACTAAATAAAAAAGGATATAAAGTAAAAGTTCCTGCTAAAATGCCAAAAGCAGAATTTAAGAAATTGGTAAAAGAACTGAAGAAAGCGGGTATAAATCCTAAAAATATTGAACGATTTAACCCAGGTGATATCAATAACAACAATAATAACGAAATTGTAAGTAAAGTTTCAGTAACAAAAGGTAACGTAGTCCTTACTTCAAGATTAACTTTGCAAACACATAATATTCCTGCTGGTATGTCTGTAATAGTAGACAGTAAAGGAAATGTTACTGAACAGCAAATTAGTGATGACGTTAAAAGTGAATTACAAGATAGTTTAAATAAGATGAATGAAAAGCAGTCTACTAAGCAGATTATTGATAAATTGAACGGACAGACCGGACAAATCAACGACGCAAAAAAAGCTTTAGATAATGCACTTGATTCTATTAAAAAGATTACCAATAGCAATACTTCCTCTGACATGATAAAACAGGCTGCTGATGCTTTTAAAAAGGCCTTAGAAGAAGGCAAACGTTTTGTAAGTATTTATGTGGAAGTAAATAGCTGCATAAATGTATTGTCTCAAAGAATAGCTGACAAATCTGAGTTATTAGAAGACAAAGAAGCTGCTGCTGAAGCCATTAAAAATGCTAATACAGCTATGAATAATTTCAGTCAGTCTTTAGATGCTTTGTCTGGATATGCTGATATAATTGAAGAAAAACTTGGAATCAATGTTAAAGATTCATTAAGTTTAATGGCTGAAAAGGCTAAGGAAATCAAAGATGCTCTTGAAGATGCTAATAGAGAACTGGAAGATATTGTAAAAGAAATAACTGATGAATCTTCTTATAATGATTTCAAAGATGCTGTTTCCAGATGTGAAGCATTGTTACAAGAAATCCAAAAGTATAGATCAATTATAAAAGCTGATGAAGTAGGAATACTTTTAGCAGATGCTTTGAATAAACAATATGATTCTGTTTCTTTAAAAATTGAAAAAACAATTAGAGATTATTCTTCTGTTCCTGAAATTAAAACAGATACTTTGAAGCAGATGAATGACTTTGAAAACAATGTTCCTGATTTTGCCAGCAATATTAGAAAGTATCTGAGAGAATATAAGGCAATAGAAGGTGCTTCAACAGATACCCAGAAACGTTATGTTGAATCTGTAACAAGAACTCTTGCCAGTTACGATAGAATGCGCAGAGTTTATACTAAGGCCAACAGAATGTATACACAGATGGAAAGAGAATTTGCCCAATCCAAGTTTAAGACTTCAGAATACAATGAAGTTAAGGAATCTTGGGAAAAAATTGAACAGGCTATGACTGAAATTGATAGCGAAGCTTCAGAACTTTCATCCTGTGTGGAAGATCTTAAGAATCAGTTAGAAGGTCTTCTTGGACAATAAAATAATATAGAATAATGAGGGAGTAAAATGAAAAAGTTCTTAAAAGAATTTATAAAAAGAGTTATAGTACTTCTTTTGGTAATAGCTCAGTTATTGCCAGTTTACAATATTCCTGCCGCTCACGCAGCAGATAAAAAAGACTCTAAGATAAGGTTCAATGATTTTTATGGTGAAGTAAAAATCAGACCCGATTCTGAAGAAGACGATTCTTATGAATTTGTAGACTTAGATACGGTTATTTATGAAGGTGACCGTATAAAAACCGAAGAA
>ONIU01000333.1 GCA_900317935.1 uncultured bacterium
TTCTCATTTATCAATGGTAAAAAAAGATGGTACATGCGAGGGTTACGATGTACAGAAAGTTGTCAGCGCTGTAAAAAAATCTGCAGCAAGAATGTTGATTGACTTTACCCAAGAAGATATCGATAAAATCTGTAATCTTGTTAATTCAAGCGTATTAAGCCTGAAAACAAACAAAATAGAAATCAGCACTATGCACTGTATTGTTGAATCAGTGCTTGAAAAGGTTAATCCTATAGTTGCCAATAGCTATAGAAATTACAGAAACTATAAAATAGACTTTGTTCAAATGCTTGATAAAGTCTATCAGAGAAGCCAGAAAATCATGTATATCGGCGACAAGGAAAACTCTAATGCTGATTCTGCACTGGTTTCTACCAAGCGCTCACTTATTTTTAATGAACTTAATAAGGAATTATACAAAAAATTCTTTTTAACAGTTCCAGAATTACAGGCCGCAAAAGAAGGCTACATCTATATTCATGACATGTCAGCCAGACGTGATACAACAAACTGCTGTCTTTTTGATATGGCAAGCGTTTTAAAAGGCGGCTTCGAAATGGGTAATCTCTGGTATAACGAACCCAAGAGCTTAGAAGTAGCTTTTGACGTTATAGGCGATGTTGTAATCGCTGCTGCTAGTCAGCAATACGGCGGCTTTACTGTTCCAGAAGTCGATAAAATACTGGCACCCTATGCCCAGAAGACTTATGAAATGAAGTATAATAAGTATCTTGCAATGGGCGTTTCAGAAGAAATTGCTGATAAAGAAGCATTAAAAGACGTTGAAAAAGATTTTCATGACGGTTTTCAGGGTTGGGAATACAAATTCAATTCTGTTGCCTCAAGCCGTGGTGACTACCCATTTATTACAATGACAATGGGGCTAGGCACAGGCAAGTTTGAAAAAATGGCTTCCTTACAGATGCTTGAAGTCAGAAAAGGCGGTCAGGGCAAGAAAGAAAATAAAAAGCCTGTTTTGTTCCCCAAAATTGTATTCTTGTTCGACAAAGACCTGCACGGAAAAGGCTGTGAACTAGAAGAACTCTTCCACGCTGGCGTTGAATGTTCTAAAAAAGCCATGTATCCAGATTGGCTTTCTATGACAGGCGAAGGCTACATAGCCAGTATGTATAAGAAATACAAAAGAGTTATTTCCCCAATGGGATGCAGAGCTTTCTTGTCACCCTGGTTTGAAAGAGGCGGAATGAAGCCTGCAGACGATGACGATAAACCTGTATTCGTTGGCAGATTCAACATTGGTGCTATTAGCCTACACCTGCCAATGATTCTTGCTAAAGCCAAAAAAGAAGGCAAAGATTTCTACGAAGTTCTTGATTACTACCTTGAAATGATCAGGCAGATACATATAAGAACCTACGCTTATCTTGGCGAAATGAGAGCCTCAATCAACCCGTTAGCATTTTGTGAAGGCGGCTTCTTAGGCGGTCATCTGAATTTCCACGATAAGATTAAACCTGTATTGAAAGCTGCAACAGCTTCTTTCGGCATAACAGCCTTAAATGAACTACAGGAACTTTACAACGGCAAATCTATTGCTGAAGACGGTAATTTTGCTCTGGAAGTGATGAAATACATCAATAAGAAAATTGCTGAATTCAAGGAAAAAGACGGCAATCTTTATGCAATCTACGGAACCCCAGCCGAAAGCCTTTGCGGTTTGCAGATTGAACAATTTAGAAAGCTTTATGGAATTGTAGACAAGGTTTCTGACAGAGGCTACGTTTCAAATTCTTTCCACTGCCATGTTACAGAAAAGATAGGCCCTATTACAAAACAGGATTTGGAAGGCAGATTCTGGGAACTTTTAAACGGTGGCAAGATTCAGTATGTCCGATACCCGATTTCCTATAATACAAAGGCTGTTGAAACCTTAATTCTGAGAGCAATGGAAAAAGGTTTCTACGAAGGTGTCAATCTTTCATTGTCTTACTGCGATGATTGCGGACATCATGAGTTGAATATGGATTCTTGCACTAAGTGTGGTAGCAAAAACCTGACCAAAATAGACAGAATGAACGGCTATCTTTCTTATTCAAGAGTAAAAGGCGACACTAGACTCAATGCCGCTAAAATGGAAGAAATCAAAGACCGGGTGAGCATGTAATGAACTACCACGATATTACCAAAGAAGATTTGCTTAACGGTCCTG
>ONIU01000331.1 GCA_900317935.1 uncultured bacterium
GATATAGGCAAGTTTTATAAATGGACTATCTTTAAATAAAGCTCTCAGAAAATCTACATATTCTTCCTGCAATTTTGTGTTGGTAGATTCTCTGAAAATAAAATCCCATTCATCAATTAAAACAATAAATTTTTCTTTTGTCTGTTCATAAATTTCAGACAGAATAATTTGTAAAGGATATTTCTCTTGAATATCAACATTTGGAAATTCTTTTTTTAAATCTTTTTTCAGTAATTTGACCATTAAAGGTAGCACTGTTTCAATTCCGCTATCTGGTTCTTTAAACTTTGGGAGATTCAACCAAATCACATTGTATTTATTCAAATGTTTCTCAAAATCTGGATTCTGGGCTATTTTCAAATTGGCAAATAAATCTTTTGAATCGCAACCTTTGCTGTAATAAGCAATCAACAAATCTATGTTCATAGACTTGCCAAATCGTCTAGGTCTGCTGATACACATACAGTTTTGACGAGTATCAAGTAAACTATTAGTAACTTCTATCATTCCAGATTTATCAACATAAATCTTAGAATTTAAAGATTGTTTTAAACCATCATTATTTGGATTTACATATATGCCCATCTTGCTTACCTCATTTATAAGTTTAGCATATTCCTGTTTTATAGGCAATAAGAGGTAATAGTTTGCAATTATGATATGGAATAAAAAAACTTAATTAAATAATAAACTATTTGACTTTGGTTAGGCATCTAACTATAATGTGTTTATGGAAAATAAATCTGCATTATCACTAACTTCAAGAATTAGAGAAATAGGTAACTCATTTATTATAAGGAAACTAAAAGAATATGGCTTAACCAACCTAGCCCCATCTCATGGAGATGTTCTTTTTGTTTTATATAAACAAGATAATTCGACAATGAAAGACATTGCCGATAAAATACATCGAACTAAAGCAACCCTTACCGTTTTAATAGATAAACTTGAAGAAAATGGTTTTGTAACTCGTGAAAAATCTTCTCAAGATAATAGAAATACACTTATAGCTTTAACAGATAAAGGTAAAAAATTGAAACCTATTTTTGAACAAATTTCAAAAGAGTTAAATGATTTACTTTATAATAATTTCACAGAAAAAGAAGCTTATTTATTAGATTCGTTACTAGTTAAAATGGTTAAAAATCTGTCTATTAAATAATTATATAATTATTTAAAATAATAAAAATATAGGAGTAAAATATGGCAAATTACAAAACATTAGATTTAGGTTCATTAGAAAGTATTATTAATCGTGAAAATGGTAAAGCCTTTCTTCATGACGAATTAGGATTAACTTCCTGTGAAATTTCAGTCAGTGTTATGCCTAAAGGCAAATTACCATTTAACCACAAGCACAAACAAAATGAAGAAGTTTATATTTTCTTAAAAGGCAAAGGCATTTTTACTGTTGATGGTAATGATATTAATGTAAAAGAAGGAACAGTAATAAAAGTTGCTCCAACAGCAATCAGAACTTTGGAAAATTCTAGCGATGAGCTTATGCAGTATATTTGTGTTCAGGCAAAAGACGGTTCTTTATCTCAATTCGGTATGGGTGACGGAGAATTTTGTTAATAGAATAATTCTTGAAAAAACAATAAAGCTTCCTTAACTTGCTGAAAAATAAATATTTGTCGATAAACATAGCTCACAAAACTCTTTCAGAGTTTTGTGAGCTTTTCAATCTTACAATAATGCTTTTTATCATCATCATAGGTAATACCAACTAACAGTATGTCACCTGAATATTTTTGTAGAGATTCAGAATATTTCTTTTCTTTTATCTGTGCTATAGCAGATTCTGGTGATTTGTTATGTTTTAATTCTATAACTATTAATGGCTTGTTTACATGCTTATAAGGCAAAAAGGCCATATCGGCAAAGCCTTTACCTGATGGAAACTCTTTAATAAACTGATAAAAACGTATTGCGGTGTAATAAGCGATAGAAACAACACTTCGCAAAGTTTCTTCATTATTATAACCTAGAATAGAAGAAATATCCTGGTGAGCCTGTTCTATATATTTCGCAACAGCTTTTTCATCACAATTCCAAGTGGCCTTTAAAAGTTTATCAGAATTATTCAAAGCTCTGATAACTTCTTTCCATTCGCTTAATTTAATAGATTTATCAAATTCACCCTTGATTTCACGGTTAGGAATAAATACTTCTTCATTTTCTGAGCCTGATCACGTGATTCAATAGCATCTGTATCACATTGAAAATCAGAAACATCAGCCATTATTCTTGCTCCGCCCATCATTTCAAGAACACTCTCTCTGATACCATCTATGTTTAAATTAATAGGTATTCTTAACGCTTCGAAAGAAGATGTGGCAACCCAGTAACCTTGCAATTTTCCACCATCCATAGCTTGAACAACAGAACATGGATTATACAAATGTACATTATTAGGCATCAAATAACCATCATACCACGCTTTTATTTCGTCAAAATCTCTGTTAAGATTTTTACACAATGCCTTTACTTCTTCTTCTGTAAAGCCGAAATACTCAGCCAAATTTCTAGGAATAATCATTGAATATTCTATAAAATTATTTAATGCGGATTGAGTATTATACCTTTTTACAGGAAGTATTCCTGTGATATAGGCAAGTTTTACATAAGGTCTATCTTTAAAAAGTATTCGTAAAAAATCTACATATTCTTCCTGTATCTTTGTATTTGTGCTCTCACGAAAAATAAAATCCCATTCATCTATTAAAATAATAAATTTTTCTTTCTTTTGATTATATATTTCGGAAAGAATAATCTGTAAAGGATAATCTTCTTCGACAGATACATCTGGGAATTCTTGTTTTAATTCCTTTTTTAAAAGTTTAGTCATAAGAGGCAAAATTGTTTCTGCCCCTTTTCCAGGCTGTTTAAAATTAGGTAGGTTAAGCCAAATGACATTGTATTTATTCAAATGTTTCTCAAAATCAGGATTCTGGGCTATTTTCAAATTGGCAAACAATTCTTTTGAATCACAACCTTTGCTATAATAAGCAATTAACAGGTTTATACCCATAGACTTGCCAAAACGTCTTGGTCTGCTGATACACATACAGTTTTGTTCTGTATCTAGCAAATTATTAGTAACTTCTATCATTCCAGATTTATCAACATAAATTTTGGAATTTAAAGCTTTCTTAAAAAGATCGTTATTCGGATTTACATATATGCCCATCTTACTTACCTCATTTTAAGTCTAGCATATTCTATATTTCTAGGCAATAAAAGGGAGTATTTTGCCCCGTAAAGAATAGGAAGGCTAATAGGGATTTTACTTTGTTTAACTAGATAATATCTGATTACAAAACAGCAAAAACCTGCACAGGATTTTCCCGTAAAACCTAGATTAAAATTGACTTTTCCACCTTTTTACAGTAACATTATTCCCCCGAAATGAGGTACATTAAGCAGAAATCTTTGCTATAAGATTGATTTTTATGAAGTATTCACATTTCTATTGAGATTTATAATATAGGATTCTGTGGCTTAGTAATACAAAGAAAAAGTATTATTAAGACTACTGAAATTATATTATTTGTCTCTAATATCAAAAAAATTGGAGGTTTTGTGATGAAAAATTTGTTTTTTAAATCTTTAATTGCTATATTTTTAGTAATTACTATTTGTTCTTTAACCGCTTGTGGTGGCGGAGGAAGCAGCAGTGACCCGATTCCACCAACTACAGCTAATGTTAAAATTCACTAATATTTCAAATGCTAGAGCTGTTCAAACTGTTCAATCTCTAAGAATACGTGCTGTTCCTTATGATAATAAAATAGGTACAATAGTTAGTGGCGTTCAACAGATTACAAAAGATGCCTCATTAAAAGATGGTAACTATGTAGCTAATTTTGATCTAGGTAAAAATTTCGATTATAGATTTAATGTTTTATCTGGAGAAGGAGCTAATGAAAAAGTATTGCTCCAAAATCATATTGGTATAGCTAGTATTACTAGTGGTGCTTCTTTTGATGTAAATATTTATACTAGTTACAAGACTTTGGCTTATGATGCTTGGCTTGCAAATAACCCAACAGACAAGAGTTTTAATAACTTTATATCAAAATCAGCTGAATCAAATTATAAAAAAGATAGCGATTTTGCGAATGTAGTTAATTTCCCTTATAGTGATTTTAAAGAAAGCTTAGTAAAGATTACAAGCGGTCAAGAAGCTTCTCTTCCAACTAAAGAAGCTGTTGATGCAGAAAAAATTCCAACTTCTGGCAGTTCTTCTGGTGATAAACCCAAAGAAA
>ONIU01000367.1:0-1586 GCA_900317935.1 uncultured bacterium
CTAAACTGAGTGGATGATAGCAATTTGCATCACTTGTCGCTATAAGAATTGGGACATCCCTACAGCTTTCGCTTTGCACAAATAGTATAGAAAAAAATCAGAAAAATAGTCAAACATTATTTTTGTATACGAAGTATAAAACTTGCAAAAAATATTAATATTAATGAAAATTAGAGAAAAGTGGTGGATCACTTATCAGGCTTGAGACATGACGTTGAAACAAAATCTGTTCAATAGTTTAATCCAGGTATTTTGCTTCAAATAACCGAAAATCTCTAAAATAATTATTAACCTTCAAAAATTATATTTTTACGTGTAACGTATATAAAAAACGCTTTGTATTTATTAGGAAATATTATAAAATAACCTCGCATATACCTAATCGGTGTTAGTAAATATGAAAAATTTCAAAAAACCTTTAATCATTGCTGGTCTAGTGTTGGATGTTGGTGTAACCATCTTCCTTTTTGTAATTAGTATTTTAATACTAGCGAAGGTTATTCCGTCAGCAACATTAAATGAGGCAATAAATAATTCCAATAACATGCCGTTGATTAAATATTTGTTGCAAAACCCAACAGTTTACTTAGTGGCATTTGTTATCCCTTTATTTGTTCTCTTGGCAGGTAACGTAATCGGCTTGATTTTCTACGTTAAGAAGACCAGTGGTAAGCAACCTGCTCAATTAGATGATCTTACCGAAGAGCAAAAAGAAGCACTCAGACAAGAGCTCCTCAAAGATCTCGGAAATAAAGATAACAACTAAGAAAATTGCGCGTCCGCGCTTTTTTCTTTAATCAAAAGATTTTAAAAAAATATAAAAAAATATTTGCACTAATAAAAAATCGGTGGTAAATTAAACTCGAGTTAAAGGCAAAACCGGAGCAATCCGGCGACGCAAAACTATAGGGTCTTTATAAGATAGCCAGCAACCTCAATGGATCAATTCTGTTGAGGTTTTATATTTTCTTACAAAAGATAGCCAGTTGCCTTAGGGGAATGAAATCCCGCCATTGTAATGGATGATAGGCAACTGGCTTTTGATTTCTGACCTCATTGGGACAAAAAAGAAAAACAACTACTGACAGGGTAAGAAAGAAGGACTATGTACGATCATATTTTGGTAAAAAGACGTAGAAGAAGAAAGATCGCGGCGATCGTCAGTTTTGTCTGTTCAGTCGGCATCACTGCATTGATCATCATATCATCTCTTTCCTCGGACAATACACCGGTACATTTACTATTTCTTTAGTTAGCTCTTCCGTGAAGTTGTCTCTTTCAGACGAAGTGGCATTCACTAATCCAACATCTTATTTACGTATTGATAAGTTGAATCTCTTTGATGAATACACCTATGAATACATTAAGAACACTGAATTAGATGATGAAGAAATCCCTTATGACAAGGGTGAACACGATGTCGTCATTAGAGATAAAGATGGTAACGTTAAGTCTACTAGGAAGTATCTATCTTACTTTAAGTACACATTCTATGTGGGTAATTTAGGGAGTAAAGCGGCACAGTACGACATGAAGATTAATCTTGTCGAATGCACGCAATCCACAGATGGTACTGGAAGAACATT
>ONIU01000367.1:1597-2060 GCA_900317935.1 uncultured bacterium
CACGCAATCCACAGATGGTACTGGAAGAACATTAGATGATACTCTTCGAGTAATGGTTTTTGAAAATGACGTTAATGACACTAATAATTCAGGTCTACACAACGTCGATGTTTTTGCCAAAGAAATGGCCA
This sequence comes from uncultured bacterium, assembly GCA_900317935.1. Lineage (GTDB taxonomy): Bacteria > Muiribacteriota > Ozemobacteria > Ozemobacterales > Ozemobacteraceae > RUG334. The sequence goes on from ONIU01000367.1 coordinate 1,729, forward strand.
ACTCAGATGGTACAAATATTGACATTAACAACAATCAAACCAAACGTGAATTCATCTCCGCAAAGCCAAACAGAACAACTGAAGGCTATGTTGAAGATGCAGAACATCCATTAGCTATTTCATTTGAAGATGAAAAAACTATTAAAACGTATACACGTGGTGATTTCTACGCGGGCCAAATCCGTAGATATACATTAGTCAGCTGGTTAGAAGGTCAAGATCGTGACTCAACTGGCAAAAAAGGTACTCCTGTCGGTGCTACTTTAAAATTAGGAGTTGAAATAACTGCTTATGAAAATGAATAAAATTATAATTCCTGCTGCAATGTTAGC
>ONIU01000329.1 GCA_900317935.1 uncultured bacterium
GCTGCTCAGAAGAACCTTAAATTAAGATGTAATATTGATTCCGATGTTCCATTGTTCTTAAAAGGTGATCCGCACCGTTTAAGACAGGTTATAATTAATCTGGTCAGTAATGCGATTAAATTTACTGAAAAAGGTAGTGTTGATATTCACGTCAGCCTAAGTGAAAGATATGGCGATGATGTTCTTTTAATGTTTGTTGTTGCTGATACCGGTATTGGTATCGAGAAAAAAGATATTGGAAAACTCTTTAATCTTTTTGTTCAGGCTGATGGCTCTACAGCAAGAAAATACGGAGGAACTGGTCTTGGTCTTGCAATTAGCAAACAGATTGTTGAACATTTTAATGGAAGAATTGGAGTAGAAAGTGAATTTGGTAAGGGTTCTGAATTCTGGTTTACTTCTAGATTTACAATTTCAGATAAAAATGAATCAGAAGTTATAGAAAACAAATCTGCACCGATAATTGCTTCCTGCTTATCTCATATTAGTGATTCTGTAATTGATCGTATTGATTTAACAAAAAGACTTTTAAATGATGAAGCTTTAATAAAAAATGTAATCAATACCTTTAATAACGTTGCGCCTGGAATTATTGAAACTTTACGTTTCGCGGTGGAAGCTGAGAATTATGAACTAGCTAAGGAACAGGCACACAGCTTAAAAGGTTCTTCTGCTACTATTTCTGCATATGAATTAGAAAAACTGGCATCGGAACTGGAAAACTATTATATTAATTCAGAATATGATAAGACTTCAGAATGTTTTCAGAGACTTGAAAAGGCTTATAATAAACTTCAAAAGGAAATATTCTAGCCAAAAAGGGTAAAAGAATGGCACTAGTATCAATGCAGAATGTGAGCCTTTCGTTCACAGGCACAAAAATATTGGAAGATTTAAATGTTCAGATAGAAAAGGGGCAGCGTATTTGTCTGCTTGGCCGTAACGGTGTCGGCAAAACTACTTTAATGAGAACTTTAGCTGGTGAATTAAAGCCAGATTCTGGAAGTGTGCAGGTAGGGCAGGGGGTAAAAGTTGCTTATTTTTCTCAGAATATACCTCAAAACCTTTCTAAAAAGGCATACGAAATAATTGCAGAGGGGTTGGGGAATAAAGGCAGACTGGCTATTGATTACCATAATGCTGAGAAAGCCTTAGAAGTTGAGTATTCTTCTGAAAAAAATAATAAACTTGAGGAATGTCGTGCCCTTTTGGATAAAAATGATGCTTGGAATTGTCTGGATCAGATAGGCAAAATAATGTCTAAAATGGATGTTGACGGAGAATGGGATTACGATAGCCTTTCCGGCGGCCAGAAACGCAGAGTTATACTAGCTGGCGCTTTGGTTTGTGAACCAGATGTATTGCTGTTAGACGAACCTACAAATCATCTTGATATTGAAACAATTGCCTGGTTGGAAGACTTTCTACTTAGGCTTTCTACTACATTAGTCTTTGTTACCCACGATAGAATGCTACTCAGAAGGTTGGCGACAAGAATTATAGAACTAGATCGTGGCAGATTATATGACTGGAACTGTGATTACGATACTTTTCTCAGACGAAAAGCAGATGTTTTGGCGGCAGAAGAAAAAGACTGGGAACGTTTCGATAAGAAGCTTGCTCAGGAAGAAATATGGATAAGGCGAGGTATTGAAGCGAGAAGAACTAGAAACGAAGGCCGTGTCAGAGCCTTAAAGAAAATGCGTGAAGAACGCAAGCAGCGCCGAGAAAGAATAGGAACAGCCAAAATGAAGCTTATGAAATCGGCTGATTCAGGCTATGAAGTTATCGAAGCTGAAAATATTTCTTTTTCATACGGTCAAAAGCAGATAATTAAAGACTTTTCTATCAGAATAGTCAGAGGAGATAAAATAGGTATTGTTGGGGCTAACGGATGTGGTAAAACCACGTTGGTTAAGCTTTTGCTTGGGGAACTTAAACCGAATTCAGGAAGCATTGATTTGGGGACAAATCTACAAATAATGTATTTCGACCAGCTTCGTGCACAGTTAGATGAAAATAAAACCGTTTGGGAAAATGTTTCCCCTGATAGTGACCAGGTTATTTTGAATGGAAAACCTCAACACATTGTCGGTTACTTACAGAATTTTCTTTTCTCTCCAGAACGGGCAAAAACCAAAGTTTCTGTGCTTTCAGGTGGTGAAAAAAATCGCGTATTGCTTGCTAAATTATTTGTATCT
>ONIU01000326.1 GCA_900317935.1 uncultured bacterium
AATATATAGCTATTTTTAAACTGTAACGTTCGATTTTTAGGGAGGTAAAGTCGATAAAAATGGCTTAACCATCGAAAAAACTTAAATTTTAACACACCCTAATACGGCTAATGCTTAGGGGTGCTATTTTTAAAACTTTTGGCTTTGTTATCGGAAAAATCAAAGATATACTCCCTAATTGATGAACGTTACAGATTAATCTGTAACGTTCAACGATTAGGGGGTATAAAGACTAAAAATTTGAAATTCAAATGAATTAAAATGAAAAAAAGTACAGTTTAAAGTAAATAAAAGGAACAAATAAAGATAATATCTTGCAATTGTAAGAAAAATATGGTATAATATATACGACCTAAAAATAGGGGGTATATATTATGTCAAATTTAAAATACGAGAGACCTGATTTTGTGAAAAGTTTTAACAAGCCAAAGAATACTGAAATCAAGCACATCAACGGACATTGGTATCTTTATGAAAAAATAAACTATTATGATAAGGAACTAAAACGTTCTAAAACGAAATCAGGTTCTATGTTAGGAACAATTACTGAGAATGGGTTTGTTCCCAAAAAAACAAAAACAAGAAATGAAAATATACAACAAAAAAATGATGTAGTTGAAGCAGGTGCAACTCGTTATTTTTATGAACGCACAGAGAAAATACGAGAACGTTTAAAAAAGCATTTTCCTGATATTTGGGAGATAATTTATACAATAGTATTATTACGATTAACGCAAGACACACGTTTTCGGAGACTTCAGCTGCATTACGAAGATAGTATTCTATCGTATATTTATCCGGATATTTCACTGACAAAAAGCTCAATCAGCGATTTTCTTAATCGTTTAGGACATCGGAGAGAGTCCATAAGAGCCTTTATGCAAGAAGATATAATGCAAGGTGATTCTTTTATTTTATGCGATGGACACAGATTACTGTCAGCTTCAAAAACAATGGAAAATGCTGAACTTGGATATGATTCCAAGATGCGATACAAACCTCAAATCAATGTACTGTACATGTTTACTCTTGGAGAAAATACAGGAGCTCCGGCATTTTACAAGCAATATCTTGGAAGCACTCCGGATACAGTAGCATTTCATGATATTATTCATGAATCCGAAGCATACGAGAATAATTGTACACTTGTCGCAGACAAAGCTTTTTCTTCCCAGGGGGATATTGAGGATATAGAAAAATGTGGTCTGCTCTATATTCTTCCTTTGAAAAGAGGAAATAAGTATGTAAAAGATAAAATCCCTGATGTAAGAGGATATGAAGAAGCTTTTTCTTATCATGGCAGAGGTATACAAAGTATTTCTTTTACAGAAAATGAAAATTACAATATTCACTTGTTTTTTGATTCACACTTATATTCTAATGAATTGAGTGATTTAACAAAACGTACAGAAAAGAAAAATGTCAATACTGCATATAAAAAACAAGTTGAAGAAAAGCGTCGTAATAATGGAAAAGGAAGATTATCGGATTCCGAGTTGGCTTCTTTAGTTCCAATCAATATTCAAGATGAAATAAAGAAATCTCCTGAAATGGGTACAATAACAATAAAAACTAACAGAAAGGATTTGAATGCTTTTCAAGTGTACAGTATTTTTAAGCAGCGTCAGATAATAGAACAGGCTTTCAAAACAAATGATTGCACTTTAGATCAAGAGGCTTCTTTTATGCGAAACAATTATACTGAGGAAGCTTGGTTGTTTTTGAATCATTTAGGTCTAATGATTACTATCGAATCAATTGAAGAAATTGCTAATATTGGTCGTTCAAAAAGCATCTCTTTCAAGGATCTTGTTCAATCTTTAAAAAAGATAAAAGCTAATCGAGTTAATGGTCATTGGTCTGTTGTTCCTGTTAAGCAATCTGTTTCTAAACTTTGTAATGACATGAATATTGATATTTCTGATTTATCTTGTTTTGCGGTATGTAACGAATTACATACCCCCTAACTCAAAACGTTACAGGTTAAATGAATTTATAAATAAAATACGAATGGCAACTAGATACTCAAATGAACAGCTTTTTAAACTTGAAAAAGACTTAAATGAGTATTTATTGACTTTACCAGAATCTGAAAGAGATGAATTTGCAGATAGCGGATACGGTGAATCATTATATATGATATGTTCGGGAATAAGATATGAAGAGAGTAATAAAAACTAATTGTTTCAAACAAATTAAAGTAGTGTAATTTT
>ONIU01000325.1 GCA_900317935.1 uncultured bacterium
AGATAAATACAAAAACCAGTTTCCAGGGGCATGTACAATAGTAAGACATCACGATTATAAAGTAGTATCACTATTAAGCAAGAAAGATAGAGACAATTACGCAGGAAGTCGTGTTCTAGACTATGCTCTGTTTATAAGGAAGGGGCAGGAAGAGTTTGGCGGAAATACCGCTGTTTTAGGTTTTAATTTAAACCCGCCAGATAATACTCAATTAGAAATTAATGCAGGCAATGGCCCTACTCTAGGTAAAGTTCACTTTGGAACAGACAGTGACCACTATACCTATTTAAATATTTCTGATAAAACCAAAGATTTTATTCCTGATGGGAATAAAGTTATTCCTTTGGATTCGCTAGAAGCCCAAGATGTAGATGTAGATAAGTTTTTCCCTTGTAGATAAGTTTTTCCCTTATTTCACACAAACAATAAAAAAACAAAACGCAATTAATGCACAAAATGAAGCCTCAAAGGAAGGAGTTAATCTTGATTCTATAACAACAACTATTAGAGGTCATAAAGCAACTTTTGAATATATAAAATTGCCCATTGTAGATATTCTTTGGGAAAATGAAGACAAAAAAAGAATAAGAGATACGGCTTCCGGCGATGCTATAACATCTATTAAATACGTCACAAATAACGAGTATAAGTTTTATGACGGAATAAAAATTGCACCAAAAGAAAGATTGGACGAAATATTAGATTCTGATATTAGAAAACAGTATTTTAATTTTGGTTACTATAAACTAGATTTATCGAATTGCAGGATTACAGTTTCTGTAACAGTAAGTAAAGATGGAGAATCTCGCTCAAAAACAGAAACTAGGCCTGTAAATTCAGATGTTGTAGAAGAATATAAAAATAAAGAAATTCCATGTTTTAATCCTAAATATCATGCAGCTAGTAATTTAGATATTAACAAAAATCATTTTAATTTAGAAGAGCTATATAAATTTGTTATGAATCACGACGATGAGGCAAAAGATAAGCCATCAATAGCTTCTAGAGCCTTTACTTTCATCAATAACGAATACTCCTATCAATTGAAAGATGAGCCTCCAATTGAATCTCAGGATGATTTTCACAACAGAGAGTATACAGGAGGGTGCAGACCTTCAGAAGCTCAGTATCCTTTTGCTCATTTCAATCTTTTTAATAAAAGATATATTAACAATGATAAGCCGGATGAGTTAGAAGAATTGGGAATTTATAATAAAAAAGAAAACGTTCTTAATACAATGTTCCAACCTTGTTGAACTTGGCAATGAAAGCACCACATTAAAAATCAAAGGCAGTGGGGTCTTAATAGCTAGAGGCATAACAATAAAGGGAGCTATAGAAAAGGATAAAAAGAACAGTATAGCCGTATTATTTGCAAGAAACGGTGATATTAGAATAAAAACTAATAAAAAAATTGAAGCAGCTTTAATAGCCATGAAAGGCCCTGATGGAGATGGAATTAATCAAGGAGTGGAAGGCAGAATAATAGCTGAAGAACCAATGAATCTTTTCGGTTCCTTAGCGGTAGACAAACTGAATACAACAGGCTGGAAAAAGAACACAACCCATAAAATCACTTATGATGAGATTTTAGCCCCTACAAAAGATGTTTACCAGGTGAATATAGCTAACTGGGTAACTTACGAAAGAGTTATAGAAAAAGAATGAGAATAAAACGAAAAGCTTTTACCTTAATGGAAATTATCATTGCCATGGCAATGATGATGATAGTAATTTTATCTGTTTTAATGCTCAATCAAACATCTAACCAGAGTTCAATGGATGCCTACTACGAAACTTTATGCTTTTCTCTAGCGAGAGAACCAATAGAAGTGTTCAGAGGATTAGGCTACGATACTGTTTTAGAAATATGTAAAAACAAAAGTTTATGCCCTGCTCCATATAAAATCGGCGAATTCACAAATATAACCTTTAATCCTAAAATAGCTCTGCAATACCCTGCAGATGCAGAAAATTTCCAACGCTGCATTGACCTGACTCACAACTCAAGCGGCAAATATATCAACATTAAAGTGACTATTTCTCCTAAGAATTTGAGCAAAGCAGAACTATGGCTCAGTAGAAAATCTGTAATATTAGAATCTAACATTGTAGAGAAACCAAAATGGTAAAAAGGAATCTGAAAAACAACAATCGCCAGGCTTTTACGTTAGTTGAGCTTATGATTGCCTGCATCTGTTTAACTCTCATTATAGGGCCAATATTTATTCTGCTTCGCTCAGGAACCAATACTTCTCTAAAAGGAATGTTAAGAATTGAAACAACAGAAAAAGCCAGAAATGTTTTGCAGCAGATTTATGCTGACCTTAAAATGGCTTGTTTTAGACTGCCTGATGAGAATGACTATTCCTTCAGCAGTATTCTAAAAAAAGAGGGTGATGCTCCAAATTATATTTATAAGTTTTATTCTTTTCCAATCCATCAAAGTTATAGTGAAATATTCGAGAATCCTGAAGTAGGCGTAAATAACCGCATACCATCTTTAATCACCTACAAAGTTGAAGGCGAGTCTGCCCCTTTCAGTTTAATCAGAGAAGAAACCTTTAAAGGGAAAACCACCTCAAAAGTACTATCTGAAAACATTAATTTTTTTGAAATCAATGATATTGGTATAACTACTAAGGTCAACAACAGCAAGATGCAGTTTTATTACCAAATCACTCTTCAATTAATAGATGTGCTTCACGCCAGTGATTACAACAAAAAAAAGATTGGCGAAAAACTCAGACAGAACCAAAAAGATGTTATTTTAGCTGATTTTTATGATATTGTTTACCCCGAATACTTTAACGCTCTTTGGAATGATAAAAGATTGAATCAGAACTGGCACACAGAGTTAAAGATATCTACAGATTAATTTTTTAAAAACCCTAAAAATTTTTTATTTTTTTTGCAACAAAATAAAATCCTCCTTCGTATACTTTTTAGAAAATAACAGGAGGTTATTTATGTTCAAAAAACTAATACGAGGCTCTTTCTTATTAAGCCTCATGCTCATTATTTCTATAACTCTTACTGGCTGTAATATTGATTTAAGCGGTATTTTTTCTGGTATAACAAAAACTCTTGGTAGTGTTATTGGCGGTATAGGTAAAATCATAAAAGCTGGTGTAGATGTTGTAAAAAAAGTAGTAGACGTTGTAAAACCTGTTGTTAAATCGGTTGGTGAGGCGATAGGTTCGATAACGGGGAAAACGGATAATATCACATCTAAAATAGATAGCGGTTTGAATAAAGTAGACAATGCTCTCAATAAAGTTTCTAACGTTGGTCAGAAAATAGAAACTGCTGGTGAAAACCTAAAGAAATCATCTACAGATTCC
>ONIU01000324.1 GCA_900317935.1 uncultured bacterium
TTTGGCTTTACCTTAGCTGGTATGGTTATTCAGAAACTGATTAAACCTGCTGAATAACTAAAAAAATGTCTTTTCTGAAATGACATTTTTTCATGAAAAATACCTTATACTAAACTTTAATGATTAGTATAAGGAGTTTATTGTGACAATATCAACTTAAGTGGAATTGCTAAAAATAATGATATTAAAGTAAATAAAAGCTATTCCTTTTTTAGACGTTTAATAAAAGATTCTATTAAGAGAATATCTTTATTGTTAAGGCCTTTCATATCATTCATAACTTTGTCCAATAAAGCTGGGTTTGTGGAATTGGAATCAAAAAAGTCTTTTGGAGAAACTTTCAGCAGTCTGCAAATTTCCAAAAAATCTCCCATTGAAGGCAAAGCCCGACCAGAAGTTATATTCCCGAGATAACTATAGCTTCTACCTAGTTTGGCACTAAAACTGCGCTCAGATTGACCGCTTTCTGCGACTAATTTGAGTATTCTTTGCTGTATATACGATTCATCTATTTCCATAACAATACCCAAATAATTTTAAATCAGAGATTACTAACTATACCGTGTAAAGATTATTTAGATTTCAGAAATCTATATCAAAAAGGTAAAGTTGAAATAATGTACATTGCTGAAGATAGAGTCGGATTAAATATCCTTTATCAATTTATGTTTTGTTTTCTCTTGTTTTTATCTGTTTGTGGTTTTTTTTGAAAGATTATTTCCCAAAAATATGTTTAATTTTAACAATATCAGAGTAAATGAATCCCAAAGAGCGTCCCATAGAATTTTTAGAAATGGGAACTAATGTTTTCGTTAAAAGGAGAAATTTATGAAAAAAACAATCAAAGAAATCGCTTTACGACAAAACGTTGAAAGCATTGTTGAACGTTTGAAAAAAGTAGAAACTGTTCCAACCGTTAAAATAGGTTTTATTGGTGAGTTTTCAACTGGTAAAACTAGTTTGATTAATTCAATGCTTAATTTGACGCTTCCTACAGATATAAATCCTTGCACTACAGCTATTACTCTTATAGAACCGAGAGAAGGCATTACAGATTTTGAATATTTTGTTGAAGACTCGAACGGAAGACGTGATGTTGGTTTTTCTGAATGGTCTGAATCTAAAAATGTTGACGCTTTGGGTATACGCGTAAAACCCTGTAATGTTTTGCCAGAAGGTTGTGTTTTTGTTGATACTCCTGGTATTCATTCTGTAGGTGGAAATGAAGCAGAACGAACTTATGCATATTTATCTAATCTTGATGCTGCCATTTTCTGTGTTAATGGAACCGACGGAACTTTAAATAAGCCTGCAGTAGATTTTCTTCTGAAAAATGTTCCTTCAATGATTCACAATAGAATCGTTTTTGCTATTACTCATGCAGATAGAAAGGCAGAAAAAGCTCTTGAAGAAATAAAAACTCATATTACTAACCAAATAAAAAAACTTGGAATAATACAGAACGTTGAAAATAAAATATTCTATGTAAGTTCTAAGGAAGAAGGAAATGCTGAAAAAGTATATAAATTCTTAAAAACTACTGTACTAGAACAACTTCCAAAAATATATGAAGATAGAAGAAATGTTGAATATAGAAATATTGGCGTTGAACTTCTTGGAGTTTTGACAGAAAAGGCAAAACTTATTTCTAGTGGTGGCGATAAGTTTTCTGATAAAGTTCGTGAAGAAGAAGATAATATAAGAAAGGCAGAATCTGGCATTCGATCTGCTAGAGTTAAGTTAGAAAACTTCCAATTAACTATAAAAGAAAAAATAGCTACTTTTTTACGATATGGAAACAATCAAGCCGTAAATGCAAAATCGTCAGACGAAACTAGAATGGCAATTAATAATCTTTTAAATAGTATGTTGGATACTATTCAAATGGAAATAAACTCGCTGTTAAAAGATTTTCAGCTCCCAAAAGAAATTCTATCAAATCTGGCTATGGAACTTGATGGTAGATTAGGAAAGATTATAAGTAATCGAGATATAGCTGTAACACTAACAACAATGGTTGCTGGCGCGGCAATTGGTGGGTTGACTAGTGCAGCAGGCAATGCTATTGAAGCTATGGGAACGGGGGCTGTACAGCAAGCGGGTAAAGCTGCTGCCAAAGAAACTGCGAAAAAAGCTTTGACTGCAGCAACTGGGCAACTGTTGATTGCATATAACAAAAATAATCAAGCTGATCAAACTGGGCAAACTCAAAACCAAAATGGAATGACAACAGCTCTTGCTATTGTAGCCAATGTTATTGAAACCGTTAATCCTTTTGAACATGTTGGTAATTGGATAGCTAATTATTATAAAGGAAATGTCTTTGAAGAACTTGTTGCTAGGGCAGATGTTATTTCAGCTCAAGTTACTCGTATGATTTCTGAACCCTTTGAAACTGAATATATCGAACCTTATGAAAAGGCAATATCTGAATGTAAAAAGAATATTGAACGTATTAAAGAAGATAAAGATGCCTTTAAAGCCGAAAAAGAAACTCTCGAAGAAGATATAAAACTCCTTAAGTCTCTTTAAATAGTTAAACTGACTGTAACGACAACATGAATAACCTAGGGCGTTGAAAACGCCCTAGGGATAAAACTAATCATTATGCAAATAGAACAACAAATTGAAGTAGCAAAAATCGAATTAAAAGACAAAATAACTGAATTGAATAAACAATTAGTCAGTTTGAAAATAAAATATCTACGAAATAAAGGAAGTTTTAAAAAATTAGAAGCTGGTTTAAAGAAATTAATAGAAGTTGGTAAAGAAGATTTAAGTAATATATTTGGTGATAAAAGTTCTATATATCAAAAAAATGATTTTTTAGACAATTCAATAAATGATTTGGAATCGAAACTTACAAATATAGAAAGTGATTCATATTTATACGAA
>ONIU01000323.1 GCA_900317935.1 uncultured bacterium
CCGTTCTTTCCTTCCCAATTTTGAACAGGAATTGAATCTATAGTTTTTTTACTTTCATCTTTACCTAACCAAAGGTTCTTTAATTCGTCGAGAACACCCTTGTCTCTAAAATCATTTATAACTTTTGTTATTTTGGGGGTTAACGGATTGTTTTTCTTTAAAGCGATACCAAAATCAAAACTCTCTATAACCAAAGGAGCTATTTTTAGTCCTGTATTTCTATTCACAAATAGACGAAGAACTGGTTCGTCATCTATGTAACAATCAATTTTATTAGATTTTACAGCAGCTATACCGTCAACGCTTGTATTGAGGAAAACAAAATTATCTGCCTTAGGAGCTTTATTTAGTAATAATTCTCTGTTGGCAGAGGAGCTTAATATTCCAATTCGCATTTTTTCTATCTGTTCAAATGTTGTTAATTCTTTGGTTGAATCAGATGTTGAATTGGCTTCTTGTCCATAAAGAACAGAAGCAGAAAAAATCAAAAGGAAATATAAACAAATTGCTTTTAATCGTATTTTCAAAATAGTCCTGCCTATTTGCTTTCTACTAATAAGATTTGTGTTATGTCACTATAATAAATTTAAAAAAATAATTCAACAAATAGATATGCAAAATTAGGAACTAAATTACCGATTGAATTAGAATCGGAGGAATATATAAGATTCGAGACCAAAAATGGAGATATAAGAAAAAGTATTCTTACTTTTATCTAGAACCAGCAGATTCTAAGAGTTTGTCTATATCGTTATAAGCATTCTCTAGGTATTCAGTATGATACATCTCATACATATTATATATAGTATTGGTAATACCAGCTTCGTCCCATTTCTTTAAAACTACATCTGCTTTTAAATTTCTTGCATATGAGTATTGTTCCAAAAGAAAAATAAAAAATTCCATTTCCTTAGACATATTAATCTCGCCTTAAATATAAAGAGTTTCTGGGGTCTCCTGTAATTTGCTCACTTTCCCACATATCAAATATACCTATAGGAGAAAATTCCCACATTTCTAATTTTTCATCAGAAAGCATTTTATATGTTTTCGATGAAATAAACATTCTAAGAGCTTCAAGAGGTTCTATTCCATATTTGTTATTAATTTTATTCGTTATTTCTTTATTATAATAAGCCAATATGAAAGGCATTTCTTTATTCATTTTATCATTACCTCTTTAAATTTAAGATAATTTAAAGCTTTTACTGTTTTAAAAGCATATTGGTCTTTTAATTTCTGTGGAAGCAATCTTTTGATGGTTTCTTCTATATCGTATATTCCAGAGAAATATAAGGCAATAACAGGATAGGTTTTGTCATTAGCAACAGGTCCAATAACTAAATCAAAATCATCAGATGCATTAGGATTTATTCTATTGTTTGTAACATAAAAAAGCCAGTTTTTATCACTTTTTTTGAAAGATAATACTTTTAAATCAGACTGGTTTGATTCATCGTATTCAAAAACAGAGACAATTGATTTTCCTTCATTACGTCTCATTGTTGTTAGTTTTGCCCATCTTTCAGCCTGTTCATAACTTGATGTAAGATAAAAACCTGTTCCAAAATCAAGCTTTCTATCGGAAACTAATATTTTGGGTTCTTTAACTTCTATGTTACTTCCATGATATAGAATCATTGTCTTACATCAACTCCTTTATGTATATACCAATTACAACATTTTTCTTTGTGTTTTTTGATTACAGGCACATAGTTTTACCTAATGAATAAACTATTTTAACTTTGAGTACCTAAGAGTTATTTATATAAAAATAACATAATTATTATAATAATTCTAAGGTATCCTAATGATTTTTTGATTATTTAGAGACTTTCCTGATATGATTACTAGTACTTTTAGAAATTTCAGAACGACTATAAAGTATAGTATTAAAAAGAAACTCAGACAAATCACTTTAGAATTTTACCTATATTGACTTTAGATTTTTACCAATATTTACTTTAGAATTTTACTTATATTGAACTAGAAAATACAAAGGGTATTTCAATTCGCAAAGCTTGGCGTTGTTGGTGCTAAAAAGATTGCTTATTTTATTAATCAAGAGAATTGGCGAGATTTTTGAAATTGATTAAAGCTGGTTGTCCGCTTCTTTCCAAATCACCAGCATATACAACGTATCCTGATTCAATGTTTTCAGACCGTTGAGCAAAAGTTTTTAAATTCTTTGCAAAATCAGGAGTATAGGTTTGAGCAGATTTTATTTCA
>ONIU01000321.1 GCA_900317935.1 uncultured bacterium
CCTTATTTACGTATTTTAAAAAATGATAAATCGGCTTTAGCAATGCCAAGTGTGATTCATGGGGCACCCAATCTATATTTTCTTTTTGCTTCGATGTCTCTTTTCAATCTAAAAAATCAATCTGAAATGGTATATATAATACCTAGAAGCTGGACTTCAGGTGAATACTTTAAAGCTTTTAGAAAATATTTACTATCTGACGGTAAAATAGAACAAGTTCATTTGTTTGTAAGCAGAGATAAAGTTTTCAGTCAGGAACAGGTTTTACAAGAAACTATAATCCTGAAAATAAAAAAGACGAAAGAATCGATAAAAACCGTAAAAATAACATCTAGTCAGTCTAATTTTGATTTCAATAATATTACAAATATTGATATTCCTTATAATTCAATAGTTGCAGGGAAATCATTTTATGTATTTCTTCCGACTAATGAAGAAGAAATAGAAACAATAAAACGAATAAATAATTATTCTAGTAGTCTTCTAGATATTGGTTATAGAATGAGAACTGGTATAGTAGTTGATTTTCGCCAAAAAGAAGAATTAAGGGAAAAACCTAGCGAACATACTGTACCACTTTTTTATAGTCAGCACATAAAAAATGGTCGAGTTAACCATGAAGAATCTGGTAATGATTATGACTGGATAATAGATAGTAAACAAAGTTTAATTCAACCTAATGAGAATTATGTTTTTTGTAAAAGATTTACAGCAAAAGAAGAAAAAAGACGTTTACAATGTGGAGTATATCTTTTTAAAGATTTTCCAGATTACAAATATATCGGTACACAAAATAAAATCAATTATGTTAATAGATTAGATGACTCCCCACTAGAATCAACTGAGGCATTTGGACTGTATGCTTTACTGAATACTACGCTTTTTGACCAATATTATAGAATTTTGAACGGAAGCACTCAGGTTAATAGTTCTGAAATTAATTCTATGCCTTTTCCACCTTCTGAAGTTATAAAAAGAATAGGGCAAAAGCTTATGACTAATGGTGATTTAAGTACAGAAAGCTGTAATAAAATAGTAAGAGAAATAGCATATTATGAATAAAATAGATGAAACCAGAAAATTACTAAAAATACTTGGAATGCCCGAACAACAACATAATGAAATTTCTGCATATACTTTATTAACATTGGCAGGTCTAAAAGAAGAATCGAAATGGAAATCAGCAACAAATGAATGGATAAGAATACATGATGTATTGGAATTTTCTTCTACAAATTATAATAAGGTTTATGCAGAAAATACAAGAGAAACAATACGAAAACAATGTATGCACCAATTTAGAGAAGGAGCTTTAATTGAAGATAACGGCAAAGCAACAAATAGCCCTAATTACCGTTATAGACTTACTAATGAAACTCTTGCACTCATTCAGAGTTATAAAACTTCAAAATGGAAAATCAATTATAATAAGTTTTTTACAGCACATGAATCTTTGGTAAAAAAATATAGTAGCAAAAAGAAAATGGAAATGATGCCTGTCAAAATTAATAATTCTAAATTACATTTTAGCCCAGGCAAGCATAATATCCTTCAAAGAGCTATTATAGAACAGTTTGCTCCAAGATTTGCTCCAAATTGTGAATGTTTGTATGTTGGAGATACTATAAAAAAAGACTTGATAAAAAACAAATCTAAATTAAAAGAATTGGGATTTGAAATAACTTTACACGACAAAATGCCTGATGTTGTTCTTTATAAAAAAGATACAGACTGGCTTTATTTTATTGAAGCTGTTACAAGTGTTGGACCGATGGATTATAAAAGAATAAATGAAATTAATACTATGACAAAAAGTGTTAAATCTGGCAAAATCTATGTAACTGCTTTCCCTGATTTTATAACTTATAAGAAATTTAGTAATTTACTCGCTTGGGAAACAGAAGTTTGGATTGCTGAAATGCCAGACCACATGATACATCTTAATGGAGACAAGTTTCTTGGTCCAAGATAATCTTCGATTCTTTTAATAAAGCCTACAAAACCCTCTCTGACAAACTACGTCCAATGGTATATTCTCTCGGTTTTTTGAAACAATGATAGCTAGACAAAAAACAATAACTATCAACTACAATAAAAAAGCTAAAAGCGATTGAGCAGATCTTAAATACACGCCCTAAATTGCCCTGTCGGACATATACTAGAACACGCTAGAAACAACAACTACAATAAAAACAAAAAGAGCGGTTAGACTAATGCTAACCGCTTTTTTAAGACCCCTTTCGTCTT
>ONIU01000343.1 GCA_900317935.1 uncultured bacterium
AGAGGTGAGCCTATAATGTGGCTTATAGGTATTGATGAGAAAAACGGCGTTGTTGGTGCTGATTTCGAAGAACTCTCTATTTGGTATGCCAAGATTAAATCAAAGTTTGACCAGGGCTTGGCACCAAATTTAATCAGTCTTGCTGTTCCATATAACGGCAAGACTGTTGTTGCTCTTGTGTTTGAAACAGAACGTTCTCCCTTTGTTATAAAAATACCAGCTACCTGGGGGCCTGTGACCAATGAAGTTCCCTGGAGGGAAGCTAACTCAACAAGGTCTGCCAGACGTTCAGATTTGATAAAGATTCTTTATCCTATTCAAAAACAGCCTAGCATTGAAGTGCTAGATGGAAGTATAGAACTTCAGAAAGCTATTTCAGGAATGGGGCAGGGGGCTTATCAGTGGAATCTGAACATGATGCTGTATTTTATAACCTATTCCTCAGAAACAATGGTTTTCCCTTTCCATCGCTGTGAAGTTTTATGGCGGCCGCAGGGAAGACCAGACGAAAAAGCTTTTACAAATCTTAGAATAACACCGCCGACAGCTTATTCTAGTAGAGAATTAAAGCAGAAGAATAAGTCTTTAACTGTTGACAGCACTGATTATGAAGTTTTAATTGATACTGCTGGAATGACTGAGCTTACTGCTGAATACTTTGAAGATGAAAAGCCGGGGCCTATCTTATTTGAAGCAATAGAACTCAAATTAAAACTTTGCTCACATCATTCTGATTTACCTGTTTCATTAGAAGCTCTTTTCCACTTGGTTCAGAAGCAGAAAGAACCTTCAGACAGACTAATAGGCAGATGGGAAATTGTTAACAAGGTGAATTCAGGTAAATTATTCTAATGTCTCAGAACACTTCTATTCCAACTAAGTGGCGTGAATTAATCACGGACTCTTTAAGCTCCGATTCCGTAAAAGATAAAATATTTGCTTTGGATTTTTTAAGCCAGCAAACTTCTCTTTCTTTGGAATTTTGTAAAGAGCTGATGCCGAGCATTACTCAGTCAGTAGTTTCGCCAGACCCCAAAGTTAGAAACTATGCTCGTAAGGCTAGAAACCATATTCTAGACTGCTTTCCTGAAATTGATACAGGAGTGAATGTTAACACTGAACCTTTTAAGTTGCAGTTCAAAGAAGGTGAAAAGCTCAGTGCTCATCAGATTCTTTTGTATAAACTTCGTATAAGAAGCAGATATGTTGTTTTTGAGGCAATGGATCGTCTAACCGAAAGTGGCGATTCGTCTTTGGTTGAACCTTTATTTGAATATCTGAACAGTGAAAAAGACGAACATAAAATAGCTTATTTAATCAGATTAATGGGACGTTTCGATGACCCAAGAGTTCCTGAATATCTGGAAAAATATCTTGAATACGAAGACAGCAGAATTGTTGCAAATACCTTAGAAGCACTTTGCGAATTTAATGTTCCAAGACTTTCTTCTGTTTTTGCAGATTTTGCCATGTCAAGTGATCTGAAAATTAGATGTAATGCTGTTAGAGGTCTTCATAGATATTCTCCTGATATTGCTGAAAAACATATTTCTGAAATGGTGAAAAGCAAAAGTTATGCTATGCAGGATGCAGGTGTTTTTCTATTAAGAGTCATCCGACCTTCTAATCTCGGTGAACTTTTGAATTTTGCTAATAATTCTAAATATGCTGATATCAGATTGAAAGCTTTGGATATTGCTCCACCGACTGAGAGCGAAACCCAACTGGCTGAGACTTTGCTGAAGGAAAGCATTGAACAGCCGAATGCCAAAAGAGATCTAGCTTTCTTTACTGGTTTTATTATTCTTTCCGCCTGTTTATTTGTTATAACTAGTCCTTCTAATAGATATTGGCTCGCCTTTTTATTCGTTGGTATAGGTATTTTAACATTAATCAGACCCGATAAAACCAGAACTAGTATTCAAAAAACAGCTATTTCTATGGGTTTTATCAGTTCGATATTAATGGGAAGTACAAGATTAATGCTTATCCCTTCTCTTATGGGGTTATGGCTGACTTGGATAGGTAGCCGTTTCAATCATAGAGG
>ONIU01000319.1 GCA_900317935.1 uncultured bacterium
GGGGTCTAGTTCCTTATGTTCAAGCTCTTTTATTATCTCGATATTTAAGAGAAGATTTAGATGCTTATCCACCCTTTTTATGGAAGTGAAACGCCATGCTAGTTTTGATAACCTATGATGTAAATACAGAAACCGCTGCTGGGAAGAAGCGTTTAAGAAAAATAGCTAAAGAATGTGTAAACTACGGACAAAGAGTCCAAAATTCTGTTTTTGAATGTCTTTTGGATTCGTCACAATGCAGATTGTTACAAGCAAAACTTCTAAAAATAATGGATTCTGAACTAGACAGCCTTAGATTTTATTATTTAGGCAACAAATATGATACAAAAATAGAAAACTTTGGTAGAGTTAATGCTTATGCACCTGAAGGTCTGCTCTTAGTTTGAAATATGATTAATAAAAAAATAATTTCTCGCCTGAGAAGCGACATTTTTATGCAAGCATTCCCAAAATATCATTATAAAAACAAATATTTCTGATTTTACCCCCCCCTGTCACCGATTGCTACGCAATCAGCCCCCTCAGTCTCGCTTATGCTCGCCAGCTTCCCCAGCAGTTTTTCAAACTCTGGGGGAGCATCTTCATTTCCACCAACAAGATCTGCCCCCAAGAAATTGGGGGAAGTGTCACGAAGTGACGAAAGGGGTCTTATCGATTTATCCGCCGAAGAACTGCTGAAACAAATCCAAGCTGAAAAAGCTGAACTCATAAAACAAGGCAAAATAAAAAAAGACAAAAACGAATCAACCATCATTAAACGAGGTAACTCATACTTTGAAATAATCGGCACTACAGAAAAATGTATTGACGATGAGCTACCTTTTGAAATACCTGATTCTTGGCGATGGGCTAGACTAAATGATTTATCTGTTTTGATTGGAGATGGAATTCATGGTACACCTATATTTGACGAAAATGGTATCTATTATTTTGTAAATGGAAATAACTTAGTAAATGGAAAAATAATAATAAAATCTGATACAAAAAAAGTAAACGAAACAGAATACATAAAATATAAAAAAAATATTAATGAAAATACAGTATTATTATCTATTAATGGAACTATTGGCAATATTGCCTATTACAATAATGAGCCTATTATATTAGGGAAAAGTGCTGCTTATATTACTTTATTCCCTTCTATGGTTAAAGATTATATTTCAATAATATTAAAAAGTACTTATTTCTTAGAATATGCAACAAATAAAGCCACACAAACAACAATAAAAAATGTATCTTTAAAAGCTATGAGAGATTTGCCTATTCCTCTCCCACCTCTTGCCGAACAACACCGCATCGTAGCAAAAATCGAAGAACTGCTTCCTATGGTTGAAAAATACGGTGAAGCCTATAACAAGCTGGAAGCTTTGAACAAAAGCTTTCCCGCCGAAATCAAAAAATCTATTCTCCAATATGCTATTCAAGGCAAACTCACTGAAGAGTTTAGAGCACAGAGCGAAGAGCATAGAGAAGACCCCTTCAGTCAGCCTAACGGCTGCCAGCTCCCCCAACAGCAAAGCTTTTGGGGAACATCTTCATTGGCACAAACAAGATCTGCCCCCAAGAAGTTGGGGGAAGTGTCACGAAGTGACGAAAGGGGTCTTATTGATTTATCCGCAGAAGAACTACTAAAACACATACAAGCCGAAAAAGCTGAACTCATCAAACAAGGCAAAATCAAAAAAGACAAAAACGAATCAACCATCATCAAACGTGGCAACTCATACTTTGAAAAAGTCGGCACTACAGAAAAATGTATTGACGATGAGTTACCCTTTGAAATTCCTGATTCTTGGCGGTGGGTTAGATTGCGTAATATAACAATATTAGAAAATGGTGATAGAAGTAATAAATATCCCACTGAAAAAGATTATGTGGAATTTGGAATCCCTTTTTTCGGAGCTAAAGATTTTGGTTGTAAATATTTATCTTTTGATAATGTTAGATTTATTTCATTAGAAAAATATAATCAATTAGGCAGCGGAAAATTAAAAGATAATGATTTTGTTTGTCTTTTACGAGGTTCTGTAGGAAAGTGTTGTATATTTAAAACAAAAGAACAATATCAAACAGGTTTTATATGTGCACAAATGGTAATAATTCGTTCTTTATTACAAAATAATAACGATTATATATATTACTTTATTAATTCACCTTATTATTTTGAAATAATTAATAAAAAAACTACAGGAACAGCTGTAAAACAAATACCTGCCAAAGAATTAGCTTCTATCCTTATTCCTCTCCCCCCTCTAGCCGAGCAACA
>ONIU01000318.1 GCA_900317935.1 uncultured bacterium
ACCTACGAATAAACTTTGAGGGAACGAGCCTTGTGCGGAGAATAGAGGTCTCGCGTCTACCGTCCGCTCTTAGCTCTCTGCTCTTCCGCTCTATTGCTCTCTTCCATCTTCTATCTTATATCTCAAATAATCTCCCAGTGACCTCTGTACCCACTGCCAATCAATACATCATTGTAAAGTATAGTTGACAGTAAATAATATATTTTGGTATATTTATAAATGACAGAGCCTCCCAAGCATAAGGCTAGGCGACTAGCACTGCGGACCGTGGGAGGACATTTTATTTTAGGTTGTTTTATGTGCAAATTGAAGAAAGCTTTAACTTATGACGAACAAGTAGACCGGCTTGAACAATTCCATTCTTTGACGGTAAATGATAGAAGTCGGGCTATAGAAATACTGAAATCTGTCAATTATTATCGGCTTTCTGGTTATGGCATAGGTTTAAAAGAACCTAAAGACAAAGAAAAATATAAAAAAGGAATATCGTTGGATTTCCTTTACAGCCTATATCTATTTGATAGTAATCTTCGCAATATATTGATTCATACAATAGAATATATAGAAATTCAGTTCAGAAGTCGTATCGCTTATTTCCTCGCTAATAAATACGGTGCTGAAGGCTATATGGATCTGGTTAATTTTACGGATAAAAGACTTAAGGACGGTTCATCTGTCCACTCAAATATCATTAATAATTTAAAAGAAGAATTTGAAAGACAAAAGAACTCGCCTTTTGTTAAACATCACATGAACCAATATAATGGTCATTTCCCTATTTGGGTTTCTGTAGAACTTTTTACTTTCGGAAATCTGGCTTCGTTGTTTTCTATAATGAAGGAAGAAGATAAAAAGGCCATTGCAAAACTATATAAAACTAGCCATAGTTTCCTTATTAGTTGGATTCTTTCGCTAGTTGAAACAAGAAATATATGTGCTCATTACGGACGTCTATATAATGCGCTACTGAAACAAGCTCCAGCTTTATTGGCAAAACATAAAATATATAGACAAAGATTAAACAAGCTTTTCCCTGTTATATTAGTAATAAAATATGTTCTTTATAACAAGCCTGATATTTGGAATGAATTTTACCGCAAACTTTCAGATCTTATAACTAGCAACTTGTCTATTATAAATCTGTCTTTTATGGGATTTCCTACTAACTGGGACGAAATACTTACTGCTTAATAAAATAATACTATTCTTTTCTACATAAAGTTTGTAACAATGCCTATCTGATTGTTTATGCCACATTTCTCTTTCTAGTTTTTATTATAAAATGTAACAATCTCAAATAATGATATTTGTAAAATGCAAGAATAAAAATTGAGATATAAGACCATAAAGGAAGTGCTAGAAGGATAACTGAAAAGGGAAATCTGAAATCTGAAAACAGATACCTGATAACTGATAACTGAAAACCGATAACTGATAACTGAATTAAGTGCTACGCTTCGCTGTGGGACACTTCGTCGTGGGACGGCTGTTTCAGCCTGAGGTAATTGAATAACGAAGGTTCTATTTGTTCAAATAGTTCGAATTGTTGGAATTGTTGGAATCGTTGTTCTAAAGCCTCCACTTGAGGGGAGGAAGCCTGTCAAAGACAGGCAGGAGGGGTGACCGAACTATAGTAAACCCTGTTTAGCGACAGCGTAGCGAAACTACAAGTTCTACGTCATTACGAGCGTAAGCGAAGCAATCCAGAGTTAGTCGTATGAAGATGGATTAGTTGTAGAAAGCTTTAATAAGCAGAAACTTTCTGTCGCTAAAACAATCCCCTTATCTCTCCTCCCTAATCTCTTATCTCTTTCGCTATGCCTGTCTTGTAGAAAGAAGCTAATAACTTATATAAAAACAAAAAATCTATAGAAAAAATTTCTATAGATTTTTTTTACAAACCCCTTGACTTAAATCTCACTAAATGAGAAATTGCTTTTTATAAATTTTGAAATTTGAAGAAGCAAAAATGACTGAAAAGATAATTTCTCCCATAACTGGCGGTTTCAGCCCTCCAGACATAAACGAAGAAGATATAGCAGAAGTTGTTTCTGCTTTAAAATCTGGTTGGATAACTACAGGTCCTAAAACAAAACAGTTTGAGAAAGAACTTGCTGTTTATTGTGGCACATCAAAAGTAGTTTGCCTTAACTCCAATACCGCCTGTGCAGAAATGACTTTGCGTTTGTTGGGTATAGGATCTGGTGATGAAGTTATAGTTCCTGCATATACTTATACTGCTTCTGCAAGTGTTGTAGCCCATGTCG
>ONIU01000317.1 GCA_900317935.1 uncultured bacterium
AAAATGTATAAAAAACAATATAAATATTTTTAGTAAAATATTGATAATTTACATAAAATTATATATAATATTGCTGTAAACTATTTTAAGGAGGATAGTTTATAGCACATTGACAACTAAAATACTTGTATAGTGAAAGACCAACTATAAAAAGTCAATAGTTTTTTGAAAAAAATTTTAAAATTTTTTAGATATAAAAAATGGCATAACAAATAAGCGATTTTTCAGATATAAAAATCGCTGGAAATAAATGGTAATTCTTTAATTTCAAAGAGCTATTGTTTAGGTACTTGATAAGGAGTATTGTTCTTTAAAACAGCATAAATAATATTACACATTTTGCGAGCAACAGCACCAATACAAGTTTTATGATGTTTACCTTCTGCACGTTTCTTCTGGTAATAATCTTTTAAAACAGGATCAGTATTAGAAGCAACTAAAGCAGCTTGAAAAAGAGCTTTTCTAAGATATGGAGAGCCTCTTTTAGACATTACATTATGAGTGCCTTCAAATTCACCAGATTGTGAAACAGTTGCATCAATACCAGCATAAGCAACTAACTTAGAAGGTTTATCAAAACGGCTAATATCACCGAATTCACTAATAATTACAGCACCAAGAACAGGGCCAATACCAGGAATTGTAGTAATAGGAGAATCGATTTTCTTCATTAATTCCTTAATTTTTGTTTCACATTCTTTAACTTGATTATCAATGAACTTAATTTGTTCAATTAATAATTTTAATTGAAAAGTAAAACTTTCTTTAGAGAAAGTAACGCCAAATGAATTTTTGGCAGAGTTAATAAGTTTTTCAGCAGTACTTTGACCGATTTTCTTTCTACTAAGATTTTCAAGAGTTTCTGTTAAAGTTTCGACAGAAAGTTCTTCAAAATCAGAAGGAGAAGAAAAGTCTAAAAGTAATTGCTTAGAGGTAGTTCCAAAAGTGTTAGAAAATATGGTTTGATACTCAGGAAATACTTGGTCAAGAACGCAAATGACTTTACGTTTTAAGTCTCCAGCAGATTGAATAAGGTAATTACGCATACGACAAATATTTCTAAGAGAATATAAATCCTCGTTAGAAAGAGTAGTTTCAACAAAATCACCATATCTGATTAAATCTGCAATTAAAACAGAGTCAATTGTATCATTCTTACGTTTACGAATTTCAGTACCTTTACGCCAGCCATCAGTTTGGATAGGATTAATAACATGAATACAATGAAAGTCATAATCGTAAAGAAAAGAATAAATTGAAAGCCAGTAATGACCAGTAGCTTCCATACCTACTGTAACATCAGTAAATTCTGAATGTTTTTTGATTATTTCAAGAAGAGATTTACCACCTTCAGTAGTATTAGAAAAAGAAAATCCTTTAAAAATAGTTTTTCCTTTTTCATCCATTAAAGAAGCAACATGAGTATTCTTAGCAATATCAATACCTAAATAAAACATAATAAAACACCTCAAAAATAAATTTTAGATAGTGTAAATCCTCTATTCTTAAAAGCGATACAACCTTGTTCTATATACGGAGAAAATCCTAAAAAGGAAATCAACATCCAACTCATTCATATACAGCCAATAAGAAAGAGGCGCTAGTCTTTCAAGCACGAAGATAAAACTTCAAGGAGCAAAGAGCGACACTCTATCTAAGTTACTATAAGTATACAAAATTTTACTTATAGTGGCAATAGGTTTATAGGTAATTCCTAATTTAAAAACCTAAATATATTATACAAAGCAACTATAGAAGATTTGAAAGCAGTGCAAGAATTAAATTATAAGTTATTTGATTTAGAATTCAGTAACGATTTTGATCCAGCACTTAATATGGAATGGACATTTTCAGAAAAAGGAGAAAAGTATTTTAAAGGTTTAATAGAAGATGGTACTGTATGGGTGGCAGTAGATAATGACAGAATAATAGGATATTTAGCTGGAAGTATTGATGGAGAACCATTAAATGAAATTGGAATCGAACAAGCTAAAGAATTAAAGAAGAAATTTGATACAGAAAAAATTAAATTTGATTATATATATTCTTCTCCGCAAGAAAGAGCAATTCAAACAGCAAAAATATCTACAGAAGAGGATAATATTATTATAGATAATAGACTAAATGTTTATGATTTAGGTAGTGCTGATGGAATGCTTATGTCAGATATAAAAATTACAGGAACAGTACCAGATATGAATATATATGATGGAGTTGAAAAACTTGAAGATTATAAAGAGAGAATATATAGTTTTATATCGGAAATTATTGAAAAGTATAAAAATACTGATTATAATATTTT
>ONIU01000350.1 GCA_900317935.1 uncultured bacterium
AGTAATTGGCTATGGTAATGTAGGTAAGTTTACTGTTGAAGCTGTTAAAGCTTCTCCAGATATGGAATTGGCAGGCGTTGTTAGACGTGCTAAATCTTTAAAGAATAAACCAGCAGAACTTTCAGATGTAAAAGTAGTTTCTGATATTGATGAATTAGGAAAAGTTGATGCGGCGATTCTTTGTGGCCCTTCAAGAAGTGTTCCGGAACTTGCTCCGAAATATCTCGCAAAAGGAATATATACTGTAGACTGTTTTGATATACATACAGATATATTTGATTTGCATGAAAAACTTGATGAAATTGCCAAAAAGAATAAAGTAGCAGCAGTAACTGCAGCTGGTTGGGATCCAGGTTCAGATTCTGTCGTAAGAACTCTTATGATGGCTATGGCTCCAAAGGGGCTGACTTATACTAATTTCGGCCCGGGAATGAGCATGGGGCATTCTGTTGTTGCCCGCTCTAAGAAAGGTGTAAAGAATGCTCTTTCAATGACTATTCCTTGCGGTTCCTTGCGGCGCTGGTATTCATAGCCGCATGGTTTATGTTGAATTAGAAAAAGGCTATACTGCAGAACAAATATATGATGAATTGAAAGCAGATTCTTATTTCGCTCATGACGAACTTCATGTTATCCCTGTTGATTCTGTCGATGAATGCAAGGATATGGGACATGGGGTTTTGATGGAAAGAAAAGGTGTTTCTGGAATTACCCAAAGTCAGCGTTTTAAATTTGAAATGACTATTAATAATCCTGCTTTAACTGCTCAGATAATGGTTGCCTGTGCTCGTGCAATTGTAAAACAGAGACCAGGTTGTTATGTAATGCCTGAAATTCCACCAATGGATTATTTGTATGGAACAAAAGAAAATCTGATAAGAACTCTTATATAGTTAGATAAAAAAGACCCTAACTTTTATCACAACCTGTTTTTGAGAGGAGCAATTCTAATAATCAGGTTGTGATTTTTTATCTGGAATTTTTAATCATTATTAATTTTTTCTGGCTCTGCAGAAGTTTCTTCGTTAGAATTTGTCTGCTCAGGTTCAATTTGTTGAGAATTTGTTTCTTCTTTATTTTCTGGAACCTTTTCGTTAGCTTCATTTTTGTTTTCAGGCTTTTTATGCTTTATTTCATCTAAATCCATGATAGCTGCCTGATGATAGGTTAATTCTATTTTGTTCCTTTTTGCTTTTAACAATAAATCAACTACATTAGCAATTCTACCGCCTGATTTTGCATGTAGTTCCAAGTCTTTTATCTTGACGTCTATGTCTTTTTCTTTAAGCTTTATAGCTGTTCTAAGATAGTCATTTATAGGAACTCCTCTCCTTTTCATCATCGCAAGTTCCCAATAGCTGATTTTAACATCGTGTTTCATGCACTGATAAAAAAGCCCCATTGCGTAATGCCCAAAGTATAAGTAGAATATTAGTGCAAAAAGTGAGATTGTTCCAATTATCCAATACATCATAATTTATAGATTTCCTTTTCTATAGATTATTATAACAGTTTAAAGTCTAATGGTTTATTTATTTTGTAAAAATAGAATCAAATCTGATAAATACTGTATCAGATTCATAATATATTATCATCAAAATCAATATTAGCAAACATGTTTTGTTTAAGCCTTTTCAAATGGTCTTTTTTCCTCTTATTATAAATACATTTAACAATAAAATAACAATTTTTTGAATGATATTGAATTTATAAACTTATATATATAAAATAAGTTTTGATTCGAGGCTTGTATTTGGTGGTGAGTGGATTGCCACGCCATATAAAGATGGCTCTTGATGACATAACTTGAGGTTTTGCAATGATGGTTGTGAGGTTATGATAAGGATTAACGATTGCTAAAACAATCCTCTAATCTCTTTTCTCTATACCCTAACCTCTAGGTAACATCCTCTAATCTCTTTTCTCTATACCCTAACCTCTAGGTAACTTGTTGGTTTGAAAAAGTTGGTTAAATTACAAATCTTGGAGTGCTGGTAAAATGAAGTTCATACACTTGGGTGATTTGCATATAGGAAAAAATGTTAATGATTTCAATATGATAGATGATCAGAGATACATATTGAATCAGATTCTTGATATAATAGATAAGAATGATATCGAAGGTGCTTTGCTGGCTGGTGATATTTACGATAAGCCGATACCATCTGAAGACGCTGTTTCTCTTTTAAACAATTTTATTAATGAACTTGTTACGAGAAATGTTAAAACCTTTATTATCAGTGGGAATCACGATTCTGATGAAAGATTGAACTTCGGAAGCAACCTTTTTGAAAAAAGTAATGTTTTTATTTTTTCAAAATACGAAGGCGAACTCTTTAAGCAAACTCTAACAGATGAGTTCGGCAATATAAATGTATTTATGATGCCGTTTGTAAAAGCTTCCCAAGTTAAACATTATTACGAAGACGAAGAAATACTTTCTTATGATGATGCCGTTAGAGTAGTATTAAAGCATACTGATATTAATGAGTCTGAAAGAAATATTATTATAGCTCATCAATTTGTAGCTGGAAAAAGTGGAAATCCAGAATGTGGAGGCTCTGAATCAATAGCGACTCAAAGTGTCGGTGCAGTAGAAATTATTGGTACAGATTGCTTTGACAAATTTGATTATGTTGCACTAGGTCATATTCACTCTCCTCAAAAACTAGAAAGAGAAACAATAAGATACTCTGGTTCGCTTTTAAAATACTCTTTAAGTGAAGTAGACAAGAATAAATCGGTTCCAATTATTACCTTTAATGAAAAGGGTAAAATAGATATAGATTTAATTGAACTAAAGCCTTTAAGAGACATGAGACATATAAAAGGCAGATTAGATCAGTTATTGGCTTCAGAAAATATCGTTTCTCCAGAAGACTATATGTGGATAACACTTACAGACGAGATTATTGAACCAAATGCTTTCAATATTTTCAGAGCTTATTATCCAAACATAATGAAACTTAATTATGAAAATTCTCATACTATTGAAACTGAGCAGGTTGAAATAAAACCTCTTTCTCAGAATAAGAGTTTTGAGGAGATTATTTCTGATTTTTATAAACTTAAATATGGAATTGATATTCCTGAAGATGAATTAAAAATTATGCTAGAAGTAGCGGAAGAGGCTGGTGTTGGTAATGAAACCTATTAAATTAGTTATGAATGCTTTTGGACCTTATGCTGGTTTGACTCCTGAAATTAATTTTGAAACCTTTGACGAAAAGGGGCTTTTCTTGATTTCCGGCGATACAGGAGCAGGTAAAACCACTATTTTTGATGCTATATGTTTTGCTCTTTTTGGAAAAACAAGCGGTGAATATAGAGATGCAAAAAATCTTAGAAGTGGTTTTGCAAATGAAGATGATACAACTTATGTTGATTTCTATTTTTCTCATCAAGGTAAGAAATATCAGATACATAGAGAACCTATTCAGGATCGTCTAAAGAAAAGAAAAGGTAAAACTGGAGAAAGCGAATATATATCAGAAAAAGAGAAGGCTACTTTGTTTTTTGAAGATGGAAGAAGTATTTCGAAGCTTTCTGATGTTAACGATAGTATTAAAGAAATTCTGCATATTAGTTTTGAGCAGTTTAAACAGATTGTTATGATTGCCCAGGGTGAATTCAGAGAATTATTGCAGGCTAGCACTGAAGATAGAACAGAAATATTGCGTTCTATTTTCTTAACTGATTCTTATTTGAATATTAGTGATAAATTAAAGACTAAAAACTTCTGAAAATAGTAATTATGCTGAGCTTTGCCAAGATTTGAAAGATAGAACCTTAGCAGGAAAAAGTATTAAGAATGTCGATGAAATTATTGAATTAGCCAATAAAATTATTCAAGAAGACCAGGGAAAACTAAAAGAGTTTAACGAAAAGCTTAAAGTAGTTCAAAAGGAATTTGAATCAAATAATACAGTCTTGAATAACGCTATAAACAACAATAAAAATATTCAGCGCTATGAAGAATTTAAGAAAAAGCAAAAAGAATTAGAAAATAGAAAAAAATCTATTGATGAGCTCTCTAAAGAATTGAAGAAGATGATTTCTGCAACTAGACAGGTTTCTCCTGTTTTTGATAAATATCGTGAAAAGCAGGAAACATTAAAAAATCAAAAAGACAGCATAGAAAAGAAATCTGAAGAAAAAGTTAAAGCTGAAAGGAAACTTAAGGATAGCGATGCTGATTTGAAGAAATGTTTAGAATTAAAAGAAAAGGGTGAAAAACTTAATCTTAAGTCTGAACAATTAAAAGCAGATTTTGAAAAATATATGCAAAAAGACGAATTAATAAAATCTTTGAAGCTTTTAGAAAAAGAAGAAAAAGACATAGCTGAGGAAAAAGCAGAAATTGAAGCGGAAGAAAAGAAATTAACAGAAAAAATAACTAAATTGGATTCTATTGTTGAAGAATTTAAAAACAAGCCTTCTGAACTAGCAACTTTAGAAGCCAACATCAAAAACGTTGCAAGACTGAAAGATACCCTTAATAGGTTGATTAATAGCGATTTTAACGAATTCCATAAATTGAAAAAAGATCTGGATAAAAATCAAGCTTTGTATGTAGAAGCTCAGGAAGAATTTGCTAAAAAAGAGGCTATCAGAATTCATGCAGAAAAAGTGATGGATGATTGTCGTGCAGGTATTCTTGCACAGAATTTGAATGAAGGTGAAGAATGTCCTGTTTGCGGTTCTACTCACCAT
>ONIU01000316.1 GCA_900317935.1 uncultured bacterium
GCATTAGCACAAATGGCTGTTGCTATGGCTCCGATTACCTTAAAAGCGATAGCATTTATTGCAGCATTAGAGGGAATAAGGGATTTAATGAAGGCTTTGAGGGGTGAGGGTTCTGTTATAGTCTCTATCTTTAAAGCAGTATTTTCTCAATTAGCTTCCTGGGTTATGGATCTGGCGGAAAAAGTAGCACAGTTGAACGTGGATTTAATGGAAATGGCAATGAACGCAGCTGCTGCTGTCAATAATGATGCTTTATATGCTCTTACCGGTAAAGGATACGATTCCGCAAAATCCATAAGAAACAGGGTCCATTCTTTAAGAAAGCCGGTAGATGAACAAACCGATGAATTCTGGAAAGAAGTTGAGAAAAACGCAACCAAAGCCTCAGACACTTCTATAATAGGCTACGTTTCTAGTCTTTTAGGGAAAACTGTTGGAACCTACGAAGGCAATCTCAATGCAGGAACTTTAGGACCAAAAGCAAGAAAAAAACAGCAGGTAAGCAGAGTTACAGCCAATAATCCGGAATCTTCAGATTCTGGTTCTTCTACTCAAAAAGATGATACCAAAGTTTACAACACTACTCTAGCGACAATACAAGAGTTTTAAGAATGTTATAGTTGAAACTTATGATGCTGGAAAGCAGAAAGTTGAAGAATATTTAGAAGAACAGGAAAAGGAAAGACAGAAAGCTCTTGAACTTAAACAGGAAATGCAGGATTTCAAGGTTTCAATAGCCGAAAATCTTGCAAACGGATTTACAGAAGCCCTTTTTGCTGGTGAAAACTTCTTCAAGTCTATGGGTAACATGCTCGAAAACCTTGGTAAACAGCTTCTCGCACAGATAACTCAAATGCTTGTTCTTACTACCTTATTCAGAGCTTTCGGTATCGGCTACGATATTAAAGGCTTGAGCGCAATTCCTAGAGCAATCGGAGATGGAATTGTCCAGAACGGTAAAGTTATCACGACGGATCCAAGAGATTACATCATCGCAACTAAAAACCCTGAAAGTCTTGGTGGTAGTGGTAATGACGGACAGCCCAACGTAGTAATCAACGTTCAGAACAATTCGACTTCTCAGGTTTCTGCTGATTCATTTTTCGATGGAACTAAGGAAATAATCAATATCGTAATCGATGGAATCAACAGAAATGTTAACGGACTTAGAACAGCAGTAAGAGGAGCATAAAATGACAGCTTTCCCTAATACTATTCCGGCGCCATCGATGGAATCAGACGCCGAATTGATTGATAACAGCATTAAATCAGATGAAGTAAACGGAATGCAGCAGTCACGACCACAATATACAAGGCAGCTGAGAAAATGGACTGTAGTGTGGAATGTGATGAAAGCAACGGACGTTAACACCTTATTGAGTTTCTATGCTCAACAGGGTGGTGGTTCTCTGCCCTTTACGTGGACTGACCCCGACAGCGCAACCACTAAAAACGTCCGTTTTAACACTAATCTCAGTTTACGACAAATCTCCTATTCTCGCACTCTGGGAAAACTTTACAGAGTTAGTTTCGGCTTAAGGGAGGTTTAATTTATGTTACAGCAGAATTCAGATAATACCTCTCTTGCAACTGGTGTAGTCTATCACGCACTTCTAGAAATCGGCGATTCTTTATATTACGTTAACGACAACCAGGATTTAACTTGGAATGGTCACACCTACGAGGCTTTTCCTTTTACACTTGGAACTATTTCTTCTGGCGGTGAAGGTGAAAGACCTCAGACATCAATTAAGCTGAGCAACGTCGATGGAAGTGCTTTATTGCTTATCGAAGCATTAGCAGAACAATCTAATGTTCCTGTAGTCATAAAGATGGTAAGACACGGCCAGAATTCAGCTGATATTACTTTGGATTTCACACTTGGCGGATTAACTTACACCGAAAAAGACATAGATCTGGTTTTAGGTCCTGAAGCAAAATATTCAAAGACTTGTCCGTCGTGCAATTACAATACGCCTTGCCAATGGGAGTTCAAGGATTTCAGATGCAGATATACCGGCAATCTGACATCTTGTAATCACACTGAAGCCGATTGTATGGCCAGAAATAACATTACGAGATACGGAGGATTCAGAAATGTTAAGTAGATTTATCGGAATTCCTTTTAAGGTTGGTGGCGAAGACTTTGAGGGCTGTGACTGCTGGGGACTTGTTAAACTGTATTTCAAACAGGTTCTTGACATCGATATTCCTGACTACAGAGTTGATGAGTCCTTAATTAAAGAAGAAATTTCGGATAAGTTGATTGAAAAGTTAAAGGATAATTCCCCTTGGGAGATGATTGATAAGCCCGAGCCGAATTGTGTTGTTCTACTTGCCCTCGGTCGTGATTATATCAATCACGCGGGTGTCTACGTCGGTAGAGGGCAGATGCTGCACGCCTATTCAACTTCCAATTCCTGTATCGTAAATATCGACTCTCCTACTTGGCAATATATGGTGAAAGGCTACGTCAGATTAAAATGATTATCTATGTATTAACCGATTCTTTAAAATTTGAAACTGCTAAACGTTATGAATTTCCTAATGATAAGACTTTGAATGAAGCCCTGGAAGAATTAGGTTATAAGTCCAACGAAGTTGACGCCTATTCTTCTGAAGGCGAGATTACCGATTTTGATAGAAGCTATTTTTCCTGTCTTATCACAGCAAAGATACAGGGTAAGCACGCCAAAAACATTTTAAAAGTAGTTGTCGGTGCTGCTCTTCTTATCGCTTCAGGCGGTGCGCTAGGCTCTGCGATAGCG
>ONIU01000315.1 GCA_900317935.1 uncultured bacterium
TTTTCTTCGTTTAAAAACTCTGCCCAAGCCATGGGAATATAGTCTGCAACGTCAGAAATAGTCATGCCGCATTCTGTATAAATATTTTTTGCAAGTAAACCAGCTTGAGAGTGCAAATAAACCCCTAATACAGCAGCAGAAAGATTATCTTTACACTGTTTGGAAGCAACGAGTCCTGCTATTAAGCCAGCAAGCAGATCACCACTACCACCTTTTGCCAAACCACTATTAGGCTGATAACATACGAAATCTTTTTCAGAATCTGTTACTATAGTTAAAGAAGACTTTTGAACAACAACGGTTTTATGGTATTCAGCAAATTCTTTAGCTAATTTCAAACGATTCTGCAATTCCAAGTCTAAGAATGACTGCCTTAACAATCTGGTAAATTCACCAATATGCGGAGTAATTATTGTTTTGGCTTTGGATTTATCTAATATTTCGTATGCTTTGTTTTCAGCAATAAGATTAAGGCCGTCAGCATCAATTATCAAAGAAGAATTGCAGGCAGAAGAAATATTCTTAAGACACTCCAGTCTGGATTGACTTTTTCCCCAACCACAACCAACCAAAACAGCGTCATAATCACTGCACAAACCAACTGCCTGAGAAAGAGAAAAACTAAAACCTCCTTTTTCAGAAGGGAAATATCTAATTATAACTTCTGGAGAAATCATAAATGGCATCATACCCTTTAAACAATCTGGTAACGCAAGAGTAACGATTCCAACCCCGGAACGCAACGCTCCGTTAGCTGCCATTATTCCTGCACCTGGATAATCTTCAGAACCAGCCATTATAAGAACTTTTCCGAAATTTCCCTTATGACCTCCTGCTTTCCTTGTACGAAAATTAGTAAAACAAAGAGATTTATTTATTTCAGTTGATTTAGTCATTCTTCTTCCCTTTTTATATTCTATAACTATGTTTTAACATATAGAGGAAGAATAATAAATTTATTTCTTAACAAAACTTTTATTAATGCATTACAAAAAGAATTGACTTCTTTTATAGCTTATCAGATAATAACAATAATATGGGTACAGAAATCACTTTACAAAATTTACCTCAAAACCTAGAGCTTAACGAATGGTTAAAGCTGTCTCTTACTTCTAGAAATGAAATATCAAGACTCATTGCTCTAGAAGAAATAGTTACTAATGGCTTTAACCCAGAATTAGCTCCTATTTTAAAAGAGATCTCTGAGAAAGACCCATCAGAAAGCTGTCGTTCACAGGCTCAATGGATTTTAAAACTAGACGCAACTAAGGGCTCGTTAAAGTCTCTTATAAAAAAATTAGATATAACCCCTGATTTTATTAATTTACAGATACAAAAAAAAGATTTTGCTAAAGTAATATTAATAAAGCAGATTCTCAGAAAATCTCCATCAGACCAAACAATGCAATTATGGAGAGAAGCCTTAGCGGTAGAAAATGAACGTTATTTTCTTGAATTTGGTTTAGAGCTTTTGTCTAAGTTCGGGGAACAAAAAGATGCTGCTCTAGCTATCAAACATTTACAGAATCCTAATCCACAAGTAATCTGTTCATCATTAACTTTATTGGCTCAAAAAGACCAGAACCTGTTTAAAAAGTGCATAAGAGTTGGCTTAAGCAATAAAAACGCAACGGTAATAATGCATTCTGTTCATTTATTAAGAACTATAGATGAACTAGAAGCATTAAAATATCTTAGTGTATTAATTCTTAATCAGAATCCATTAGTAAGACAAAAAGCTCTTAGAGAGTTGATGCTTGTAAAGTTTGAAAAAGTCGAAAATCTTTTCTGGCAATATATTGGACGTGAAGATCAAACCCTTTTACTTGTAAAAGCTGGTCTTTTAGCTACATTTAATCCAGCTCCCCATTTTCCATTTAAAATATATGACATTATGTCTACGGCCTCAGGCGTAAAAAGCCATATTCTTCAGTTAATTCTTAAACAGACTATTGCGACGACAAATATGGCCGGAGTTCTGAAGAACAAAGACATTAATACATATTTAAATGAAATAAAGAATTACATAGCCAACAAGAAAAAAGAACAAACTTTGAGAGTTGTTATTTCAAATCTTAAAGCAAAAGAAGTTGGCATTAGAGCTGATGCTGTAGAAAAGTTATCAAAATATATTTCTCATCCTCAGATAAGAGCTCTTCTTGAAAATCAATTAAAAATTGAAACCGACAAAGGTATCAAATCATATTTGTCTTCACTATTTGAAGATGCTACTGATGAAGAAATAACAGTTCAAAAAACTGAAGCACAAGAAAGCCAATCTACTCAGATTATATCAGAAAAAGCAGCAGCTTTGCC
>ONIU01000313.1 GCA_900317935.1 uncultured bacterium
ATTTTAAAAATTTTCAAGATTGTGAAATTAATCACACAGTTGAAAGAATAAAATACAGGCTATATAATTATTCAGACTTAAAAGGAGTGGGGTATGACCAATACTAATACTTTGCAATTTGAAGCATATAATAATTTTATAAAAGATCCATCACCCCAGAATGCTCTCGATTTCGTTATTTCCTGCCATAAATATATCTGCATTACTGCTTCAAAATGGCGGCAGCCTGATATGACAAGAAAAGATAAAATAAATGAAATTATTACAGAAATGTATTTAATTCTGATAGAAGATTTTTCTTCTGGAAAAGCTATAAGCTGTCAGTCTGCTTTTGCATATTTGGATACTAAACTTCGCCGTTTGGTAAATCCTGCAAAAAAGCATTTGTTTTCAAGTTTGACAGATGTATCTCCAACGCTTTTATCCTCTAATAATCAATTTACTATAGATAAAGTAAACATGATTGAAGAAATTGTTAGAATAATAAGAAAGAATGTCTTAGAAGATTCAGTAAACAATCATGGTTTGGTTCCTTTTCTATTCATACATATTTACCCTAAGATTCACTGGATAAGCAGCATATTGGCTGAAAGAGAAAATGTTTCTGTAGAATCTAGATATGAAGCGGATGCAAAAAGATTAAACCGCTTCAACAACCAGTTGAGAAATCAATTTAATAAGCTTACTAACGGTGATTGGCGTGAAATTCTTAATTGGAGCTTGACAGAAAGAAGACATCTTGCCTGGAAAATAATAAGTATTTCCCCAAAAGAAATAGAATTAAATGCTGCTGATGATTTAAACAAGGTTTATAATTGGCGTGACAATTTTGATATTCATGCTCATCAGGATATATCAATGCTTGATTCTGCTTTGAATGTTTATAATTCTATGAGCAGATGTTTCCCTAAATATAATTTGGCGGCAGCAGAAGAAAACGATTTTGAGGAAACATCGCCAGATATTATTTCTATGTTGATTTCTGATTATTACGCTGTTGAAAACGTAGTAAACGAAGATGAAGAAGATTTTGAATCACTTGGTCAATGTTTTGAAAATTCGACTTCTAATGCGGAAAAAGATGTGGAATTTATGGAAGCAGCTCAGGAATTAAATAAATGGTTTGGAAAAATTCTGACAGAGCGTTATAAAAATACTTCGAGAAACAAACTAAACTGGTAATAATTGTTGGAGAATATAATGAGTTTATCTTCTGGTTATGTGGTAGAAATTGTTGTAAAGGGCTCTGTGCCTGAATCTGCAGTGGTTTTAAGTCTTTCGGGAACAAACGTTAGAGTTATGCTGGTTAATGGCAAAGAAACAAATATTCCTGAAAAAAAGATTTTATATTCTTCAACTCGCTCTTTAATAAGTGTGTCTGATAAAGATAATTGCAAACAGAATCTAATAAATATTAACAATACAAGAAAAAATATTGCCGATAAAATTGATTTGGCCGAGATTAGAGAATTATTATCAGAAGATCCAAAATTTTATGAATTAAGCGAAATAGCAGAATTCCTTTATGATTTAAATGATTTTGATTCAATTGCAGCACTGCTTAGAAAGCTTTGTGAGGATAAACTCTATTTTAAAAACAAGAACAATACGTTTCAGCCAGTTTCTGAAGAGGTTTTGAAACAAACCTTAGAACAATTAAAGAAAAAAGAACTTCAGGAAAAGGAAGAATCTGTATTGGTCGATTCTTTAAAAAATTTAATAAATAACAATGTATTAGATGATAATTTAAAGCCCTATTTGCAGGATTTAAAAGATTTTACAGCAATAGGTGAAGAGGCTAATATATCTAAGAAGTTTTCAAATGCTTTAAATAAGGCTTCTATAAACAATAATCGCAAGGTTTTTATGTCTTTGGTTAAGGCAGGAATTCTAAAAGAAGATGAAAATTTAGACTTAATAAAATTTAGAACACCTGTTGCTTTCTCAGATGAGTTGGAAAAAGAAGCCGAAAGTATTTGCAATATTGATATAAAAGCATTAAATCGCACAGATTTAACCAATTTAAAAACCTGGGCTATCGACAGTCCTGGTTCTAAAGACCGAGATGATGCCTTCTCTTTTGAAAAGACAGATGATGGCTATACTCTATGGGTTCATATTGCCGATCCTTCAGAAATAATAAAACCTGACTCTTTGTTAGATAAAGAAGCTGCTCGCAGAGGCAGTTCTATTTATATGCCTGATTTGCGTATAAATATGTTTCCTGGAATTATAAGTGAAGAATTTTTAAGCTTGGATGAAGGAAAAGAAAGACTGGCTCTTAGTTTTAAATTAGATTTTTCTTCTGAATTTGAATTAAAA
>ONIU01000312.1 GCA_900317935.1 uncultured bacterium
TTCTGGGTTTTCCCAGTTATTTTTTATTTCAGATTTTGACTTCCCTTTTGCTGCTAATGCTTTACCGTTCTTTGCTCTAGCATCAGAATTCTTTTTTATGTTGTTTGAAAGATTCTTCAACATTTCCATCTGGTCTGCTGCTGCATTAGAGCCCAAGTCACCACCAGTTGCTTTTGGTTGTTTTATTTGATTATCCATTGGATTGCCACCGCCATACATCTGCTGCAACATCTGCTGATATTGTTCTGGTGAAACAGCTTGTGCATTAACAGAAGATGAACCAAAAGCCAATAGTGAAATTGCTAAAACTGTTGCGATTTTTCTCATTTTACTTCTCCATAAAACTCTCTTTTATTAGTGTACAAAAAAAAGTATCACCAAACACAGATTAGCATAATACTAATAATAAAGCAAATTACCATAGAAACTCTTAGGTCTAATAAAAGTATGCTATAATACAAATGAATAATACTGAGACATACTGAAAACATAGTTTTGGAGCTAAATAATCAATGAAAATCTACGAAGAATTTATAAGAGCGCATTTGCCTAAAGAACTGGCTGACAGACCTATAATAGGTTTCGATTATTATTTCCTAGATGGCTTGAATATAATGACAGATGATGAAAGAGGTGGAGACGATATTCTCGTATATAAGGCTAAAAGTGAAGAAGACCTTATACTATGGCAATATAGTCAGGTATGTAAATTTATAGGTGATTGGCCAGAATTTGATAAGCGCATGGGATACCCTAAAAAATGGCGTTATTACAGAGCTTATGCTAAAAACAACAAATGGAAGTATATCGAATACACAAAATATGATTACAATGCAATAGAAGATTCTAGACTAAAGGGTTTTGAAAAATATCTTGCTCTGTTAAAATACGGATTCCCTCCAGAACGCTGGGAAAAAGAAGTAAAAGGTTATATAGCTCTGATGAATTACTGGTATTCAAAACCTCACTGGGATTACGACAGAGAAAAGTTATGCTTTATTGAAATCAGCGATTCTAAAGAGCATGATGAACACTCTAATCCTATTGATGAACCTCGGCCAGGTTCTGTTGTAAAAGTCGTAGAGGGTTATTATTCACCCAACAAAGAAACAGAAAAAGAAGAAAAGTCTCAAGAAGCAGATTCTCAAGATTCAGGCAAAAACATAGATAAAGTTATAATCGAAACTGATAATCTAACTGTTTTTCAAGACGATACTTATAAGCTTTTAAAGTCAGACAATAATTATTATCTATGCAAAGGAAACGAAAGATATAAACTGACCTGTCATCCTTATGAGCCTTGCACCTATATTGAAGGCAGATGTATTCACAACGCTTTCGAAATTACTTATGTTTTCGAGGCTTTTCTTTATAAAGAAAAAATAACCAGCATCACAGGAAGAGAATACGGTCCCAAAGAATTCTGCGATCTTGTCTATGCTATGGTAGAAAACAACTTAGATAATGAGAATATAGATTATGTAGAAAAATTGCGTTGGGGTAATAAGAAAACTGTAGAAGATAATAAAACTGAAAATTTCGAAGAAGATGATGATGACGATGAAATTGATGAACAGGCTCTTGAAACAGATTTTGGCTATAAATTAGAAGGAACTCTTCGTGAAAGAATAATTAAAATGATGGAAATAGCTGGCGATGACGAGAACAACAGATGGAAAATTACTACCATAAAAGAATCTTATAAAAGAGCTAAAGTTAATTTATACCCAACAGCCGAAAAATTCATTTCCCGCTATGCTTACCTCTTTTCTTCTATGTCTCCTACTTTTAAATATGAAATAGACTGCACAAGGTTCTTTTTTGACTGCTATGATTCAATTGACGAAGATACCGACCAGGTTGAACTGTTGAGAAAAGCAACTTTTGACACAACGTTACCTAATACTGGTTATAATTTTTCTAAGATTTATTTAAAAATTAAGGAAAAAGCTTTATGCAACATTACGGCAGTCGGACGTTTCGGCTATTTCCCTGCATCTACTCTTTATATTGGTGAAAATGGCAAGCTTTACGCCACAAAAGACAACATTAACGATATTCGTGTCTATGATAACGTTGTTGACCTGCTTGAATATGAGTTAAAAGACCATATTCCAATGGGTATCACGGATTAAAAAATTTACATCTCTTAACCATATTGCTTTTTAGTAACTTTTTTTGCTAATGTTATGATAAAAAGATTACAAAAGAATAAAACATATGAATAAATAAGGGGCAAACATCTAAACAAATGAAAAAGTATATTTTTTTCGTATTTTTTACTTTTATTTTTGCTGCTCAAACCAGCTTCGCTTTTGAAATCA
>ONIU01000309.1 GCA_900317935.1 uncultured bacterium
AACATTGATGTTAAAGAAGCTATAGAAAAGATAAAAACCAAAGACATAGACGGTTTTGTTTTCACAAGCGGTCTACCCAATCCATCAATAGTTGAATTATCTAAATCAGTAGAAATAGTATTACTTCCAGTAGATTTGGAATTGATTCAGAAACTTATAAACAAGTATTCTTTCTATTTCCCTTCTACTATCGCTCCACAGCAGTATTCTGGTCAGACCCAGGAATTAAATGGTCTTGAAATAAATGCAATACTAGTTTCTGGCTCAACATTGAGCGAAGATGATCAGTATCTATTAACCAAATATCTATTCAACAAACCCAATGAACTTGGTCAGGCTCACCCTCGTCTGAGCAAAATGACTAAGAACAGCTTAAGACAGCAAATGCCTATTCCTTTGGGAAAAGGTGCACATAAAGCACATATGGAAAGTGCTCAGCAGTGACTTAAGTTGTAAGACGTAAGTTGCAAGATATACGAAAGACCCCCTCTGTCAGCAAGCTGACAGCTCAGCGATTCGCTCACATCCTGTGGCTCGCTTGCACGCCGCCATCCGTGGCGGCAGCCCCAGCAGTTTTTCAAACTCTGGGGGCGCTTCTTCAGAAATAAACGACCTGCCCCCAAAGCGAAGAGTAACCCTTACAACCCATCGAACTAAGATTTCTTGTTACTTGAATCTTACATATTAAATCTAGTCTAAAACAACAAGTAGTAAATAAAAGATTCGACCATTTATGCCGATAAAAATAAGTGGTCGAATTTTTTTTATTGCTAAGGAGCAATCACAAATGACAACAAAGGATGGCAAAATCAGAATAGGTGTTATTTTTGGTGGAAGATCCGGTGAACATGATGTTTCTCTTGTTTCAGCCGCATCAATTATGAAAGCTTTAGATAAAGATAAATATGAAATAATTCCAATAGGTGTAACAAGAACCGGTGTATGGTTAACAGATGTTACAACTGAAATGATGGAAAAATACAGCAAAACAAAAGATAAATCAGCATTAAAAGGTGCTAGAAAAGTTGTTTTTAACAGCGATACAGAAAACAGAGGTCTTATAGCTCTAAATGACAACGGCAAAAACGAATTAATTAAACTTGACGTTGTATTTCCAATTAATCATGGAACTTATGGAGAAGATGGCACCCTTCAGGGAATGCTTGATCAAGCCGATATGCCATATGTTGGCTGCGGTGTAATAGCCTCTGCAGCTGGTATGGATAAGACTATTGCCAAAAAACTTTTTAAAGACTCTGGTCTTGCCATAGCCCCCTATGTTGAAATTCTTCGCTGCGACTGGCGCTATGATCCTGATGTCTCTATAAAACTGATGGAAAAAGAAATCGGATATCCTTGCTTTGTTAAACCGGTTAACTCCGGTTCTTCTGTTGGAATAACCAAAGCTCACAACAAAGAAGAATTCAAAAAAGCAATGAACGAAGCCTGCAAATATGACCGCAAAATATTAATAGAAAAAGCTATTAATGCAAGAGAAATAGAAGTATCTGTTATGGGCAATGATCACCCCAAAGCCTCCCTGCCAGGTGAAATCGTTCCTTGTAATGAATTCTATGATTATTCTGCAAAATATATTGATGATAAATCCAGACTAGTGATTCCAGCAAAACTTCCAGAAGATTTGATCAACAAAATTAGAGAATCAGCAGTTACAGCTTATAAATCTCTTGACGGAGCTGGTTTGGCACGCGTCGATTTCTTTGTAGAAAAAGAAACCAATAATATCATTATTAATGAAATCAATACTCTTCCAGGTTTTACCAGCATCAGCATGTATCCAAAGCTTTGGGAAGCTACTGGATTGCCTTATTCTCAACTTCTAGACCAGTTAATTGAATTGGCAATGGAAAGATACAAAGATAAACAGGAATCTTTGGCTTCTGTAGCCTAATTTGCACAGATTAAAGAGGCAGACTTATTACTGCCTCTTTTTTTATTTCAGAGTAGTTGTGGAAATTATTTATAATTGTTGAAAGGGTTAGA
The DNA here is from genome assembly GCA_900317935.1 of uncultured bacterium. Taxonomy (GTDB): domain Bacteria; phylum Muiribacteriota; class Ozemobacteria; order Ozemobacterales; family Ozemobacteraceae; genus RUG334. The sequence goes on from ONIU01000309.1 coordinate 2,005, forward strand.
ATTGTTGGAAGGGTTGGAAGAGTTAAAAGTGTTACGCTGTGCTGTGGAACACTTCGTTGTGGGACTATTGCTTTCGGCAATCTGTGGAAATAGTCGAGCAACTACCACGGGCAACGTCAGTTGCCGTCTCACTGATTGTTGTAGCAATCGTCCCACAGAGGCGTTAGCCTCGTATCACCAACCACTCACCACTAATTTCTCAATTCTCAATTCTCAGTTCTCAATTCTCAGTTCTAAAGCTCTTCCTCAAAATGGCCGATAGATATAGTCGATTGGAGAAAAATATGACAGGCAAAAATATCGGTATCTGGTTAATTACTTTTTTATGTATAACTTCTTGTTTACTCTTTAC
>ONIU01000305.1 GCA_900317935.1 uncultured bacterium
GAATAATATCACATAGTTTTTTACGGTGCAACTTTTTAGTAGCAAAGCAAACTTTCATCTCTCACCTACCACTCACCACCTACCACCAACTCCAATCATGCCAAACTCTGCTTGGCTATTACATCATAAAATAAGGGTTGATATCAATGTTGAGTCTTGTGTCAGAGGGTTTCTTTAATGAATCCGTAACTTCTTTTACTGTTTTTATTAACTCTTCTAAGTCTGGCATTTTCAGCATAACCTGATATCTGTATCGGTTATTGATCTGCTCCAATGCTGCAGGAGCTGGTCCAAAAAGATTCTTTACATCGACAGACTTATGTTTGGCAAACAAATCATATAGCTGCTGAGCTGTATTTGCTGCTTTTTCCCTATTTGGACTTGATATTATGAAATGAGCCAGTTCAATAAACGGCGGAAACAAAGCTTCTTTGCGCAGTTTGGCTTCTTCATCGAAGAATCCATGAAAATCTTCTGTTAAAGCATACTGTATTGAATGATGCTCTGGACAGTAGGTTTGAAGAACAACATCTCCAGGAGTATCGCCTCTGCCTGCTCTGCCTGCAACCTGTGCCAGAAGAGAAAAATTGCGTTCTGAGGCTCTGAAATCTGGCAGTCTTAGTAAGCTGTCTGCAGCAATTATTCCTACAAGAGTAACATTGGGAAAATCTAAGCCCTTAGCAACCATCTGAGTGCCGATAAGAATGTCTATATTGCCTTTCCCAAAAGAATCTAATATCTCTTCCATGCTGCCTTTTGCTGTAACAACGTCTGAATCGAGTCTCTGTATTCTCGCATTTGGGAAATATGCTTTAGCTTGTGCTTCAATAAGCTGGGTTCCTGCACCAAAAAACTTTATCTTTTTGCTTTGGCATTTAGGGCAGACTTTGGGAACTTCCTGTATTTCGCCGCAGTAATGACATCTTAAAATATCGCTGCCTGAATGATAGGCCATCGAAATATTACATTTAGAACATTTTACGGCTTCTCCGCATTCGGCACAGAGAACAAAAGTTGAATAACCTCTTCTGTTAAGATAAAGTATTGCTTGTTTCTTTGCGGCCAAAGTCTTTGCTATAGCTGCTGTCAGACTTTCGGAAAACATAGAGCGCTGCTTTTTCGTAACAAGCTCTTTGCGCATATCAACAATCTGGACCTTTGGCGGCTGGCGGTTGCTGACCCTTTTGTTCATTTCATATAGATGATAATTGTTTTTAAGGCAGTTCTGATAAGAATCTATTGTTGGGGTTGCCGAGCCCATGATTAGCAGTGCATTTTCCAGCTTACATCGCATGGCTGCAACTTCTCTTGCATGATATCTCGGTGAATCTGCCTGTTTAAAAGTAGGTTCGCCTTCTTCGTCTAATATTATTGTTCCAAGATTGGGTAGGGGAGCAAAAACTGCAGAACGAGCACCTACAACAACTGGGCAGAGACCTCGTCTTATATTTTCCCACTGGTCAAAACGCTCTCCGTCAGATAGCTTTGAATGAAGAATTGCGACTCTTTTGCCAAAGCGGTCTATGAACCTTTTCATCATCTGAGGAGTTAATGAGATTTCAGGAACGAGCACAATAGCAGATTTGTTCTGTGAAATAATTTCTGCCACCCATCTCAGATAAACTTCTGTCTTGCCGGAACAGGTAACACCTCTGACCAAAACAGGCTTTTTATCTGTGTTATAGGCTTCTCTGATTCCTTCAAGAACGCCTTTTTGTTCTTCATTTAATTCAGGTATTACCGCGGCTTCGCTTTTGTAGTAATCCTCGGTGGCAACATGACGGATAACTCTTTCTTCAACTTCAACAAGATAGCCCTTTTTCTTTAACTGATTAATTGGGGCGCTGCTGACGTTGGCTTTTTTCGCTAAAAGAGCAGCTTGCGGAGCTGTATTGCAGGTCATGATTGCTTCCATGACAAGCTTTTCTTTAGGCGTAAGTTTAGCGACTTCTATTGGCTTTTCAGGGTTTAATCTCAAAACTTTAATTATTCTAGGCCCTTGTGCTTCAGTCAAACAGTGTTCTATTTCAATATATCCCTTACCTAGCCATGTATTGATCTGATTGTTTTTTATATTATAATTTTTGCAGAACGTAGCGTAGTTAACCCAGTCATTCAAACCAATTAAATATTTCAAACCTTCGTGCAGATTTTCTTCTTTGATGTTTTCGGGAATAACTCTGATTTGTCTCACAATATGCTGTTTTATTCCTGCAGGCAGCATTGTATTTAAAACTTCACCTATATCGCATACGCATGAATAGGCGATTCTTTTGGCTAATTCAAACATCTGAGGTGTTATTAACGGAGTAGGGTCTAAAACTTCGCCTAATTCAACTGTTTTAAAACTAGGTGTTTCATTATGGGTTTTGGTAACATAGCCAACTAACTGTCTATGCTGAATCGGAACCACAACTCTAGCCCCAATAGGCGGAACTTC
>ONIU01000304.1 GCA_900317935.1 uncultured bacterium
ACGTTTTGATGAAAATATATGATTACAAAAAGAATAATTTGTATTATGGTAAATGATGGAGTATATTATAACTTCGCATTATTTAACATAATATAAATTGTTTTTAGCCTATATAGGCAAGTCATAAGAAATCAATAGATTACATCTTAATAATGAAAAAAAAGCCTCTTAAAATTAGCAGTTTTAAGAGGCGTATACTATCTTTTGCCGTACTAACTTTTCATTATCTTTGCTTCTATATTCAACATCTATAAATATCTCAAACAAAAAACAAATAAGATATAAATATAAACACAAAAACAATAAAAAAAATCGTACCTAGTACAAGAGATATTATAGTTGCAAGAAGATAGTTTGTAAAGAGTTTTAAAAGAAGAGGAGAGCTGGCAAAGATAAAAAAAGTCTATAAGGTGTAAAACTAATGACTAAGTTATCTTTAATAGGGAAGCTCTATGAAGAGCATATCTCAACCTTAACTAAAGAACAGCCTATCTTAAAAAAAGTCTATTCAAAATCTGATAAAGATTCTGTTCAAATCAGTACATCATCAACTCAAATTTCTACTCAAAAATGTTCTTCAAAAGGACTGTTTCTGTTTGCAAAATTAAGCTCACTTATGTGTTCAGAATTTGCACAAAACCAAGGAAAAATCATACTTACTACAAGTCAGATTTCACAAAGATTATGCGAAGGAAATGTAATGTCTGGAAGAATGGTTAAACATCAACTTAACTTTTTTGATCAGGCATTTCCTAACATTTTTTCTCTAAGAGCTTTAAAAAATAAAAGCTACATAAGTATTCAGATCCCAACAGAGAGAAACGCAAAATTTATTCCGATTTTTGCACTTTATGACAAAAATAATGAATTAGAAGCTGACACAACTTCATACATAGTTCTTTCATTTTTACTCAACAAAGCTGCATTTAATTTTAGAGCAGGTGATGATTTTTATGTAACACATTTACAACTGAATTACATTACAAACAAACTAAAACTTACAAGCAAAACTGTAAGCTCTGTGATCAAAAAATTAAAAGAACTGAATGTAATTCTGGAGAATAATTCTGAACAGAATAATGATCTTTATTTTAGTGAAAGTGTATTAGAACAGTACAAAAAACTGATCAATTTACAGCGATCAGATAAGTGTTTTAATCTCAAAAAAGGCACTAAAAAAATTAAAAATTCAGCAAAGAAATTTACAACCTACAAAGAAAAAATCAAGGCTAAGAATTTAAAAATTTCTAAGCAGAATTCATCTGCATTTAAAAATCAAAAGGCACTTGATCCAAGAACAATTACAACGAGAGAACAACAGCTAATTTATCAGCAAAATCTACAAAATCTGTTTGCCTCGCCCACAACGACTACACAAAACCACTTTCCCACAGGGATACCTGATTATGGTATTAACGGTTACGAAAAAGATGGTCAACCTGTTGGAAAAAGATGGTCAACTATAGGAGCGGAAAAAAATGGTCAACCTTAATAAAGAGATATGTAACAAAAAAAATATGATTATAAAAAATGGCACTCTCGCAACACAGGACAGTGGAAAACTTAGTCGCTCAGCAGCAGAAAAAAACAAACTGTATACTTTTGTTGATGATCTGAAAACTGAAATAAACAAGTATCAGACCTGGATAAATCGTGAGCAGATTCTGACAGCAGAATGTCTTTTAAGTGATCTGATTTTTTCAATTACAGCAACACACAATATTTCTGATCTGCTAAAAGAAATTCAGGTAATCAGAAGCAAGAATTATGTTGCAAGAATCGGACAGGGTATCTTGGTTCCTGTATATCACGAATTAAATAATCAGCTTACAGAAATCAAGAAAGAACAAAAAATTCTTGCAGAGAATATACAAATTTATGTAGCTGCAGGATTATCAGCTTTAGGTCTTGATGAAGAAATTTCTGAAGCAGAAGCGGATAAATTCTTTGAACAGGACGAAGAATAAAACGACTGTATTTTCTTTAAGAAAACGATAAAAACAGTCTAAGATTTTTATTTTTTTGCTTATAAAAAATTAAAAAAAATATCGGAAGGACAAACATTTTTTCTTACTAAAATTTCAAAGAAATTCTTAGTACAAAAGAATAATTAAAGGCTAATTACCTGTATCTTTTACCACTTAAATTAGTTTGATTGTCCCCCACAGATTGACAAAAATATAAAAATTTGTGGTTAACATTACAGAGCAGGTATACGTGCCCCGAATTTATTAAATTCAGAACAGCCCTAAAAATTGATTTTTGCCCCTACCATACAGAGCACCTTTACGTGCCCCGAATTTATTAAATACAGAGTAGGTTAAAAAATTAAGAGGCAGGGTTGATGTAACAGAGCACCTTTACGTGCCCCGAATTTATTAAATACAGAGTAGGTTAAAAAATTAAGAGGCAGGGTTGATGTAACAGAGCACCTTTACGTGCCCCGAA
>ONIU01000303.1 GCA_900317935.1 uncultured bacterium
AGGCTTAGAAGATTTAGGGGTTCCGCCAGAAAGTTCAATAGCTTCAACAGTTTCATCATAATCAAGCAAACGAGTTGTAGGTCCGATTACAACTTCTCTATGACCAGCCTTAGATACAATATTTACTGCATAACCTGTCCAAACATCAAGCGCGACGACGCCTTCATATTTAGTGTCAAGAGTAATAGTTCTAGGTTTAGTATAACTTACTCCGCGAGAAATATTTGCATTTACTTCAAAGATTGCAAGTGTAGATTCCTGATTTGCAGTAGAATATGCTGTATTAAGCATATCTGTAACTGCGGAAGATGTAAGTCCCTTACGAGAAAGTTTTTCAACAGCCTGTTCAGTAAGACCATTATTATATTTCAAAACTTCCATATTGCCAGGATACATCAATTCACATTCTTTTGCTGTTAGTTTTCTCTTAACAACAACTTCTGTGCGGGGGTCAGGTAGATACATCTGAGGACCACGTACTGTAGTGATTTCACCAGTAAGTCTGTTAAGAATATAACGGCCTTCACCTTCAGGAATAGCGATTGCGTGATGCATATATTTGCCATCGTACTGAATCATTGCATGTTCAGGACGAGGATAATAAATCATCTGATCATTACCAGTAATAAACAGTTCTTCTCCGATAGGGTGATGAATTGTTTTTCCATCTTTCTCTTCATCATATGCGGCAATTACTTTTACATAAATACCACTAATAGGAGAAAGTTCAAGAGCACGGAAAATAAGTCCACCCTTAGGAGCAGTTACGAATGTTTCTGTAGGTTCAGGGAATACCACGGCGGGACCGTGAATATATCTCTTTTCACCATCTTCATCTTTAAGAATGGCGTATTCAAGACGTTCAAGAGTAACTGCATCTCTTACATATTCGCCACTTCCTTCTCCATTTTCTGCACCAATAGGGAGAACTTCAATACCAGTTGGCGGAATGTAGAACGATACTTCCGTACCTTTAATTACAATCATCTGTCCAACAAAAAACTCTTCGGACTCTGCGGTAATTTCTTTACCTTCAGCGTTTACAATGGTAGCGGTAGCCATTCCCTTTTTAGCGGCGACCGCATCATAAACTCGTGCCAGAAGGTATTGGTTAGAACGAAGTCTATGTCCTCTGATTACCCTTGTCATCTGACCAGGATAAAGCGAGAAGGAGGTGGGTCCCGCAATATTGATTTTTCTACCAACTTCAAGTTCAGGACTATTTACTGCTTTTGCAGGTTCAGGATGACTATTATCAGAAGTAGGGTTCTTCAAAACAATATACCAACCTTCAGGAGCAGATACAAAAAGCTGTCTTGCTTTTTCAAAATCCTGTGTCTCCTCGAACTTTTTGTTTTTACCATTAAAAGTAACGAGAGACTCCTGTGCGGAAATGGTCATGGTAGTAGGGCCTGTATAGACCTTAATCGCACCATTTGTTTTAGACTGAAGGAAACAGAACTCATTCATAGAAAGAACAAGGTCACGAGACCGATTCATATTCATCTGATTCTGATTATCCCATTCATTATCGTATCTTGCCATATTTTCTCCTTTTATTATTTAATTAATATTATATTTTTTATTATTCTACGTTTTTAATTTTTTCTGCGAGTGCTTTGAGTTCTCTCTCTTTACGCTCTTTCTTTTTACGAGCCTTTTTCTCAGCCTGACGTTTGCGGGCGGCCGCACGTTCTTTTTCTTCTTTTTCCTTTTTAATTCTTTCTGTCTCTTGCTGTTTAAAGAGTTTCTTTGCTTCTTTTACTTTTTTAATCCAACGTTTTCGATATTTCATTTCATGGGCTTTATATTCAATACCTTCTTTTGTGAACTTATCGCTATTTATAAGTTTAGAATAAGCAAGATAAATAGCAAAATCAAAATCAAAAACATCCTCATCATTACAGATAGTTTTAATTTGAGTTCCATATCTAAAAGTAAAACGTAATACTTTATTAGGAACAAGAATTTCAATTTTTACTATTTCTGGATAAAATACATCTTTTTTATTAAATGAATTATTTTTTGCATTTTGAATAGCTTTAACAACAGCTTTATTCATTATATCATTTATATGAATTGTTGTTGGAAAGGTTTCTTCCATAGTAATTGATGCTGATGGAAAATACATAAGTTCTGAATTAGTCATTTTTTTATTTTCTCCTTTTTCTTTTTTATTATAATAATATTATATAATAAATTTTTTAAAAGGTCAAATAAAAGCAATAAGGGTTTTAGGGTTTTTAACTTATAAAGAATGAAGTTTAAAGGAGCAGGATTAAAATAATACTGCAAAAAGGAGGAAAATTAATATGCCAGGAATTAATAATAATTTATATCCACCTATTTTTAAAAAATCTTATGTTCCTGCTTTTATAAAAGATAACGGTTGTAATATTTATTTTTCAATTTCAAAATTTAATAGTTTACCAGAGATTGAAACTGATTTA
>ONIU01000301.1 GCA_900317935.1 uncultured bacterium
CGATGATGGCAAAAATATGGAGCAAATGTCATCTTTATTAGATAAAGTGGTCAAGTCTATTATCAATGTAAAAGAAGAAAGCGATTTAGACAGCCTTTTGAAGTGCACCCCAAATTTTGGACAGAAATTTGGAGGTGTTTTTTGTTAAAATATACTTTTGGAATAAAATTAAATACAGTGTTAATGGTTGTTCACGATAACCTGTCTATACATGAAGTGTCTCGTATCACTGGTATTGATAGAACTTTAATCAGAGAATGGTTAAATCTTTATAAGAATCATGGCACAAAATATTTAAAACCTGGTATAAATTCATATAGTTATGAATTTAAAAAGAAGGTAATAGATTATCTTCACAGTAATAGTATTTCTTATAGAAAAGCTTCTGGTATCTTTGGAATAAGATGCAGCACCACTGTAAGAAAATGGGATTTGATATTCAATAAACATGGTTCTGGAGGACTAATGGTTAAGAGAAAGGCTAATACAGAAAAATCTAATGTCACTAAAAAAAGCAGACCTAAAAAAGAACTATCTGAAAAAGATAAGCTTCTTAAAGAATTAGAGTATCTGCGAATGGAGAATGAATACCTAAAAAAATTAAATGCCTTAGTTCAGTTAAGAATAGCCCTAGAGGATGGGAAAAAATAGCCGTCATCGATGAGCTAAGGCATAAATACAAACTTGATGATCTGCTAAAGTTAGCCAGTGTTGCAAGAAGTACATTCTATTATCGATTAAAGGAGTTAGCTTGTCTAGACAAATATGCTGAATTAAAAAAAATAATAAAAGAAATATTCGAAGCAAACAAAAGTCGCTATGGATACAGAAGAATTACTGCTGAACTTAATAAAAAAGGCATATTCAGGAATCATAAACTTGTTTCAAAACTGATGAAGGAATGTGGATTAATATGTAAAACTAAAAGTGGTAAATATCATTCTTATAAGGGAGAAATAGGCAAGATAGCAGACAATGTTATAAAAAGAGATTTTTCATCTAATGAACCTCTTAAAAAACTAGTGACAGATGTTACCGAATTCAAGGTTAACGATGATAAAGTATATTTATCTCCTGTTCTGGACTTGTTCAATGGTGAAATTATAGCCTATGATGTTGCCTTGCATGCAAATTTCGCTCAGACAATGAGAATGATAGACAAAGCTTTCAGAATAATACCAGACAATTCTGGAGCTATTTTACATTCTGACCAGGGTTGGCAATATCAGATGAAACAATACCAGAAAAGACTGAAAGAAAAAGGGATTATTCAAAGTATGTCAAGAAAAGGAAACTGTCTGGATAATTCTGTGATGGAGAATTTCTTTGGAATACTAAAAAAAGAAATGTTTTATGGACGTAAATTTAATTCTGCTATGCAATTAATTAATGAAATTAACGATTATATATATTACTATAATAATCATCGTATAAAAATGAAATTAAAAGGCTTAAGCCCTGTAGAATATAGAACTCAAGCCTGTTTAACTTAATCTTAATTATTTTTTAGTCCAAATTTTGGGGTTCAGTACAAATGGTGGGGGAGCTGCTGAACGTAGTGAAGCTGAAGGGGTCGTATTCTGTTTTAAACACAAAAACAACGAAGAAAAACCAGTATCTGAAAGCTCTCTATATCCATATTATCTAGCCTTTATTTCTTTTAGTGGTGAAATAATACTTGCTCCAAGTGAAGCAAGAGAACTTCTAAAACGTTGTAGAGGTCTTTGTTTAGGTTGTGACAAAGTTAATAATGAACTAGTTTCTGAATTTTTAAAAGAAACTAATAATACGCAGGATATGCGAGTTTATTCTGATTTGTTAAATAAAGTCATTGATTCCATCAATAAAAAGGAAGAAGAAAACGCCGCTTTTTCTTTATTTAATTTTGGCGGTTTCAAGAATATTTTTGCAGAAAAATCATCCGATGCATTCGAACTCGTAGCTTTCATCATAGTGAAAGGAGGAATGAGCCAAGAGTAACTTTTTGCGATAAGTGGTAGGTATGATTTTCCTAAAGCTTCCCCTTGAGGGGAAGTGGCACGTAGTGCCGAAAGGGTGACCGAGCCAGAGTAAACCTTGTTTAGCGTAGCGTATTGCAAAACTATCCCCTTATCTCTTAATTCATTATGATTAAAGATTTACCTAGCAAATATAAAAAGAATGCTCACATCGGCACAAAGCCTTTGTTAAACGCTGCTACAAAAACAGAAGATAAAAGACGTTTAAGAGAAAATCTTTTAAATGTTGAATTAGTTTGGCAGATAGAAGGGTTTGATATTCCTAATTATTACAGCGATGATTATAACTGCCAAGTAATAATGTTTTTGTGTGTGGAATTAAATAATATTAAAAATTCAGAATATATTGGGAAAATATTACAAAAAGCTATAAAAGAACTTTGTATTATTAAATTTTATTCAAAAGATAAATATTGTTTCTGTTTCGCTAAAAAGCGTCTGTTAAATTCAAATGAAATAGTAATTGAGGATTTATATGTAACTGACTTGTTGTCAAATGATTTATCTAATGATGAAAATGAAAGAATAAATAAATACCTGGATTTTAATAATATAAAAAATAAATCTGATAAGTATAATTTTTATAATGAAGTATTGATGAGAACTTTCATCTGTTTTAATCAAAGATTATTTAAGAAAATAGATGCTTTTTTCAATAGTGATATATGGTTCAAAACTCAGTTAGTAAATGACTCCTATAAGAATTTACGTTATTTGAAAGAGTTGAAATTTCAGGCTTCAAAAGCTGCTGAAATAGCCAAACGTAGCGATATTAACTCCAAGATAAAAACACTGATTAAAGACTTGGAGGCTAAGTTATGTAATTAGAAAATAGCCAAGAAGATGCTGCCCCACGAATGGTGGGGAAGCTGGCGAGCGAAAGCTCGACTGAAGGGGCTGCAATGCGTAGCATTGCAGTAGAGGGGGCTGATTGCGTAGCAATCGGTGGCGTGGTATGAGGCTTACGCTTCGTGGAAAGTGAAATGTCCT
>ONIU01000299.1 GCA_900317935.1 uncultured bacterium
AATTTTTCACTCATATATTTCCCCTTTTAACAATTTGAACAATTCTAACTATATTAAACAATTACCACAGTGGAACGTCCCACAGATTGCGGTAGCAATCGTATCACAGCGTAGCGTTACACAATTGATTTTATGATTCTAACAATTCTAACCCTTCCAACTCTTCTAACCCTTCCAACAATTATAACAGTAATACTAATATGATATTTAATATCTTACAATATATAACATTATATTGCAATATGTTTTAAGACGGGCTTCTAATGCTAATTTTGAAAGTATTTTCGAATTCTTAGATGGGCTATATAAAAGAGTTTTTGTGGTAAAAATAATCTGTAAAGCTGATTATTAAACCGTTTTACGGGAAATAGCTCCGTTTGTTCCCCATCAGTACATGATTTTAATAATAAAAAAACTTGACGTTAAGAAAAAAATAATATAATATACCCACTCACAAATTAGTTCGTTTGTAAAATATTTCGGAGGTACATTATAAAATGTCTATGATTTCTATGAAAAGCTTGCTCGAAGCAGGCGTACACTTTGGTCACCAAACTAGAAGATGGAACCCCAAGATGGCTAAGTACATCTTCACAGCACGCAATGGTATTTATATCATCGACCTTCAGAAGACCACCAAACTTCTTGATGAAGCTTGTGATTTTATTAAAGGTGTTGTTCGCGAAGGTAAACCTATTCTTTTCGTAAGCACTAAGCGCCAGGCTCAGGAAATTATTAAGCAGGAAGCTGAACGCTGCGGCATGTTCTATATTAACTATCGCTGGCTCGGCGGTATGTTGACTAACTATGTAACAATTGAAAAACGTATTGCACGCTTAAAAGAACTCAATGACTTGATTGAAAGCGGCAAAATCGAATCATATCCAAAGAAAGAAGCTGCTAAGATGAGAAAAGAAAGCGAAAAACTCAATCGCGCTCTTGGCGGAATCAAAGATATGAAGGGTATGCCCGGTGCTATTTTCGTTATTGACCCACACAAAGAAGCTATCGCTATTGCAGAAGCTCGCAAAATGAATATCCCGATAGTATCTGTAGTTGATACTAACTGCGATCCAGACAACATTGATTTCGTAATTCCTGGTAACGACGACGCAATCAGAGCTGTTAAACTTGTTACAAGCCTTATTTCTGATTCTGTTATCGAAGCTCTTGAAGGTAAATCTTTCAGCGAAGTTAGCGAAAACAGCGAAGTTGAAGCAGCTATGAACGGTGAAGATGTTGATATGGCTACAGCTCTCGGCATGAAAGACGAAGACGAAGAAGAAGAAGAAGCTGAAGAAGCCGAAGACGAAATTCAAAATTAATTTTTAAGCAAAAGCGAAAGGTATTATATATTATGCAGATTACAGCAAAAATGGTAGCAGAATTACGTGAAAAATCAGGCGCTGGCATGATGAAATGCAAACAGGCTCTTGTCGCTTGTGATGGCGATATGGAAAAAGCAATGGACGAACTCAGAAAGAGTGGTCTTGCTTCAGCTGGTAAACGTGCTGGCAGAGCAACTTCTAATGGTATTGTATTGCCATTGATTTCAGCAGATAAACGTCATGTTGGTTTTGTAGAAGTAAACTGTGAAACAGACTTCGTTGCTAAGACTGATGCTTTCATCGCTTTTGCAAATAATCTTGCTAAGTTAGTTCTTGATCACCCAGAAGTTAAGTCTGTTGCAGACCTTGAAAAATTGACTTTCGAAGGTCAGACCATTGATGATTATAGAAAATCAATTATCGCTAAGACTGGTGAAAACTGCTCTATCAGCCGTGCTGAACACCTTGATATTCCAGAAGGAACTGAAGGCTTGTTCGACAGATACGTTCACAACAAAATCGACGGTTCTGAAGGCGGATTACTTGGCGTTCTCGTTCAGTTGAAAGTTGCTGATGCAGCTACTGCTGGCAAAGAAGAAGCTACAAAAGTAGCTCACCAGATTGCTCTTCACATTGCAATGCAAGATCCTATAGCTGTCAGCGAAGCTGAAGTTTCTCAGGAAGTAAAAGACAGAGAATACAAAGTCGGCTATGAAAAAGCTAAAATTGAACAGGTTGAAAAAGCTGTTAATAAGGCTCTTGAAAAAGCTGGTATCAATCCTGCACATGTTGACTCTGAAGACCATATGAAGTCTAATGTCGGCAAAGGCTGGATTACTGAAGAACAGGTTGCTCAGGCCAAGAAAATTAAGACTGAAGTCGGCGAAGAAGCTGCTAAGAACCTTAAAGACGTTATGCTTCAGAAGATTGCTGAAGGCCGTCTTGCTAAGTTCTTGAAAGAAGGCTGCTTGTTAGATCAGACTTTCTTGATGGATGACACTAAGACCGTTAAAGCTTATGTTGATGATGCTTCTAAAGAACTCAATTCTAAGCTCGAAGTAACTACTTTCCGCAGATGGAAATGCGGTGAAGCTGCTCCAAAGGCAGAAGAAGCTGCTGAATAATAGCTTCTGATTATTCCGAAATAAACGAACTAAGTTTTGAAGACCTGCTTTTATAGCAGGTCTTTTTTTGCGACTGGAAGTCGCAACTTTAATAACCTAGGGCGTTGAAAACGCCCTAGGTATAGATATTAATAATAATATGTGCCTGGAAGGCACTACAAAAAAACAATATAATATTGAGAACATTGATTACAAAAATAAAAAGATTGCGTTTGCTCTAGATAATTAGGAGAGATTCTATTGCTTAGTAAAAATAATTATTGTAGAATAATTTAAGAATAACAGCGAGGCTGGAAATGCAAAAAGAACAATACATAACTTCATCATTATATACTTTTGAAAATATGCGTGAAGGAAATTTTCTTTATGTTGATAAAACTCAATATTTATGGAAGATGATTTACAAATCTCAATCTATGTTTTTCTTTTCCCGCCCTCGCAGATTTGGTAAGTCTCTTACCTTATCAACATTAAAAGCAATTTTCCAAGGCAAAAAAGAATTATTTAAAGACCTTTATATAGAAAATCAGCCTTATGATTGGAAACCTTACCCTGTAATTCATATAGACATGGGGTCTAATGCTTCATCTACTCCAGAAGAATTAAAAGAAGAATTAATAAG
>ONIU01000298.1 GCA_900317935.1 uncultured bacterium
TATTTTAAAGGCTTCAAATTCAGTAGAGATTACAACAGTATTATTACTAACGGAAAATTTCAAACTATCTACTAAATCTTTTGCTTTTGCTCCAGTATACATAGAAAGTATAGTTTCAGACATATTTGCAACAGAATTATTGTCTTTCAAACTTCTTTTATTCTTTTCGAATTCGCCCGCATAATAGCCTTTATAGATATCTATCAGATTCTTTAATCCATCATGAATCTGTTTTGCCATATTGGAATCATTAAAGGTTATTTCAATTCTTATGTTATCTTCTTTGTCAACATAACTTGACAGAGATACTACCCCACTAACCAGTTGAGGCGGAACTCTCAGCATGCCAAGAATCGGAACAATAGCCTTAGAAATGTAAATAAAAGAATTTGACCTTTTAAACAGTTCAGCAACTTCATCCGGAGCTTTTGTAAAAGTAACCCCATTGTTTTTAAGTTCATCAAGAGCAGTATTATAACAGAACAAAACGGCTGAATCATCGTAGAAAATAATACTTTCTCTACCATCATTAAAGGATTTTACACTTTTACCGTTAACAGTTATATTTTCTATTTTTCCTTCACTGTTGGAGCTCTTTAAAGCTTTTTCAATCAAAGAAACATTATTATTGGTATTGAACTTACCAGAAAAGACTGCAACTGAAGTGAAACTGCCGCCGCCAGGCACTAAAAATATCCCTATTTTTGTAATATCATTTTCAATATCAATAGAAGCTCTTTCTTTCAAGCATTTTACAGCTTCCTGATAAGCCTTAGACAATTCATTATTTTTACCTGTATATCCAAGAAGCTTACTAGCCCATTTGGAATCAAAACACCAGCTTCCCAATGTCTGTGCGGGGTAATAATCAAGAATAGAACCAGCAAAACTTAAAGAGGCCTGCAATATAAAAACAAATAATAATAAATATAATTTCTTCATTTTTTTCTCCAAACTTAATTCATTGGAATTCCGCCATGACGTTTACAAGCGATAACTCCATCCTTACTTAAGTCGCCGATAGAAAAGTATTCACATTCAGGTTCCGGCCCCTTTGGAGCGCTTTTTAAATACCTTCCCTTAACCAAAGTATCAATGTCTAAAGTAGTCATCATAGTATCATGATCCATGTTATACATTTCTACTGCACCCGTCAAAACTCTTTGGTTGGAAAAACAAGCTTTTTCTCTGGCAGAATTTCTAGCTGCTTTGAAGTTTGGTATTGCAGCAGCAGCCATGATTCCTATTCCACCTATAGCTAAAAGCATCTTATCGTCTTTTTCATATGGCTGTGCAACAATAATGGAACTGCCTTGCTGAGATATTTTCAAATGATCAACCATATCTTTATTCTTAGCAGAATTATACATTTTATTTATATCATCAAATAATTGTTCAAAAGGAGCCGTGTAAATGCTTGATTTTGCAGATTCATAAGCCTTTGTTTGTTCTTCATAAAAATTCTTTTTAAACTGATCAATATTATTAAGCATGCTTTTAGCGGTTTCTTCATTTTTAAAACCAGCTTCTGCATATAAAAAATCCTTAGTCAAATAGCCGCACAAAGAATTTACGCTTTCAAGGCCTTTAATAGGAAGATTTAAAGAAGTTAAATAATTAGTTATAGGCTTTTTCAATTCAAAGAAAGAATTTGCACGTTCCTGTAAACCTTCAAAAGCTGAAGGAGCTTTTGCGAAAGTAAGTTTATTCTTTTGCATCAGTGAAACTACAGTATCTTTGCATAAAAGCAGCATATTCTTTTTAAAGAAAATCAGCCTATTATCTTTTGCAAATAATGTAAGAAACTTTTTATCGCCAATACTGATCGAATCTACTTTAGAGTCTTCATTTGCCGAAGAAGCAATCAATTTCTTCAAAGCAGGAACAATAGTATTAGAATCAAATTCACCGCACAAAAACACTACTGGTTCATAACCAGGTTTCCCCATACCAGAATTAGGCATAGCAAATTGAGCAGCAGCTTCATCATTGGTAGGAACAAAAAACAATCCAATTTGCTCAACATCTTTTTCAAGATCAATAGCAAACTTATCTTTCAATGCTGCTACAACTTCTTTGGTAACAGCACCGGTTTCTGTCTTTGCACCAGAGAGGTCAAAGAGATACTTTGCGTCATCAATTCCTAAAACTACTAATCCTACAGATTCTTGAGGATAATAATCTGACAACGGTTTGGAATAAGCCGACGCAGCAACCAGTAAACATAAACAAATCAGTGCTAATAGTTTTCTCATTTATTCCTCCTTTTGATTATTTCATTATAAAATCAGGCTATTTAAACGTCAACTTGATATTCTGATATGACTGCTAACATCTAAATTTGATAAGAAGAATCCACACAAAATAAATTTAAAGTTTTTTACTTTTACTATTGTAAAGTCATTAAACTGATGGTACCTTTATTTAATCAAATTTATGCACGGAGAAATTAGAATGCCAGATTTTAGAGTATTTCCACAAAGTGAATTAGACAACATGCATATTGCTAACGGCATGGTTCGTCTTGATTTTAAAGCTGGAAGCAGACGGTAAAATTCAGAGAGTTCAGCCACAGAAGTAAGGAGATAATCAGATGAATAAAAGCTTTGAAGAAGTTTATGTAGATGGAATTGAAGAAATAAACATGGAAAATGGCGAAGTCACACTTTCTTTTATGACTATTCAACCATTTGGTGACCCCAAGAATCCTGATCGCGAAGTTAAAGCAAGTGTTATGATGAACTTTGAACAATTCATGAAAGCTTACAACATGCTTGGCAAATTAGGCGGAGTTATGGCAGAAAAGGGCATTATCGGCATTAGAAAAGCCGATGAAAGCAAAGGCTTAGCCGACTTCAAGAAACCCAATTAAGAAAGAGAAAAGAGATTAGAGGTAAGAGAGAAGAGAATTGTTTCTTGCCCCTCATTTGTGACGTATAAAGGAAATTATTGGGTTTTACTTTCTTTTGATTTAAAATTTTTAAAAATTCAATAATTATCCCCTTTTTAAAAGGGGAAAGATTGCGTTAGCAATCAAGGGGATTTTTGAGAAAATTAATAATCAGTAGAAAGTTGAGTCCGAAGACTTTATTGTTATTAAAAATCTCCCTATCATGCATTATATGCATGACATCCCTCTTTAACAAAGAGGGTAATTATAAAACAATCGCCATCAAAAAAGTAACTAATTATTTGAGTTTTAAAAACAAATCAATTCAGAAGCCAAACTAAAAATGAAAGAAATACTAAAAAACAGATTTATAAGCTATATAACTATAGATTCTCAATCTGATGAAGCAAGCGAAAACTGCCCTTCAACAAAGGGTCAGTTTGAAGTTGCAAATCTTGTTAAAAGCGAACTAGAAAAAATAGGTCTGAAAGATATAGTTTTGGATAAAAACTGTTATCTTACAGCTCTTTTGCCATCTAACAGTGGCAATTCTGTTCCAGCAATAGGTTTTATCGCTCATTTCGATACAGCCCCTGATTGTTCGGGCAAAGATGTAAAACCTCAGATTGTTAAAAATTATGACGGTAAAGAACTGAAATTAGGTAACAGCGGATTAACTCTGAAGGCAGAAGAAGCTTATAAAGGTCATGACCTTATCACTACTGACGGCACAACCTTGCTTGGTGCAGACGATAAAGCAGGAGTTACTGAAATAGTTACCGCTGTCGAGTACTTAACTCAACATCCTGAAATCAAACATGGAGATATCTTTGTTGGTTTTACTCCCGACGAAGAAATAGGCCGCGGTGCAGATTTGTTCCCGCTTGACAGATTCAAGGCAAAATGGGCTTATACCGTTGATGGCGGGCCACTTGGAGAATTTGAATACGAAAACTTCAACGCAGCTTCAGCTACAGTTGAATTTGAAGGTGTAAGTATTCACCCAGGCACAGCCAAAGACGTTATGATTAACAGCCAGACTCTGGCTGCAAAATTCCATACAGAAATGCCTGAAATGGAAACCCCGGAACACACAGATGGCTACGATGGCTTTTTCCATTTAACAGATATGGAAGGCTGCACAGAACACTCAAAACTAGTTTATATCATTAGAGATTTTGACGCTGAAAACTTCCAGAAACGCCAGGATTTCCTGATGAATAAAGCTGATGAATGGAATAAGAAGCTTGGCGCAGAAAGAGTTAAGGTTACAATAAAAGAAAGTTATCGCAATATGTATGAAAAGGTAGTTTCTCATCAGCATATTCTTGATTTGGCAAAAGATGCAATGAAGAACGCTGGTGTTGAGCCCAAAGTCGTCCCAATAAGAGGCGGCACAGACGGAGCAAGACTTTCTTATATGGGATTACCCTGCCCTAACCTGTTTACTGGCGGTCATAATTTCCATGGTAGATATGAATATATTTCGTTAAATTCTATGGAAAAAGCTGTTGAAACTATAATAAATATAGCCAAACAAGTAAAATAGCTTGTAATTACAGCTAAACAGTTATAATATAAAACCTTCTAGAAATAGAAGGTTTTTCTTTATTTACAGAATTAGTTAAAGTTACAGATTGCAGAATTTATTATTAAGGAGTTTTCAATCATGGCCAAAGAAAAGAAATATCAAGTTACAGCTATTTCAGATGCTCTCACAGATATTATTATAGAACTAGACGATGATTCTATAAAAAAACTCGGTTTGAAAAAAGGCCAGAGTATTGTAATAGACGACGCTATGATAGAAAAATTCCGTTCTGTTCTTGATAAAGACAAAATGGTCATAAGCCCTGGTGGTTCACCAACAAATGTAATTTATGGGGCCAGCAATCTGGGTTTAAAATGTGCTTTCTTAGGCTGTGTTGGAAATGACGATTATGGTTATGACTACATAAATAACCTTCGTGAAAACAATATAGACACCTATATTTCTAT
>ONIU01000294.1 GCA_900317935.1 uncultured bacterium
CCGCGAAGGTAATCAGGTTAATTATCAGACTGGACCAATAATCTGGGGTGAACCTGGTACAAATGGCCAACACGCCTTCTATCAGTTAATCCATCAAGGTACAAAATTAATTCCTGCTGACTTTATAGGTTTTGTAAATAGTCATAATAAAGTCGGAGACCATCATGTAAAATTAATGGCTAACTTCTTTGCACAGACTGAAGCTTTGATGAAAGGTAAGAATGCAGAAGAAGTAAAAGCTGACTTTGCAAAAGATGGCATAACTGGCGAAAGAGCCGAAATGCTTCTTCCTCACAAGATTTTTAAAGGGAACAGACCAACCAACTCTATACTAATCGACAAACTCACACCCTATAATCTTGGCATGCTGGTAGCACTTTATGAAATGAAGATTTTCGTTCAGGGCATTATTTGGAGAGTTAATTCTTTCGACCAGTGGGGCGTTGAACTTGGTAAAGTATTGGCTAAGAAGATTCTAAAAGAAGAAAACGAACTAATCGAAGGTAAGCAGGTTGATTTGAGCAGTCACGATTCTTCAACAACAGGCCTCTTAAAATACTTTGCTGATCATGTAGAACACTAAGTTTGCTTCGGTTATTATTTCCAGTCATCTATTAAAAGATGACTGGAAAATGGCATCCAATAATAAAGAACAAATTACTTGCGTGTTTATCCAAAAAAGCTTAAAATTAAAAAAGAAATAGAAAAAGGTAGGTAAAAAGATATGGTAAGTGATGTTTCAAGGTATCAGTCAAATATAACCTATCAGCGTGAACCACATGGAACAGCAGAAGCTCAAAGACTTAGAAGTCAAGAACCAGCGCAAGCTAGTCCTGAACAGAGAAGAGCAGATAGTATCGAAAACCGCCCACAGGCAAC
Source organism: uncultured bacterium (assembly GCA_900317935.1). Taxonomy (GTDB): domain Bacteria; phylum Muiribacteriota; class Ozemobacteria; order Ozemobacterales; family Ozemobacteraceae; genus RUG334. The sequence continues at coordinate 880 of ONIU01000294.1, forward strand.
CTTGTCTTACTTAGGTGGTAATATTGATACTTACGCTTAAATAAAAAGTATAATATAAAAAATTAAAAACGAAGGTGAAAACCTTCGTTTTTATTTTTATTGCACTAATCATAATATTTTGGTAGATTTTTTTTAGTGTATTGAATTCTGATACTATTATTTTTAGTATTAGAAAAGCAGGAGTTTCCAACATGGAAAAAATAAGATATATTAGCAAAGGAAGTAATGTTAAAGATGAAATCTGACAAGAAAAACGCCTCTCTTACCGCTAAAGAATTAGCTAGATTTATTGACCACACATTGCTCAAACCAGAAGCAACTGCCGACCAAATTACAAAACTTTGTAATGAAGCAAAAAAATATAGTTTTGCTTCTGTTTGTGTAAATCCAACTAATGTTGCATTAGCCGCAAAGCTCTTAGAAGGCAGTATAGTAAAAGTTTGTACAGTTATTGGTTTCCCTCTGGGCGCCAATACCTCATTTATAAAAGCAGCTGAAACCCGTGATGCAATAGCTAATGGTGCAGACGAAATAGATATGGTTATTAACGTAGGTGCACTTAAAGCCAAGAACTATGATTTTGTAGAAAAAGATATTGCTGCTGTTGTAGAAGCTGCTAACGGTAAATTAGTTAAAGTTATTATCGAAACTTGTCTATTAACTGATGAAGAAAAAACGAAAGTCTGCAAATTAGCCAAAAAAGCTGGTGCAGATTTCGTAAAAACTTCTACAGGTTTCAATAAAAGCGGTGCAACTCCTGAAGATATAGCTCTTATGAGAAAAGCAGTTGGTCCTGATATGGGTGTTAAAGCCAGCGGCGGCGTAAGAGATACAGAAGCTGCTCTTGCAATGATTAAAAACGGCGCTACAAGAATAGGCGCAAGTGCTTCTATCGCTATAATAGAAGGTCTTAAGTAATATAAAGCAACAAAAAACCGAGATAGTTAATTTTAATTATCTCGGTTTTCTATTTTAGGAATCTAGCCTAATAAACCAGCTTCCTTTACCATAAGACAAAGCACCATAATTATCGAAGCCCAGAAGAAAATCATAAACAACCCTCTTTTGGAAATTTAGATTTTTATCGGAGCCAAACAAAAAATATTTAACTATTTTAGAAAAAGATTATTTTACGCTCACATCTTCTTGAGGGACTTCTAACTGTTCTTCTTTGTTATCCTTGTTATCCTTGTTATCCTTGTTATCCTTGTTTTCATTTTCATTTTCATTTTCATTCTCAATTTCATCTTCATCATTTTCTTTTTCATCAGAATGGGAAATATCAGACGACTTTTTTGAATTTGAAGAATAACCGGAGCCTGTTCCTGCTATACCATATGCTGTTTCTTGACCGACTTCACCAAGATGTCCAAAACTAGACGGCTTTTTACCCCAAAAGGATTCTACGTGACTTTTTAAAACAGTCTGACCGTATAAAGGAACCTGAATCTGCTGTCCCTGCTTTAAATCATAAACCTTTCTGGCAATATCTTTAACCCATGCACTGCCCTTACTTTTCATAGCAAAGAATACTCCATTATCAGGAGTTACTTCTATAAGGAAATGACCATAGGTATAAGCAGCATTACAATTGTTTGCTGCAATATTAACAGAATCTGCTTCATTATCACTTGTAGAAAACTCAAAACGTCCAACTAACGGAATCAATAATCCTTTGGAAATCTTAAAGGAAGCACCAGGATAAAGTTTTATTCTATGACCATC
>ONIU01000292.1 GCA_900317935.1 uncultured bacterium
AAGAATTAATAATTTAAATTCAGACATAAAATGGTTTGAAGAACAAATATGGCTAGCTGAAAATGCAGAAAGCGAAAGCTGGCTTCACATAGAAGAGAATACGAAAACAAATAGAAAACTTAAAAATAAAGAAAATATTAATAAAAATAAAAATTCGAAAAATGCAAAAATAATTATTAAGCCATCTTTTGAAGAAAATGGCTGTAAATATTATGTGGGGCATAATGCTAAGCAGAATGACCAAATTACTTTTAAAATTGGTAAAAAAGGCGATATTTGGTTTCATGCTAATGATGTACCTGGTGCACATGTAGTATTGAAAAAAAATGAAGGTACAATTACAGAAAAAGATATAGTCACAGGTGCAAAATTAGCTGCTTTAAATTCTTTTGCTAAAAACAGTAGCAAGGTTCCGGTTGACTATACAGATGTTAATAATGTAAAACGCATCCCAAATGGTGGAGCGGGTCAGGTTTCTTATACTAATCAGCATACTATTGTTGTTGATATTAATTGATAAAAATTAAAGAATTATAGCTTGTAGAAAAAAAATTCCAGCAATAATCAAAGCAGGTGTTATTAATGTTAAAGTCTTTTGGGTTTGGGCTTTAAGCCTTAGTTCGCTTTCAAAATTATCATCCATATTGTCCGGTTTTTTATTGCCGATATCTCCATGATAATCACAATATATTTTCTTTAATAATTCCTTCTGAACGGTAATTGCATCTTGGGGTAGGCAGATTAATTTCACCCTTTAAGCATTTTTCGTCATAAAGAGAGTTTAACGTTTTCTCATTTAATTCTTTAAAAGTATCTTTGTGGTCTAGGTTATACATCTCTATGGCGCCATACAATACTCTAATGTTAGAATAACATGCTTTTTGTCTGGTTGAAGCTCTTGGAGTAGAATAACCAGGTGCACCCATGCTTGTTAATATAAATACTATGAAAAAAACAACAATCGTTTCTACTATAATTGCAGTTATGTTTTTTGGTTTTTCTTTTTTTGAAAACATTGGTTACCTTCTTGTGGTCGATGTTTAATAATATAACAGATATAATATAAAAAGTATATAGATTATATACGCTAGTTGAGGGAAAATGTAGGATAGGGTGTTTTTATATTAGAAAAACTATGATAAACTCGTTAATAGAGACTTAATATAGATTAATACAAGAATTATAATTCAGGGAAAATATAATGAGCAATACAACAGACCAAAAGACAATTACAATTAATGGAAATCCGGGTAACCCTACTGGTGAAGCAGGTAAACAAATGCTGGAACGCATGAATCAAAGTCATTACGAAGTAACAGGTTGGGCTTTGGATTTCTTTGAAATAAAAGATGGTTTTACTATGCTTGATATAGGCTGCGGGGGAGGAATGACGTTAAAAAGACTTTCTGCATTATCTCCTAGCGGCAAATTATTTGGGATAGATCATTCTGATGTAGCAGTTGAAGAGAGTATTAAGCTGAACGAAACTCTTTGTAAAAGCGGCAAAATTAAAATTTCTAAGGCTTCCGTTGAATCTCTTCCTTTTGCTAACAGCTGTTTTGATAGAATTATTACAGTTGAAAGCTTTTATTTCTGGCCAAATCCGGTAGAAAACCTTAAAGAAGTGTTGAGAGTGCTTAAAGTAGGAGGCAAGTTTATGCTTGTAGCTGATATTTATGGAAAAGAGGGTTTAAGTGAAGAAACACTAGAAAACATTAAATTGTTTAATTTGCTTAATCCCACAAAACAGGAATTCCTTGAAATGTTTGAGAAATCAGGTTTTATGAATATAGATATTCATATTAAAGAGGGCACAGACTGGATAGCTGTTATAGGAACAAAAAAATAAGTTTTTAAATCGACTAGACAAATAACAGATAATTTGGGATTATGTAAGTTATTAAAATAAATTAAAAGGATATTATTATGGCAGATAAATTCATATTCACGATGTACGGTCTTAATAAATATTATGGCCAGAAGCATGTTTTGAAAGATATCAGCATCAGTTTTTTCCCTGGTGCAAAAATAGGAATTGTTGGTGCGAATGGTGCTGGTAAAAGTACTGTATTGCGCATTATGGCAGGGGTTGATAAAGAATTTCAAGGGCACGCCGAAATAACACCTGGTTACAAGGTTGGCTTTGTTCCACAAGAACCACAACTTGAAATGGGAAAAACAGTTAGACAGAATATTGAAGCTGCTTTTGCCGAAACTGTTGCTATGGTCAAAGAGTATGAAGATTTATCTGCTGCTATGTGCGACATGGATGCTGATGCCATGGATAAAGCCATGGAAAAAATGGCGCAGTTGCAGGATAAAATCGAGGCTGCAGGCGGCTGGGAATTGGATACAAAGCTAAATGTTGCTGCTAATGCTCTTGTATTGCCGCCAGATGATATGCTCGTAGATAATCTTTCTGGTGGGGAAAAGCGCAGAGTTGCTCTTTGCCGTGCACTGCTTGAACAGCCAGATTTGCTTCTTCTAGACGAACCAACTAACCATTTGGATGCTCAGACTGTTGCCTGGTTGGAAAACTACTTAAAAGATTACCCGGGTACAGTAATTATTTCTACTCATGACCGCTATTTCCTTGATAATATTACAAAGTGGATTCTTGAATTAGAAGACGGTTACGGTATTCCTTTTGAAGGCAATTATAGTTCCTGGCTTGCTCAGAAACTTCAAATTCTTGCTAATAGCGAAAAGAAAGAATCTGCTAGAAGAAAATCCTTGGAACGTGAATTGAAGTGGATTCGTATGAATACAGGTGACAGACACGAATTGAGCAGAGAACGTCTGTCTCATTTTGAAGATTTATTTACAAAAGAACGTGCACAGGACAGGGGAGACGAAACCGTTATTCAGATTGCTCCGGCAGAACATCTAGGTGATTTGGTAGTTGATTTTAAAAATGTTTCTAAGGGTTTTGGCGAAAACAAGCTTATGGAAGACGTTTCTTTCTCTCTGCCTAAGGGCGCTGTTGTTGGAATTATCGGTCCTAATGGGGCTGGTAAAACTACAATGTTCCGTATGATTGCTGGTGTTGAAAAACCTGATTCAGGTGAAGTTGTTGTTGGCCCAACTGTAAAAGAAGCCTGGGTTGACCAGCATAGAGACTGTCTTGATCCTGAAAAAACTGTTTTTGATGAAATCAGTGACGGCTTAGATGATATTCAGTTTGGTAAATACAAAATTCCATCTCGTTCTTACTGTGGCAGA
>ONIU01000291.1 GCA_900317935.1 uncultured bacterium
TTTCTCAGCACAATCACCAGTTTTTACATTACTACCTGAGGTTACAAAATTAACAATAGTTGGATAATCAGGAGTAATAGATTTTTCCAAAATATCATTACAAATAAAACTAGTAATATAAAATTGTATTACTGTTTGAGGCAAAACATATTGAATATTTTCATACTCTGTTTTGTTATCTTTATCATTATTTTTATCATCAATAAGTTGAACTGCTCCTTCAGGAGATAAATATTTACATTCCAAGAATTTTAAGTGTTTTTTCCCTACACTGTCGAAATAAATTAGACCAATATCTGGCTTAGAGTTCATCATAGCACGCATGAATTTTCTTATAAAACAAGGTAAAACATTTTTACCATCACCATCTTTGGCATTAGATCCATAATTTATTTTAGGTAGGACTTTATAATTATCTTCTAGGTTTCTATAAAAATCCACACATTTAAAATTATTGTATTCAACTGAAGGGAAAATATTTAAATTTTTTAAACAATCTGGAATTTCAATAATAGAACTGAGATCACCATTGTTATAAAATCTATCTAAGGTAAATTTATATAATTTATGATTAAATGACATTTTCTTACCATTATCATTATTTAAATTCTGATTATCCCTTCCTTTATACCTAAGCTTTTCCTTATAAAAAAAATCCCTCATAAAAGTAACTTCATAATAAACTTTTAATAATTTAGGTGTATTATCTGGTATGTTTTCTTTATCTAAATCAAAGATCTTAAGATATATATCTTTATCATTATCTTCTATAGACTTATAATCTTTACCAACCATATTTAATAGTTTATTATACAAAAACAAAGCAAATTGTCTTTCTTCACGACAAATAGGCTTTATTTCTTTTCCACCAAAATAATTATTTAAGTATTCCATATATTGATTACACATTATTTTCTCCTTGGGTCTCAATAAGGTTATTATAATTTATAAAAACATATTTAGCAATGAAACTGTGGTATAGTTCTTTTTAAAACTGACAAAGCACGATAGACATTAGACAAAAGAATTATGTCGGATATTTTTCAAGATTGCCACGTTACCACGCATACTTCGTATGCTCGTAATGACGTATGACTTGCGGTTTCGCAATGACGGTTATATAAAACAGATGTTTACTCTAGATCGGTCACCAATCTTTTACGCAATGCTTTGCATTGCTCCCCCTTACGACTACGACTCGCTTCACATCCTGTGCTCGCTGTATAGCAACATCCTGTTGCTTATCGCTTGCCATCCTAGCGCTCGCTTGCACTTGGTCGTCAGTCTCGCTTACGCTCGCCAGCTTCCCCGCAAAGCGGGGCAGCATCTTTAAAGAGATTCCCTCAAGGGGAGGTTTTAGGACAATAATTACAACAAAAACATATTAAAAAGAAGACCCCTTTCGTCTTTGGCTATGCCAAAGCCACTTCCCCCAACAGCCTACGCTTTGGGGGCAGTTCTTTTTATACGCCCCAGTTTTTGGGGAGCGTCTTTAATTGTTCCATTACTCATTCTTGATTGAATAATGCCAGATTTTCTTGCCATCGGTTTTGAAGCGAGTTGAATAGATGATTTTATCCGGGAATTCTATTTCTACGCCTAGCTTTTCGCAGTCTAACAAAATACTTTTCTTGCCAACCCATGAGCTAAAATCTTTGGTTTTAGCTTCGTTTCTATACTTTTTAGACTGTTCAAACTCTTCCCTTTTTTCTAATTCTCGAAGTTTTTTATTTTCATGATGACAGACTTGATTCATTAGCATATTTAATTCGGCTGTTAAAAATTCAGCTGGATAATGAGCTTCAAGATACAACAATCTATATAAAAGAACAGCTTGCCCAACAGCATGAGGTTTGCTATAAAAGCGCCTAGTAGAAATATTCATAGAATTTAAAATCTCTTTAGCAATATTGGCTTCAATTCCATTCTTTACAGCACCATCAATAAACTTTTTAATTATTTCAGCTTTTTCATCATTATTTTTCTTTTTTAAAACTTCAAGGAATTTTTCAGACTGACGCAATGTTAAACCTGCAATTATTTGAGCAGTGTCTATTACTTGTTCCTCATATAAATATATACCATAAGTTTCTTTTAAAATAGGCTCTAAGTCTGAATGTAAGTAAGTTATTTCTTCCTTGCCAAGCTTGCGATAAAAATAAGAATTAATTATTTCAGGATTTACGGGATAAGTTTTATCTAGTGCTAACAGAGGAACAATATCTTCTAATTCACTTATGGAAGGATTATTCTTATTTTGTCGAATATATGAACGCCACCAACCAATACGACCTGTTACAAAGGAAATACTCTTTTGGAAAAGTTCATAAACATGTGGATCGGAGTAATTTAATAAACCATATTCAAAATAATTATTACCTTCTGAGTTTAAACCTAATAGTTTTTTGGATTGACACGTTGCCGAACATATTTTGTATAAAAGTCGTAATCTTAGATAACTTCCTGGTTCTAAATGACTGTTTTGATTATAAAGATTTTCATGAGTTTCTTCAATTAAACTAACTATTTTCTTCAAAAATAATAAATCTTCGGAACTATGAAAATCAAAAGCAGGTAAACCTAATTCTTCAACAGTCTGTCTATCATATTGAGAACAATTGAAAGTTTCAAAATCCTTATCTCTCATACTTCCTAATAATTTTGACGGTAAAATACCACGATATCGCTTATTACCTATTTCAAAAACCACTGAATTAGGAATAGTGTAAACATCATAAACAAGACCATCAATAATTTTGGTAAGTCGTAAAAGTTTCTTTTCTTCTTTGGTTCCTTTTTCTTCGATTTTTTGAAATTCTTTATCAATATCAATATCTTTCTTAAGACTTTCACGTTCCTCAACAGGTCTAACAACTTTATCGATTGTATTAGAATCAAAACCAAGCATTTCACCTATTCTCATAGCAGAAACAGTAAAAGTATTTTTCCTAAAATATGGGAAACATAAATTTTCTACACGTAAATGATTTACAAAATCTGAGTCATACGACTCTATAGAAAATGGTAATCCTGGTTCACAAGCGGAATATTCAACTTCTATCTTAGGCTTTATAAAACTTTCAGAATTCATGAATCTCTTAAAACTTAAATCATATTTAATTGGGTCAACATCAGTAATATGCATTGTATAAGCAACTATTGAACTAGCTGTCAAACCATATCCAGGGCTAAAAACAATATCGTTTTTCTTTGCTTGATTTATTAATTCCAAAATCTTTAAAAAATATGTAAAATAATCAAATTTTTTTATTACTTCCAATTCTGTTTCTAATCTTTCTATTGCTTCTTCGGGAGGATTAGAGTCATAGTTTTCTTTTAAGCCTTTATAACATAATTCTCTAACATAACTTTCAGCTGTTATCCCTTCTGGAACAGGAAAATCAAGGCGATAATCCTTTCCAAATCTAATTTCCACATTACATCTTTTAGCTATCTCAACTGTATTTTCAATAGCATCTGGATACTCAGCAAATAAAGTTTTAATTTCTGCTGGAGACTTAAAATATTGTTCATTAGATAAAAACTCATTGTTATTTAAATCCAATGATTTGTTCTTTTTTAAAATTTTCTGATATATTTCTAAGGCTTCAAAATCTTCTTTATTTATACAGCAACATTTATTGGTAGCAACTATATTCAATAGCTTATGGGGTGTAGGTTCTTGAATAATATTATAACCTAATATTTCATGAGTTAGACTAACAAGTTCCGGCAATAACTTAATCTGCTCACTCAAACCAGTATTTTGTAATTCA
>ONIU01000290.1 GCA_900317935.1 uncultured bacterium
AAACGAGTTTCTGAGTCCGGATGAATGGCATTCTCTGTACCTCTGATATTCTTTGTAGCACTATATAGTGCTATTATATCATTTTACAGAGCCTTATACTACAAACTTTTAGCGAATTTTAACAATATAGTGTTACTTTTAATCAAATCCTAGGTTAAGTTCACATTAATGATTATACCAACACAAAAATAGCAGAACTTTGAAACAAATAAAAAAATACGTATTAAACTTTCTGAAAATTAAAACTATGACTATGTTACTATATCAGCATACATAATTACGATAATTAATGTCCTAAAACACTTATTCTAGTGCACATATCCGATTTTCTATTATTTTTTTACTACATAAAAAAATTAAAAACATAAAAAAGCAGCTTTTTAGGAGTTCTTTGTTTATAATAAGCTGATAATACGGTAAGGCTCAGCAATCTTAAAAAAACAATAATTTTGTACTTGTTTATTAAGGTATAAGATAAGACGATATATTATTCAATTACAATAATCAGATTGCGATATCAAATAACAGTAAAAAGCACCATAAAACAAACTTATACAAATGTTTCTAACGTTGTTGGATATTGAAAACAAATACTTTAAAAGAAGAATAATTAAAAATTTAAAGTCACATTAAAATAGCAAAAAGCAACATTTATGTAATTTTATAAGTGTTAAGATAAAAGGTAGGTTTATAAAATGCAGTTTAGATTAGGGGAATTATTCTGTGGACCAGGAGGAATAGCTTGGGGAGCAACTCATGCAGACATAGGAAATCCAGAATTCTCAATAGTCCACCAATGGGCCAATGATTACGATGCTAGTACATGTGAAACTTATCGAAGAAACATCTGTCCTAATGCTCCTCAAACTGTTTATCAAGAAGACATTAGAAAATTTGATATGAGCAAGCTATCTCATATCGATGCTTTAGCTTTTGGATTTCCCTGCAACGATTATAGCGTAGTAGGCGAGCAAAAAGGTATGAATGGAACTTTCGGACCTTTGTATTCTTATGGAGTTGCCGCATTAAAACGTTTTAAACCTTTGTGGTTTCTAGCAGAAAACGTGGGTGGTCTAAGAACAGCTAATGATGGAAAAGCATTCAAAAAAATTTTAGCAGAGCTAAAAGAGACTGGTTACACAATTACTCCCCATCTATACAAATTTGAAGAATATGGAATTCCACAGGCTCGACATCGATTGATTATTGTTGGGATCAGAAATGATATTCAAAAAATTTCTTTTAAAGTCCCGTCTCCCGAACCATATAAAAATAAAGATAATTCTTGTAAAACAGCTATTGAATGCCCACCAATTCCGCAAGATGCACCAAACAATGAAAGAACACGTCAATCTGAAATTGTAGTTAAAAGACTTCAACACATTCTACCTGGTCAAAACGCTTTTACAGCAGATCTCCCCGAAGAATTAAAACTTAATGTAAAGGGAGCAAAAATAAGTCAAATCTATAAGAGACTTGATCCAAATAAACCTTCTTATACAGTCACTGGAAGCGGCGGTGGGGGTACTCATATCTATCACTGGCAAGAACCACGAGCTTTAACAAATAGAGAAAGAGCAAGACTTCAAACATTCCCTGATTCGTACGTTTTTCTTGGAAGCAAAGAAAGCGTAAGAAAGCAGATAGGAATGGCAGTACCTTGCGAGGGAGCAAAAATAATTTTTGAAGCAATCCTTAAATCCTTTGCAGGCATAGAATATAAACACATAGAAGCAAACATTAACGAATAGGTAACTATAAATGACTAGTCAATTGTACTTTTCTGTAAAAACTAAAGACTCGGTAACTGTACGCAAAATTCTTAATAAAGAATCTAACATTGAAATGTCCGGACTAAATATTCTAGAGAACGCTCTTAAAATTGGTCAACTAGTATTTGTAGTTCTTGGCGGAGATAAACCAGAGTGGGATACTGGTTTGATAGGACTAGGTGTAATTTCAAAAGAACCCTACGACAAAGGATACGACAACTCAAATAAAAGAAATTACAAAATAAATATAGATATGAAGATTATTCTTCAAAAAGCAATAAAACGAAAAGATCTCATACCTTACAGCGAAACGTATGGAACTATTGGTATAGCACCTATTACCAATTGGGAACCAAATCAAGCTCTTTCTCAAATTCCAGACGAAAAAGCCATAGCGCTTTTACGAGCAATGATTGAGTTGGACGGAACAATACAATCAGAATTATCTACAATTGTAGGTTCTGAAATTATGAAAAAAGTTACTGATCTAACTTTAAAGTCAGTACAAATTCCTACATATTTTGGAGAAACAGAGCAACAAGCATTAGAAAGATATTTACGGGAAATAAAAAAACATTCAACTGATAATAGTCAACAACTTTCTGGCATACAATCAAATCATGTCCAGTCAACAAACTTTAAGTCATGGTTACAAAATTCATTATCCCGCAATCAAATTGTTTTCGGAGCACCGGGAACAGGTAAAAGTTTCCAAATCAACGAAGATAGAAAAAAACTTCTAGGCTTGAGAGCTGACGATGATTACGAGCGCGTAACATTCCATCCCGACTATTCCTATGCAAATTTTGTCGGAACATACAAGCCTGTAATGAAACCGAATAATAATATTATACAAAACAAAAACTAGATCCGAATACCGAAGCAATACTATCAATTCTTAACGATAAAACGCTTACAGGCCAACAGAAATATGATCAACTCTACGAAACTTTTAATAATGATCGACTATTAACAACTCTACCAATCCTTATGGGAATAACCTGCGGAACGGAACAGATAAAAACAAGATTGGCAGACGGTTCAGACTCGGCAAACAATAACAAACCTGAATTTGAAAAAGGAAAAGCTTTAAGAAAATTTGTTCAATTAGCTAATAAAATACAAACAACAAATACAGGTAGCATATCATACGAATACGTCCCAGGACCTTTTATGCGCTTGTACGTTGAAGCAATGAAAAATGTACTGAAAGTTGCAAAAGGAGAAGAAGAACCTCGTCCGTTCCTTCTGATAATAGAAGAGATAAACAGAGCAAATGTAGCTGCAGTATTCGGCGAAATCTTCCAGCTTCTTGAT
>ONIU01000289.1 GCA_900317935.1 uncultured bacterium
GAATAATCTTGTGGTGTTATTAGAATTTGTTTATAATATAGTCAAGAAGACCAACATTTAATCTGAAACAGAATACGATGGGGGGAAATATGCAGGTAAATATTTTGGAAGCGAAAACAAATCTTTCAAACTTGGTAAGATTGGTAGAAACAGGGCAAGAAGAACGCATTATCATAGCCAGATATGGCAAACCAGTAGTAAAAATAGTTCAATATAATGATGTGTCTGTCTCAAAACGTATCGGTGTTGCAAAAGGCCGACTTAAATCACCAGAAAATCTTGATAAATACAATGATGAAATTGCCAAGATGTTTGGGGATATCATATGAATCTGCTTTTGGATACACATATTTTAATTTGGGCTTTAAACGAAGACTCTAGATTGTCTGAAAAAGCGAAGGAAATGATTCTTAATAAAGATAATGCAATCTACTATAGTTCGGTTTCTATCTGGGAAGTTTCAATTAAACACGCTAGCCATCCAGACAATGTTGAGTTTACAGGTAAAGAACTTTCGCAGTTTTGTAAAGAGGCTGGGTTTCTGCCAGTGGAAATGCGAGACAAACATGTATTTGCTTTAGAGACTATCACAAGAGAAGAAGGGGCTCCCCCGCATTTTGATCCATTTGATCGTATGCTTATAGCACAGGCCAAGTCAGAAAATATGTATTTTCTGACTCACGACTCACTGATACCTTATTATAAAGAAAAGTGCATCATTCCAGTGTAAATAGATTCCTTGCCGATGAAATGTTGACTGTTTTTTCACGCGAAAAATCAATCGAAAATGTTTTCGCGTGAAATTGCGCGTGAAAAATAGTTGTCTGTTTTCTTTGAAATTTATCAATTAACTAGCAACACTTCTAACTCTTCCAACTCTTCCAACCCTTCCAACCCTTCGAACAATTCTCACTACTCTAACTACTCTAACTATTCGAACGACTCGAACAATTAGAACTCTTCCGACCATTCCAACAATTCCCACAGGCAGCGTCAGCTGCCGTTCCACAACGAAGTGTTTCACTTCCCGCAGAAATTATCCCCTTTTTCAAAGGGGAACGGCTGCTTTAGCAGCCTAGGGGATTTTTGAGAAGTTAGTTAAGTAGTAAAAAGTTAAGTCCAAAGACTATTATATGAACCTGAAACAATTCCCACAAGCGACGTCAGTCGCTGTCCCACAACGAAGTGTCCCACAGCGTAGCGTCCCACTTTCCACAAATCTGTAAGTTCTCAATTCTCAACTCTCACGTTTTCAGTTTTCTAAGCTCCTAACAAATAAACGGGGTAGTAATAGGCAGCTTCATTTATAGGTCTTATTTTTTCGCAATTATTGATAACTAGGCCTGGCTTTATGTTAAGTCCATATTTTTTTAAAACGTTAAAGTTTTTGGTGGGTTTATTTGGCATTATTCCTTTTTTAATTTCAATAGGATAAATATTGGCTTGGTCAACATATAAAAGGTCTATTTCTTTTTGATCCTTGTCTCTGTAATAAAATAAGTAAGACTTAGGATCTTTGTTAAAGGAATACATATTCTTTATTATTTCACTAACGACGTAAGTTTCAAAAAAAGCTCCGTTCATAGCACAGTTTTCTAGCATTTCTGCATTTGGCCATTTGCATAGAAAATTGCAAAGCCCTGTATCTAAGAAATAAAGCTTTGGAGATTTTATGATTCGATTTGATTTGTTAGCCATATAAGGATGAAGAAGATAAATGATTCCAGATGTTTCTAATATGGAAATCCATTTTTGGCAGGTTCTTACATCTATTCCAACATTAGTTGCAATTTCATCATAATGAAGCTCGGATGCTGTTCTCAAAGCTAGAATAGATAAGAAATTCCGGAATTGCATTTCGCTAGATGCTGCTATGAGTTTTTTTACATCTTTTTCTATATATGTATTTACATAAGCTTTAAAATAAGCTTCTCTTTCCGAAACTTTTGTGCAAACATCAGGCATTCCACCCATAAAAACGTTTTCAAATACTTCTCTTAGGGTTTTATATTTGGATTTGGTATTCTTCTCTAGATTTAGAAGATTTTGTAAATCTGGGTTGAAAGGATTGCTTTTTATTTTATCTTTTTCTACTTGCGTAAAGGAAGACATTTCTATGATTCCGCAACGGCCAGCAAGAGAATCTGAAATACCTTGCTGTAGTTCAAATTTATTAGAACCTGTCAAAACATACATTAGTTCTCTTTTGGAATTGTTTTTTAACCACTTAAGTCGCTGTTCATCAATTATTTTTTTTATCTCGTCTAACAAAGTTGGCACTTTTTGTATTTCATCAATAATCAACGGAAAGCCATAGGTCTCTAAAAATAGTTTCGGATTACTTTCTGCTAAGGTTCTGTCTTCTATATCGTCTAAGGTAACCTTTTTGTATTTGTCACCAAATATATAATCAACTGTTGTAGACTTACCAACTTGTCGGGCTCCGTAAATAACTATACAAGGAAAGGATTTCCCTAGTTCTTTAATTGTATTTTCTATGGCTCTTTTTATATACATACTCAACCTCTTTCAAAGACAGCTTAACATATTTTTTCGACTAAAACAACATTGCTATGCAATTTTGGTCGAAAATCATTTTTATACAAAAAGAGAATTGAAATCCCGAAATGTATAAACATTGACGTAGTTATGTATATTAAAAAAATTCTAGCCCAACAATTCTAACTATTCTAACGATTAGAACAACTAGAACGACTAGAACGACTCGAACGATTCGAACGATTCGAACCCTTAGAACTCTTCCAACCCTTCTAACTCTTAGAACAATATCCCACAAGCGACGTCAGTCGCTGTCCCACAACGAAGTGTCCCACAGCGTAGCGTCCCACTTTCCACATCTGTAAGTTCTCAATTCTCAACTCTCACCTTTCCGTTTTCAGTTTTCCGTTTTCACTTTTCACTTTGAAACCACTCACCACCTATCACCTATCACTCGCAACACCGAGGCCTTAGCCTCTCAACTCTTATTTCAAAACAAAAGTGCTACCAAATATAATTTATGTTTTATTTATGAACAAAAAAATAAGCCTGTGCAAAGCAGGCTGTAAAAAATTATCATATTATACCCACTAATTAAAGGGGTGTTGTTGAACTAAATTAACTTAAATTTTTAATAGATGTCAAATTGTTTTTTACAAAAGGAAAATTGGAGATTGCTCTTGTGATGTTAATTGTTTTTTATTTTAAAGTTAGTGAGTAATAACGGTATTGACTTCAAATATCTTGGTGATTATAATTGCTTCAATATATATGTTCACTACAAAAACATAAAGAAAGATTAATAGAAGCAAATATGTCTGAACAAAACAAAGTTATATCAGATTCTCGATTTAAAGAATTAAAACCTTTTGAAACAAAATTATGGCTTTCATCTCCTACCATGCATGGTGACGAACAGAAGTGGGTTGATGATGCTATTAGAACTAACTGGGTTTCTACTGTTGGTGCTAATATTAACGAAGTAGAAAAACAGATTGCTGAATATATTGGTGTGAAATACGCTGTAGGACTAGCATCTGGAACTTCAGCCCTTCATCTTGCTATTAGACTTGCTGGTGAAAAACTTTATGGTCAGGCAAGAACTGGCGAAGGCACTCTGAGAGGCCATAAGGTTTTCTGTAGTGATATGACTTTCAATGCTTCTGTTAACCCTGTTGCCTACGAATGTGGCGATGCAGTGTTTATTGACACAGAATACGAAACATGGAATATGAGTCCAGAAGCTTTGGAAAAAGCTTTTGAGATGTATCCTGATGTAAAGCTTATTGTTGTTGCCCATTTATACGGGACTCCTGGTAAAATAGAGCAGATAAAGGCAATAGCAGAAAAGCATAATGCTCTGATTATAGAAGATGCTGCTGAATCACTAGGGGCAAAATACAAAATTAATGGCAAGTGGTTGGAAACAGGCACTTTAGGTTATGGCTGTATTTCTTTTAATGGCAATAAAATTATCACAGGTAGTTCGGGCGGAATGTTTCTAACAGATAATCTTGAATATGCCAATAAAGTAAGAAAATGGTCTACTCAAAGCCGTGAAGCAGCAGCTTGGTATCAACATGAAGAAATTGGCTACAACTACCGAATGAGTAACATCATAGCAGGTGTAGTTCGTGGACAATTGCCTTTCCTTGATGAACATATAAAACAAAAAAAGGCTATATATGAAAGATATAAGAAAGGCCTGGCTGATTTGCCTGTAAAGATGAATCCTTACGATTCTGAAAATAGCGAACCTAATTTCTGGCTTTCCTGCATGATTATTGAAGAAAAATTCATGTGCCGAACTGTCAGAGGCGACAAGGATGCTATCTATATAAACGAACCAGGCAAAAGCTGTCCTACAGAAATTCTAGAAACTTTAAGTGCTTTCAATGCTGAAGGCCGCCCGATCTGGAAACCTATGCATTTGCAGCCTATATATCTTGATCACGCATTTATTACAGAAAATGGTAACGGTAGAGCGTGGAGCAATGCATATATCGAAGGTTCCAGCATTGATGTAGGTGCTGACATTTTCAGAAGAGGCTTATGTCTGCCATCTGATAACAAGATGACTCCCGAACAGCAAGATATCGTCATCGATATTATCCACCGCTGCTTCGAATAAGAAATAAAGTGGATTAGTCGCAAGCGACTTGTGGGTCGATTGCTAACGCAATCAGTGGAACTGGTCTGTGAGAGTTGCTCTAAAAGCTTTCACTCTAAAGATTTTAACAACTCAAATTATTCGAATAATTCTTATATCTATTTTGTTGTCTGTTGAAAACTATCAATTAACCATCAACACTTCCAATCCTTCTAACCCTTCCAACCCTTCGAACAATTCCCACAGGCAGCGTTAGCTGCCGTCTCACAAGTTGCTAAAGCAACAGTCCTACACTCCATAAAGTCGCAAGCTCTATTGCTCTTGCGCTCTAAGCTCTCAATTCTTAATTCTTAATTCTTAATTCTTAATTTCTATGAACTCCCTCCGCCCTAAGCCCTTCTCTCTACTCTCTAAATATTATATTGCTCATTTGATAAACTTGTTTTATCCCAAGTTGACTAAGTGATTTGAAATTGCTAAAATTTAGTTATGGGACAGCATGATATAGCACATAAAGAGTTTTATTCGCACCCTGAAAATGTGAAAGATCTTATTCAGGGTTTTGTTGCTTTGGACTGTGTTTCCGAGTTTGATTTTAGCACCTTAGAACGTGAAAATACGTCGTTTGTACCAAAAGAAAATACAGAACGCCACGATGATATAATTTGGAAACTTAGATGGTGTGATAAATGGGTTTATATCTATATTTTAATTGAATTCCAGTCTGATGTGGATGAAACAATGCCTGTTAGAATCATGTCTTATGTTTCCTTGCTTTATTTATATTTGCTTGGGAATAAAAACTTGGAATACTGGAAGG
>ONIU01000288.1 GCA_900317935.1 uncultured bacterium
GAGCGATAAAGAAATAATAGAAAAGCAAGAAGCGGAAATAGAATATTACAGACATAAAATAGAATTATTAACAAAGGTACATAGAGAGAATGTGGAAGTTATAAGAGAACAAGACAAAGAAATAGAAGAATTAAAAAATAAAAAAACAGAAATTAGTGTATATGCAGATAGAGAAGAGTTAAAGGAAATAAATGAAATATCGGACTCAGATATAAAACAGATAGAAACAATAACAACATTTGCAGGTGGAAAATTAATAGAAAGTATAACAAAATATAAATACAAAGAAGACAAAGAAAACGATTGTCCACCAATTCCAATAGGAATGCACGCAAGTGGTTAAATAAAAAGAAAAATAGAGAAGCGGAACACCCCCGGTCAAAATCTAGAAGAAAAAATTGCTTAAGGGGAGCGGGTGTGTGGGTCACGACTGTTTAACTTTTTTCGAATTTTCGCGTGAAAGGGGGTATAAAGTATGCCAGCAAAGAGAAAAACGACTAAAACCAAAGAAAAAATAATAGAAGAACAGCTAGATACTATAGAAAATAACATAAATAATTATGGAAAAGTAGTTAAAAAACAAAATAAAAAGAAAGAAGAAGAGGAAAAAAGAAAATCTGCTATAGAAGAGAAGGTTGAAACGATAAGAGAAGATTTAAAAACGCAATTATTAAATCAAAGCAAATTAGGAAAACAATTTGACGACATGGTAGAAGATTATATATTTCTTGTAAAACTAAAAGAAGATTTACAATATGATATTGCAGTAAATGGAATCAGATATGAAGCAAAAACAGGAAATGGATATAAAACAGATAAACCCAACGAAAGTGTACAAAATCTATTGAAAGTAAATGCACAAATGTTAAAAATACTTCAAGATTTAGAATTAAAAGCACCGGATGAAGGACCAAAAGAAGGTGAAGGAGATGATTTGTTGTAAAGAAATAGACGAATACATAAAATTCGTTGAAGAAAATCCAAATGAAACAGATGAAGAAATAAAGTTATTAATTAAAAATATAGTAAAACCAACATTATCGAGAGATGATGTTTTTTTTGATGAAGAAATGTTTCATAAAGCAGTTAAATATTGCGAAAGATGGTATTACAAATTGTTTCCATATCAAAAATTTGCATATGCTTTATTTTTTATGTATGACAAAAATAATCCTGATATAGTAATATTTCCAGATATTTTCATACTTATGGCAAGAGGAAACGGAAAAGACGGAATGATAATGCCGTTAGCTAATTTTCTGCAAACACATTATTATGGAGTTAAAAATTATCACATAGACATAGTCGCTACATCTGAAGAACAGGCTTTAAATTCGTTTAACGTTGTTTATAACATGCTAGAATCTAATAAAATTATAATGAAAAAATACTTTTATTGGAACAAAACAGAAATAATAAATAAAATAACGCACTCAATATTAAGATACAATACTGCTAATGCAAAAACAAAAGACGGTAAGCAGACAGGTATGATAATTTTTAATGAACTTCATGCATATGAAAACTACAAGCAGATCAATGTCTATAGCTCAGGACTAGGAAAAATAAAACACGCAAGAACAGTAACCATTACTACAAATGGAACAGTTAGAGATGGCCCGTTAGATGAGAAAATATCATCATCAAGACAAATATTAAATGGCGAAAATAACTTCTTGGGTTTATTGCCTATAATTTATAAAATAGATGATATACAAACAGTAGATATACCAATGAAAAAATTCTTGAGAACCAATAATAAGGCAGATATAGATATAACTGTGTGGTGTCAAGCAAATCCTAGTTTAAGGTATATGCCTATATTGAAGGACACTATTATAAAAGATTATGTAAAAATGCAAAAACAAAAGTCTTATAGAGTTGAATTTTTAGCTAAGAGAATGAATTTGCCACAACAAGATGAAGAACAGGTGGTAACAGAATGGAAAAATATTCAAAGAGCTTCGTATTCAGATATCGAAAATGAAATACCAAGACTTGAAGGTGAAATTAATGGAAGAGCAGCAATAGTTGGAATTGACTTTGCTTCTTTAAATGACTTTGCAAGTGCAGGTTTTTTATTTAAAAAAGACGGGGAGTACATATGGCGACAAAGAACATGGATATGTTCCAAAAGTAAGTTCTTTGGAGACATCAAATTTCCTTTTGATAATATAGGACAAGATGGATACGAAGACTTTGAAATAGTAAACACAGACTCAATAAATGGCAGAGATATGATAATGTGGGTTATAAATGAAATGGTTAAATACAATGTAAAGAAAATTGTGTTAGATACATATAGATACAAACTACTTGAACAAGTATTTAAAGAATTAGGAGTAAGCATAGAAACCAAAGATAATCCGTATGGATTAGTGAGAATGATAAGATACCCAGCAAGCATTGCAGCAATAGTTGCTCCTAGAATAGAGGTTGCTTTTGCAGAGGGAAAAATCAATATAGGGAATAGTGCAATTATGAGATGGGCAATTAATAATACATCTGTGAAGGATGGAAAAGATGGAAATAAAAAATATGAAAAGATAGAACCTAAATTAAGAAAAAATGACCCATTTATGGCTTTTGTAGCTGCAATGAGTGTGCAAGAATTATTAGACGAAGAAGTGATTTATGTATATATGTAGGAGGTGAAAAGATGATTTTAGATAAATTATTTATTTAAAAATGAAAAAGGCGAATCTATAAGCATAATTGATGTTTTAACAGGAAGTGACAGTACAAACAATTATATATACACATTAGCGGAAGCACATGCAATAGACTTAATTGCTAAAACAATTGCAAAATGTGAAATACAGACATTCGAAAAAATAAAAGATAAAGTAAAAAAGAATAAAGGCGACTTGTATTGGACCTTAAACATACAGCCAAATCCAAATGAAAAGGGGACAAGCTTTATATACAAATTAGTAGTAAAACTCTTAACAGAGCAAAGGGCCTTGATTTTAATTAACAAAAAATTAAAAAGCAATTACTTATATATTGCAGATGATTTTAATGCAGATAAAAATATTCTATATGAAAAAACATTTAGCAATATAACCATTGTAGATGATGAGGGAAATTGTTTGCAATTGAATAAAACTTATAATAGTGAAAATTCAATATATTTTTCGATTAAAAATGATAATTTAGTAAAAGCGAGTACAGATTTTTCAAACAATGTAGGCAAAATAGTAAAAGCCATACAAAAATCGTTTATACGAAACAACACTTCGAAATGGAGACTTGCGAATCCAGGAAATCAACCTACTTTAATGGATCCCAAAACAAATAAACCCGTTGATTATAACGACTACAAGGATAAAATCACTGAGGGTTTATTGAGTGAAGAAGAGGCAATAGTTTTATTATCAGAACAATTTAGATTAGAAGAACTTAACAGTCAAAACAAGAGTAACAATAAAAACTCAAATGATTATGAAAGTATATTTAAGAAAATAGGAGATCAAGTGGCGCAAAAATGGAATATACCACTTGATATTTTTTATGGCAGTAAAACAGAAAAATCAACAGGAACAAATGACTTTATTACTTTTGCTGTAGACCCATATTTTGAGTTGTTAGAAGATGGCTTTAATTTAGGATTAGTAGGAAGGAAAAGTTACTTACAAGGTGAATACATAGAATTTAACAAACACAACATAACCCATAAAGATATATTAGATTCAGCAAGTGGAATAGATAAATTAACATCAAGTAGGTTTAGCAGAAACGAAATAAATGAGTTATTAGGTTTGCCTTTAATCGATGAAGATTGGGCAAATGAACATTATATAACTAAAAATTATGCAAATGTGAAAGGAGGTGCGGAAGAAGATGGATAAATTCTTAAACTTTAAGAAAGTAAGTGAATCAGAGACAGAGCTATACGTTTATGGAGACATAAGAAAAAAAGATTGGATTGATAAATGGCTTGGAACAGGAGAAGATGCAACAGATGCTTTTTCATTAAAAGATGCATTAACAGCAGTTGATACTCCAAATTTAACAGTAAGAATCAATTCTTATGGTGGCTCAGTTTCAGAAGGCTTAGCAATTTATAGTTTATTATCTGAATTTAAGGGACATTTAAAAACTATTGTAGATGGATTTGCTTGTAGTGCTGCATCTGTAATTTTTATGGCAGGACAGGAAAGAGTTGTGCCAGAGAATGGATTACTTATGATTCACAATGCATGGACAGAAGCACGAGGT
>ONIU01000281.1 GCA_900317935.1 uncultured bacterium
GCAAAGTGCTATCACCTTCCTGAACTTTTTTTAAAAAACTTTCCTTAGAAAAATTATTTTCGCCGCTCATAATGTACCCGAAAACTAAATATATTTTAATTATTATACAATAATTACGCAGATATCCTCAAGGTATAATACCCCATAAAAGACAAAAAAGTTTTCACAAATTTACCTACTACTCATCACCTACCACCTATCACTAACCACAATATTCTCAAAGATCTAAATCATTTAATTGTTTATCCATTTTTTCTCGTTCGTCTATTATCTTATTTAATTCCTTCTTGATGGCTTTTCCGTCATAGCCCGCCATAGAAGCAGCCTCTGCGACGTTCGCTTTTTTACGAAGTTTATCATAATCAACCTTTTCACCTGGTCTGGGATTCATTTCCGACAGATTTTTATTCAATTCATTTAAAGTCTGTTTCTCTGTCTTTTGTTTAGGTGCATTAGTTTCACCACAACCGGCAAGAAAAATAATTCCACATAAAACCAAAATATAATAAAGTTTTTTCATATAAGCCTCACTGAAAAAATAAATTAAATAGAAAACAACAATATAACTATTGTAATCTCTTTTCTAAATACATATCTATTATTATACCATATCAAAAGTATTTCGTTATTTTTAGTAGAATGAATAAAAGCTTGATAGTATATAGAAAGGAAACAAACAAATTAAATACTTTTTCTGAAAGGTTATATTATGAAAAGAATCTTATGTCTGTTCTTTATTTTTATCTTTATCACACTAACAATTTCTGTTAATGGGCAATCCTATTATGGCAGCAACGGGCAAAACATAGGAAGAGTAGACAGCGATGGCACCATACGAAATTTCAATGGCTCAAGTATTGGCAAAATAGATAAAGATGGCATAATAAGAAATTCCAATGGAGCTCAAGTCGGCAAAATAGATAAAGATGGAACCATAAGAAACTCTAATAATTCTTCTATAGGTAAAATAGAAAGTGATGGAGTTGTTAGAGACAGCAGCAATCGCTATATCGGAAAAATTGAGAGCGATGGCACCATCAGAAATTCCAACGGAGCTTCTATAGGTAAGGCTTCAGGAATACCGAGAAATTTTGTAGCAGTAATATTCTTTATGAACCTATTTTGAAGATAGAAGATAGAAGATAGAAGATTGAAGAACAAAGACTAACTTCTCTTCTATCTTAATCCTTAAAGCTTAAAACTTAATCAAGTTTATTCCAGTAAGACTATCTGGTTCTCTATTAATATCAATATCTAAGGTATCTATAAAAATTTCGGCAGTTACGCTAATAACGGCTTTTGTCAAGTGACCACCCAATGCTTCACCTTCATCATTTGAAACAACAATATGCAGGTGAAGATATGGCTCACCATCTTTTGTAGAAATATTACCCAACAAAGAAAGTATTTCCATATTTTGGTTAAAGCAGTAACCGCAATACTTTTTCTTTTTAAAGCTGTAAAAACCAGCTTCAACAGATTGAGTAGCTCCGATACCATTCACTGAAGCAGCTTTAATGTTTTCTTTTCTGCACAAATCAGAAATAGAAGCAATTATTTCTTCACCACGGTTAAGTCTTAGCACATATCTGTTTCCAGATTTTCTATAATCCATATGTTTGCCTTTCTCTGTTAGCAGTTTAATTACTATAATATATTAAAATTTGAAAAAGTACAACATTACAAAATTATTTTTATTTTAATACCAGAAGACTATTCTACTTTATATTTTATTGCTACTCTATTGGTTTAATTCCAATACAGCTAAATGCTTTATCTATTTTGAAGTTAACTCCTTTTGAAAAACCATAGAAAGTAAAGGTCTCACCAGAATTAGTATATACTTCAATACAGACCGATCCCCAGATTTCTTTCAACTGCTTGTCCTTTGAATAGAATTTCTTATATCCCTTAATATTATCGAAAGGTATAACTTGTTCTTTTGATTCTTTAACTATTTTTAAATAATTTTCTACTTTATTATAATAAACTCTGGGAACAATTGTCAGAAATCTTATTGCAATTGTAATAAAGTATAAAAATAAAAGAATAAAGACAGCAAAAATCAATCTTGTAGCAATTACAGATATCCCAACCATTTGAGCTACTAAAATAAAAGCAAAAGCACAAGCTAATGGAATAAAAAGAATCCAAAACCATACATCAAATGCTGTTGGATAAAATCTTTTTTCATTTGCTTTATCTATTTCCATTTTTACTGTCCCCATTAATAAACTACAAAATATATAATAACAAGCCAATGATTTTTAGTCTATAAACTTTTAATAAAAATTAACCAAAAGCGTCGCACAACCGTCGCATTTCTTATAAATAAGAAACGGCGTACACCGTTGCAACAACTAACAAATATTTTAAGATCCGCTATAACAAAGGTTTTTATAAGTTGGCATGTTCTTTGCTAATATACTTTATCAAATTATAGAAAAATTCAGGAGGCACATTATGAACCTGACCCCTATGGGTAACCGAATCGTCGTAAAGCCAGCAGACGAAGAAACCAAAACAGCTTTTGGTATTATTATTCCAGATACAGCATCTAAAGCAAAACCTAAGACTGGCACTGTTGTTTTTACTGGTAAAGGTTTAACCGACAAGAAAGGTAATCTTATTCCTATGCAAGTAAAACAAGGCGATAAAGTTTATTTTACCGAATGGTCTGGTTCCGAAGTAATGCTTGACGGTGTTAAACACCTCATCATGAAAGAAGATGACGTCCTGGCGATAGGGTAAAAA
>ONIU01000280.1 GCA_900317935.1 uncultured bacterium
ATTAGGAATTTTAATGTTTTCAAATCACCATCTTTTGCTGTTTCCATAGCAATATTACAACCATAAGTCAATTTTTGATTTATATTGGCTTTTCTTGAAAGTAATAATTCAAGAATTTTCATTTTATCTTTTTTCTTCCATCTTTTGATACAGTCATATAAAGGGAAAGCCACAACTAGATTTTGCTTGTCTTTTACAATTAAATTGGGGTCTGCACCTAAGTCTAAAAGAGTTTTCACAGCTTCATAATCATTATATTTTACAGCTGTGCCTAAGGCATAATCATAGTCTTCTCCACTGGAATCAGAGAAGATTTTATTAATCTCAGCACCTTTTTCAATCAGAAGCTCAACAATCTCTTTAAAGTAGGGATAATCATTGTAACCTCTTCCAGCTACTTCATTTAACAACTTTGAATAATAATCTTTGTCTTTATTTTCTGTTGGATCATATTCAATCAATCTTTTTATAATATCTATATTTTTATTCTGAGTTAAAGCCAGGCACAAAGCACTCTCTCGATAACTGCCAAATTCATGATGATAGAAATCATTTTCTTTACTATTTTCCAATAATACATTAAAAACTTGAAAGTTTGAATTCCAGCCAGCAGCTTGCTGTAAAGCAGTATAACCTATATCATCTCTGAAACTAGTATTTTCTCCACAATCAAGAAGCAGTTTTATTAATTCTGGATTATCACTATTGTAAGCAGCAGCAGTTAAAGGGCTACTTTCATCATATATTATTTTTGAAGAACTAGAGTTTATTTCTTTTAAATTACATTCGGAAATAAGCCTTTTAATCAATTCAAAATCTTTATTGTTTTTTATTGCCTGTATTAGTGTTTCTACCTTATCATCTCCTTTGTTTTTCCAAAAATCTTTACACTCTTTTTCTAATTCTTTCAGCAATACATTTTCTTCATAAGTTAAATTAGGAACTAAAGCAACTCTGAAACCTATCTCGCAAGGATACAAATCATCGCTTCCTTTAACAAAATAACGTGCAGCAGAACGACAATGTTCCGCAGAATCTTTGTAACTTCCACCTCGTAGAACTCTCCAGTTGCCTTTTTCCGATACTATTGGGTCTATAGCATTTCCAGCATCATAATCGCATTTTTTATTAAAAGTATCTCTAACCCATTCATGCATATTTCCGTGCATATCAAATATGCCCCAATCATTAGAAAGAAGTGTACCTACAGGATTATAAATACTTAGCTTTTTCACCCATTTTTCACTTAGAATATCTTTAAAATAACTAGGCTGAGCTGATTTTTCATAATAATTCAAATGCTCATTACGAATAGAGTCTATTAATTCAGGAGACAACATACTGCCTGAATACCAGGCTATCCCTTGCAAAAAACTATTATCATCACTTAGATTGTCATTTGAATTAAATGCTTTTGTAGTTCCAGCTCTACAAGCATATTCCCATTGAGCTTCTGTTGGAAGATCAAAATGGTAGTCATTAGGAATATACTCACTTGCAGAGCTAATATTTTTTAAAAGCTTATTAAGCTTTTTGCAGAATTGTTTTGCTTCATTATAAGTTTTGTTGTTTACAGGACAATTATATACACGTTTATCGTAATAAGAAATTGGCTCTTCTTCCATAATTGTTTCATACTGCTCTCTTGTAATAAGGAATTTGCCAATCGAAAATGGTTTTGTAATCGCTACTTTGTGTTGGGTTTCATAGTCGATGCCTTCACCGTAAATGTTTCTTCCCAACTCATCTTTTGGGCTTCCCATCATAAAGCTTCCAGCAGGACATTCTACCATTTCACTTATTATTTTGAGCAAAGCCAGTTCTATTTTTTTGTCATTCATTTTTTTGTTCCTTATTAAAATTTGATTCCATTTATGATTTTAAAAATTTTGCAAATTATTGTCGTCAAAAAAAAGCTGCAAACCTTAGGAAGTTGAAAACTGAAAACTGAAAACTGAAAGTTGAAAGATGTGAGAGATAAGAGAGCAAAAGAGCTCAAAGCGAAGGGAATTGTTTCAACCAGCGAAAGGCTGTGCTTTTTCTAAAGATGCTGCCCCGCGATAGTGGGGAAGCTGGATTTTGCGGAGCCAAAGACTGACGACCAACAGGAGGTTTGGAGTGCAAGCGAGCGCCAGGATGGCAAGCGAGTCGTAAGGGGGAGCAAAGCGAAGCTTTGCGTAAACTGAGGGGTGACCGAGCTAGAGAAAACCTTGTTTAAAGAAAGCGTATCAAAATTCATATTTATCATTAATAACAAAGAATACTCCCTATCTTGTCAAAATACATATATGCGTATATAATAATTATATGAAAGACATTGAATTACTACAACTATTCATAAAAAACGGTTGGGTTTTGAAACGTGTAAAAGGTAGTCATCACCATTTGTTCAAAGATGGTAAAAGAGAAACTATTGCAATACACAATAAAGATATGAACCCACATCTTTTAAAGAAGATTATAGAAAAACATAATCTGGAGAACAAAAAATGATATATAATTACCCTCTTATAATACACGAAGAAGATGGTTTCTGGGGCGAGTTCCCTGATGTAGAAGGCTGTAATGCTCAAGGCGATACTATTCCTGAAATCCTAGAAGACGCCAAAGGAGCATTAGAAACTCATATATTATCAATGCTTATGGATGGG
This sequence comes from uncultured bacterium, assembly GCA_900317935.1. Lineage (GTDB taxonomy): Bacteria > Muiribacteriota > Ozemobacteria > Ozemobacterales > Ozemobacteraceae > RUG334. Next base: position 2,652 of record ONIU01000280.1, read on the forward strand.
GAAACATTAAACAAACCTTCCCACCCCAAAAGCATAAAAACCAATAAGAATAGCTTTGTAACAATAATATCAGCGGATGTAGATCTAGCTAAAGAAGACAAATCTGT
>ONIU01000278.1 GCA_900317935.1 uncultured bacterium
GAGTCCGCTTTTGCCGATGCAGTCTGTGCGCTCTGTTCTGCGCTCTGTGCGCTCTGAGCCGATGCCTTAGCAGATGTGCTTGCACTCTCTGCGCTTTCCTGTGCGCTCCGTTCGCTATCTGATGCACTCGAGGCACTACGTGCACTGTCCTGTGCGGATTCTGCGCTTGCCTGTGCACTTGCATCAGCATCAATAACATCCTGTGCGGTCTTTTCTACAGCGGTATTAAGGGCTGTAATTGCCTGAGTGATAATTGACTCTTCTTCAGGCTCCGGTTCTTCTTCTGTTCTTTCAGTAGATGGTTTAATAGGTACTTTTGTCGTATATACAGTTCTACCATCTGTTACTTCATCATGTAGAGTAATATAACAATAAATTGGTTCGCCAGATTCAAAAAATTGTTTTGGTATTCTAATACGATTATTCGTACCAATTTGACCAACCGATTCTCCAACTGGTGAGTTTGAAAATCTTGCTTCAAATGAATCAGGCAACTCAAGGTCTTTAAAGTCTAAAACTTGTCCATAATCATATTGCATACGATGGTCAGTTATTATAAAATGCTTACCACCGAAAACAACTGGTATAATTCTAAGCTCACTCATGTTGTCTTATTTCCTTTATGCTTTGTTTATTATGTCTCATTTTGTATATATTTTATTTATGTGAAAGTCCAACAACCTGCGATATTCTGCAAAATGCATTATTAATATCACCATTAATCAAAGCAACACCTACTTCATTAGTATCCCAATTTACTGTAACCAACCCTCTAACATAAGTAGATCCGTTATTCCATGTTATACTTTGTGTCCAATTACCTATTTGGCGATAAAAAATTAATAATTGGTCAACATAATTATCTGCGGCAGAACTTATCTGAAATCTAACACCAATCATGTTATAATCAGCAATAGCTGATACAGTTTTATACGTTCGTTCCCAACCACTCGAGGACGGTTTTACTATAGTTGCGTTTAATTGTTTTGGCACATCTGCTTTAACTAACAATTTCGTTAACAGCCTTTTAATATCAAGCATCTACTATTTCCTCCGTAATGCCTACATTAGAATGATAGTAACACTTATCCATAATGCGATTTCCTCTCGAGGAAAAGAGAATAGCCGCATGTTCAGCATGAGTTGATACTGCGGCACGAGAAAGAATCTCATGGAATTTTGCTTCGCCTTTAAGCTGTGCTGTTTGTTCATTTTCATCATAGTGCCATTTTATGTCATGCTCAAACTCACCATCTTGTGTCTTTATAATCTCTGCTGTGTAAAACTGATACATAATTTCTCCTTTAAATAATTACATCATCTTCCCACTCTAAAGCTGTTATTGCATTATACACTTCCACCATAAGTTATTGCAAAAGCATTATTACGATTTGAGTCTGATGTTCCGTTACCTATAATAAAAGAATAATCTTTTTGACTCTCTCGTTTATTGTATTTACCAAGAACAACTTGAGTATCATTTCGTCCTGTACCGGTTGTTACTTCTTGACCGAGTCTTAAATATACACCAAAAGCAAATCCAAAGTTTGTATAAGTTATATTATATGTGCCAATACAAATAGATTCTGTACCATATACACTATTATTAATACCAATAGATATTGACCGACTACCTCTTCCTGTATAATCTGCATGAGATGAGGAAAGTCTACTACCGAGTGTTAATCTATATACATTATTTAAAGTTGCATGTGAAACTATTAATCTACCTTTGCCAGTTTCTGGTGGAGTTGCAAAAGTTAACTTAGTATGGTCAGTTTCATCTACTGTAGGAAAGTCAATATGCTCTCCAGTATCCTCATAATAACAATCTCTCAGATATGAAACCTCATAGTTTGTATAGAAAATGGTTCGTGTACCATCTGGAATAAAATGCACACTTACATATGCATGTCCATCATGGGTATTTGTTGATAATAATTGTGTTACTGTAGAACCATTACTACTTAATAATTGTAATTGGTCAGAAGACAGAATTAAATTAGCGTTGTTAGGTTTACCGAGTTCAATTTGTGCACCTATTTTTGCAACTGTTGTTTCACCATCAGTGTCATAAAATGTTGTGCCGTTTGCTGTAAAACTTGATAGTAATTTATTAGCCGCAGAATATAATGAAATACCGTTTGTATCAATAAGAATATGCTTTGCATTGGCTAATCCAAGAGTTATAGCAGATGTACCAAAAGTAGCAAGCTCTGTAAGACCATTTCGTATCGCAAAACCTATTGACCTGAATATTGAGTTATAGCCGATATGATAGTTTTGAGAGTTTGGGTCTGTAAATTCATCTTGAGGAACTTCTGTTATGTGTGCACCGGTGTCTGTACCAGTACCAGTAAACCAGAAATATTGATTTGTGTTATTTGCTATTGCCGCAACATTAGCTACTTGGTCTCTTACACCATTTACAGCAGAGGCTAATTGCGCTGTAGTTCGTGTATCTGAACTATATAATGTTGCTGAATTTCTACTCGGTGTATCTGCACCGCAAACAACTTTTTGATTTGCAGTAGGAGAAAATGTAACTCTTGTAATTAATATAAGATGTTCATTTCCTTTTGTGTCTGTTAAAAGTGCAGTGTCGCCAGCTTCTAAAAGTGGATTACTTACACAAGTAACATTACATCTTCTAAAAGATAATCCTAATATCTTATTAGCAATTTGGTCTCTAACAGTGTCAATATTATCAAGTGTTATAAACGGATTATCTTTTACTGTAATTGTGTAATCATCTGTACCTGTACTTGATTCTGTAACTGCACCTGTTTCTGTATCTGATACTGCTACAGTAATACCTGTTATTGTTATATCTGATACTGCTATATCTTGTGCATATAAAGATTCTATGCTTGGTAAGTTCGTAGTGTTAGATGTATCAAACCATTTGAACTCTAATTGCCCCGCTGAATTACAGCTTGCAAATGTACCATTAATAGTAGCTACCCAACCTATAACATCTCTGAATGTGCACACAGAAGAATTGGGCGGAGTATTAACAGTAAATGTATCATATACAAAATCTGAGCCTGCAGAATTGAAAGTTACACCACACCTTAAACATGCTTCTGTTACAATATCACCAAGAGTAGCGGGATATGTAAGTTGACTTTCACTATACGAAATGTCGAATTTACTCATATTGTCTAACATAGACAATACTATAGAACTGGTAGTATAATTAGCTTCATCTATTGTATATGTTCCTAATTGAATTGTTTCTATAGTATTATCTATGTCAAGTGCTGTATACACAGCTACATGAGCGCCTTCAAAATCATATTCAGAATATGCTTCATCACCGTTGTATAATGTGAGAGAGCATTTATTTATTATTGTGGAGCCGAGAACATTAAAAGTAGTATCACTACCGACAGAATCTTCTATTTCTAATCCGCTAAATAAGATGTTTGCATTTGTTACAGTTAACTCTACTTGTGATTTGAGTGTTATTACAGCGGTATTTATAAAATTTCTGGAACTACTTTTTAGCTTCTCTTTAAAAGCAATTGACGCAGTTCTCATATTTTCTCCTTAAATTCTAATGAAGGTTAATTTTATATCTTTCCAAATGCCATCATTTTCTGTAATTACTCCAACCGGCGTGCTTCTTTTACCGATATAGAACTTGTTAGTGAGCATAGTATTGGGAACTCTGGGGTCAGCATATGTAAAGTTGACCTCAGTTTTCCCATTAACTGCATTTAATAATCTTGCTGTGTCTGTCCAATTTAATCGTTTCCAAGTACAAGTATATGTATCTTTGACAGCAACAACATCTTTATGCATTTCACCATCAAGTGTTCTACCAGTTTGTTCTGACGATAAATCTTCAATGTCAGCTTGATATTCAGTTGGAGTAGGTATTGCAATACCATCTACTTTAAATACATATCTCATATTTTACACCAGACCATAACGTCTATTCAATCTAACATTGCCTGCATTTGCGTGTCTTGCTACCTGTTCGTCACTGAGGTAGAATTTTGATTCTGAATAATAGTATTAAGAGCACGCATTAAATCTGTGTTATCGCCATAAGTTCTTGTAGGAATAACTTTACCACTTACAATATCTGTCAGACTAACATTCATGTTTGTTAATATCTTATTTATATCATAAATTTGAGATGATGTAAAGTTTGCCATGACCAACAGATTGCCGATATTACTAATGACTGTGTTAGTACAAACAGACATATGTGAGGTTATTGTCTTTGTAAGTTGTGCTGTACCATTTAACACAGCATTGTACATTACAGCCGCCATCTGAGATTGATTCAATACTTCTGTACGACCATTAATATGACCAACAGCTTCTGCACCATTCTCGCCTGCTACGAACATTGTACCTCTGTTAGGAGCACCACCACTTGCATACTGGGGTATGCCGTGCCATGAACCTCCGTAGAAAGCACCGCCCTTTGATTTATGTATAAGTTTCCATAACCAACTTGCACCTTTTTTGACAAGAGATATTCCAACAGATACTGATGTTCCAACAAAACTGGATATAGACCTCCAACCCTTTTTCCAAAGTTTAACTCCAACTGAGACAGTAGTTCCTACAAATCCTGCTATGGAACTCCAACCGTGTCTCCAAAGTTTAATTGCGACTGAGACCGCAGTTCCTACAAATCCTGCTATGGAACTCCATCCACTTCTCCAAAGTTTAATTGCGACTGAGACAGCGGTTCCTACAAATCCTGCAATAGATTCCCAGCCGTTTTTCCAAAGTTTAATTCCAACTGAAACCGCAGTTCCAACGAAACTGGATATAGCTTCCCAACCGTTTTTCCAAAGTTTAATTCCAACCGAGACAGCAGTTCCTACAAAATCAGCTATAGAACTCCATCCGCTTTTTATAAGTTCAACTCCGACCGATATAGCACCACTACTATCTCCACCTTTGCCAGGTAACAGCTCTTTTATTTTCTCAGCAGGGTCTTTTAAAGCAGTTGTTATAGGGTCAAGAATGTGCTCTTTTACCCAGTTAACAATGTCTGTAAACGGTTTTGCAATTCCCTCTAAAATACCAAGACCTATATTTCTTGCGGCTTCAAGTAATTCAGGATTAGATGCAGGAGAGTGTATACCAAATGCAGATTTAAGTCCTTCAATAAACGGATTAACAATATACTTATTAGGCCAGTTAACAGTGTCTAAAAAGAATTTGCCAATTTCTTTTACAATGCCAAGTGCTATTTGTGTACCAGTCTCACCGCTGTGCGCTTTGAAATAGTTATCTATTGCTTTTTGAATACCTTCAAATATAGTTTTTGCAATACCACCAAAAAGCTCACCGAGAGCTTTGGATATTGACGCTGTAAGCTGACTTTCTGTACCAAAAACATCACTCCACGGTACAGATAATATGAATTCAGTTAAATCCACTCCAATATCTTGCCATCTAACACCGCCTATAGCATTTGTTAATGCTGTACCGACTTTTGTAATAAGTGTTCCGAAAGTAATTCCAGCAGATTCAAAGTTAAAGTTTTTAAAGAAATTATTTATGCCCGTTGCTATAGCCTTACCAAAATTTGTCGCATCCCAGTTGAT
>ONIU01000277.1 GCA_900317935.1 uncultured bacterium
CTTTGGCTACTCTGCCGTTTTCACCAGCGATATATTCGATTGGGTTGTGAAGAGTCATAAATTCAACGCCTTCTTCTTCAGCGTGTTTGACTTCTTCAAACTGGCCACGTTCAATATTCTTAACGAATTTTTTATTTCTCTATAGAATATAGAAAATTGGGAGTGATTGTGTATAAAATATTATTACTCTTCAATTCTAGAGCTTTATTTTTTATCACAGAAGCTTTATCTTCAATTATTTTTTCACATATCATAAAAAAATTGCCTTTTGTTTAACATCTTTATAATTTGCTTATAGCAAATTTCTCCTAATTATCAATATGATACATATATTTATATTTTTGATATTTCAATATTGTCTGAATCAACAATTATTTCAAGGTAATCATTTGTAATATCGTTTATTAAAGAGAATTTTAATGAATTGTTTTCTATGAGAGTTTGAATAATGCTTATATCAGCTAATTTCACATCTTCTGGTATAATGATATTTTTTAAGTTAGAGAACTTTACTTTAATAAGACCTGTTTCAGGTTTATTAGTTTGGTAATTTTTCTGCATCCAGAAAGCGAAATCAATAACCATTACTAATTCTTTTTTTTCTTTAGAATAAGATATATCATTAATCAAACTATCGTGCATATTGTAGTTATTAACGAAGTCTTGTTTGTTCATAAGAATTATTGATTATAGACAATCTAGGTCTTGTTGGAAATCATTAACTATAATGTATTTACCGTTATTTTTTTGTTCAACTAGTTTAGCTACTTTATCTGCTAAAGCTCTTATAGTAGATTTTTCTTTTTCTGATTTGAAGCCAATGTATTCGAATATTTTTGGAGTATTTATGAAGCCTTTCTCGTAATTATCAATAAGTTTTGTTGTTAATTCATCTAATTCTTTGTCGTTTTCCCATTCGGGTGGTGGTATATTATCTATTATTTCATCGTTTTCATTATATAGCCATATTGGATAAGTACCATATTCTAAAAGTAATCTAATTTTCTTTATCATAAGATAAGCTACCATATTATACAGAATTTGAATTAACACCAACTATAGAAGCCTTATCATTTATAGTTATTGATATTCTTCTTGTTTTATTTTTCTTTATTATTATACAATTTTAATAAGCTTTTTAAAGTAAAATTATAACAAAAGTCCATATTCTGATACAGAATACGGACTTTTGTTGTGTGAATATAAATTAAAACATCAATGTTAAGTTTTAATTATAAACAAAAATTTATGATTTAAGCATAAGCATGAACGACATCAATATAATTGGATGTTGTTAAATCAACATCAACTTTATGTGTTAATAGTATTTTAATTATATTGCCAGGTAAATCGTTTATATTTATTGACTTTAAAGGTTCAGCTATTTTTTTGTAATTTTCATCGTGTGGTTTTTCGTTAGTAACATCGAAGCAATATATACCTTTACTAGCAAGGAGTTTTGCATCTTTTACAAGTTGATTATCTGCTTCGGGGCAGAGTAATTTGGCTTCAGTTGAAGAAGTTAATTCTTTTAAGAAAAATAGACTTAGCCGTTCTGTTTCTTCCCTGCTTTTGCAAACAAATTCAGGAACATTACCTATTCCTCCAGAAGTGCACTCGAATATGTAACCATTATTATCAATACCGAACCACATTATATCTTCAATTTGTAAATCAATAATTTCGTATCTCATGGAAAATTCTCCTAATTATCAATAAGATTTGCAAACATTGCTAAACAATTTGCACAATAATTTATTGTAGCACCTGTTCTTGGTCTAATAGGAGCTGTAATTTTTATATCAGAAATTTACTTCCTTTCCAAAGAAGTTCATTTACAGCTCGAAATTCAGCACAGACTCCAACAATATTTTTGTTTGTTAAGCCTAAGCTTCCAACACCTCCAATATTATCGGCTAGTTTTTGTAAGTCTGGATGAATTTTTTCAGGAATAGGACCTGCGAAAGAAGCTACAACCCAACCTGTTTTTGAGTCATAAGCTCCAACAGCTACTGCTTTTCCTGTTCCATTGGGTGTTTTTTCTATTAGTTTTCTTATTAACTCTTTAACCATTTTTTTGTAATAGTTTCGAGAAGCTATTTCCCCAATTGTGTTATGGAAAAGTAAACTTAAGCCTTTACTCATGATTCATTTTTCCTCTTTTTAAAATATTTGTTAGTTTGACTATCAAAAGAGAGTATGCTTATTCCTTGTTCTCTTAAGATGTTGAAACAGTTGTAATTAGCTGAGCCATAAATGATGATTGTATGGGGTTTCAGTACTTCAACCATTTTGAAAAGACCTTTTTCAAAACGATCCCTGTTAATTATTTCTCTAGGACTACCGCCTACGGTTCCTATTGCTACTATGCTGTTTTGCGGTATTCCAATAAAACAGTAAGAATAGGTACTTTCATCACCCCAACGGACGTTATTTATAACAGGTATTCCATTTAAGCCGAGCCAGTAGCCCATCAGCCTCATGCGGTAAGTTGCATAGATTTTGATTGGGTATGGGAAATCTTGATAAGTAGAGAAATCTGGAGTTATAGCGCCTGCGAAATGTAAGAGAACTTTTAATGTTTGTTTGTAGTCATGCCAGATACCTCTTATTCCATCAAATTTTTGATCATCTATATAGAAGCAGACAAAAGCATTATGTCTGAATTCATAATCTTTATTAGAGATATGTTTTTTATAGATAGCTTTAGCTTCTTCCCAAGTGATTATTTCTTTAGGTAGTTGAGTAGCGGTGGTTGGGCAGAATGGAATATCATGCTGGCAGAAGCGAGCACCTTTAGCCATGTGAGCGTTCCA
>ONIU01000276.1 GCA_900317935.1 uncultured bacterium
GCAGATATATTTTTCAATATGGTTAATATAGATGTTCTGTTTTTCTTTTCAACAAGATTTGTTGATTATAGAACTAACTTTAAGCCCAAAACTGGTCATATGGGGCGTATTGGTTTTAAACGACATCATAGAAGTATTAATTATGCCATGCAGTATTCGTTAGCAAAACTTCATGGAAACACATATAAGTTTAGCGGAAAAACTAAGTTTAATGGGAATGAGCAAGATGTTCAAACTCTTAATCGTTCACTTTACTTGCATAGAATGGATATATCTGCTTCAAGGCCGGATAAATACGGTTCATGGAATATAGGGCTGAAAGTTTTGGCTCCGTATTTTAAAACCTATAAACCTAAAACTATAGAGACACTTGGTGAAGAGCATGTTCATAAGCCACATAAAAAATATCGAGGTGGCTGGCAGATAGTCATTATGAGAGAATTTAAACTGTGAAATGCAATGTTGCTAATAGCTTCATATATGCGTTATAATTTAGTATATGAGGTGAAGGAATAATGAATATATCAAACATAAATGTTCGTGTAGATAATGAAGTAAAAATAGCAGCAGAATTGATATTTAAAAAACTTGGAATCAACATGACTTCCGCCATCAATATGTTTCTTAGGCAGACTATAAATGATAACGGTTTGCCCTTTCAACCAAACTTAAACGATTCAAACTTAAATCAGGAAACATTAGATGCTATAGAAGAAGGGAGAAAGATAGCAAGAGACCTAAATGTAAAGGGCTATACCTCTATTGAAGAATTGAGAAAATCTTTAGAAGTATGAAATATACAGTAAAATATACAACTAAGTTTAAAAAAGAACTTAAATTAGCTGCAAAACAGAATAAAAATATAGATTTACTATTTGCTGTAATAGAGAAATTAGGTAATGGTGAAAAACTAGATCCAAAATATAAAGACCATCCGTTGATTAATTGTGGGAATGTGAGAGATTGCCATATAGAACCAGATTGGGTTTTATTATATGAATATGTGGATGATATTTTAGTATTGATTTTACACAGAATAGGTTCTCATTCAAGTTTAAAGCTATAAGATAGTCATTATGAGAGAATTTAAACTGTGAAGCCGAACAATCCTAATTCCTAATTCTTAATTCTTTATTCCCCCCTACCCTATCACATCAAGAACGAGACCGCGGATATCATCTAGGCTTGCCAACAAATCTAAGGCTTTATCCTGAGTAAAAGCTTCCTTAGTCATGGAATCTGCTTGACCTCCAGCAGTTTCTACCAACTGGTACACCCTCTGCTCACCATCTCTACTGGCACCGAATTCTTCTTTGAGAGATAAGAATTCATCTTTAATTCTATTTAAAAAGAGTTTTACAGATTCACGATAGCTGTTTAAAGATTCTTCTTGAGGAGAATGTATAAAAGCGTCTCCCCTAACTTTTACTATATCAAGAAGTTCTTTCATGCTGCCGTTGAAATTATCTAGGCGTGCAGTCTTGAAAACAGATTGGAAAGAATCACTGCCCCCTACCCCACTTGTAGAATTAGTGGTTTGAGAAGATTTCACCCCACTACTAGATGTATTACTAATTGTAGAATTACCTATTTTAACTGTCACAGAAAAAATCTCCTTGATAATATGAAGATGAAATCAAAAAAATACTGGCTGATTGAAGTAATTATTTTACTCAAATTTTATACAAGATTCGTTATAATAGGGCAATAAAGAATCATGAGTTAAAAAAATAAAACCATCCGTTTTGGCTTGAGATATTAACAATCTATCAAAAGGATCATTATGCTTAGGAGAATCGCTATTTCTTTTTAAGCTCTTAATATTTAAAATATGATTACTTCTAATTGATAACTGTTTAAAACCAGAGAGAGAACAATTATCCATGAATTGTTCTTCTGTTATAGGCATTACTTCTGGTTTAATATAATGTTTTATTGCTACTTCCCACACAGAAACAAGACTATAAAAAATCTCATTTTCAGAATCATTAATAATTTTAATGAAATTCGGAGGTAACTTATCATCGTCAGAAATAGCCCATAAAACAATATGGGTATCTAACAAAACCTTCATTACTATTCTACTCCAAATAATTTCGCAACTTCATCATTAACAATATCAATATTATCTGGAATATGAAATTGTCCTTTTGCAATACCTAGTTTTACTTTACCAGACTTATTTTCAGAATTATTCTTTAATTTATATAAAAGGAATTCAATATAGTTTTCTGCCTCATTTAAAGAATCATCTGGCAACATTTTTATTTTATTAATTACTGAAGCATAAGACATATTTATTGCTCCTTTCATCGCTCAAACTTCGCTTAAGCTCTAATCATCAATTCCACAAAGAACAACCTGATTGCGGCCGCCATCTTTTGCCTTGTAGAGAGCTGCATCTGCTTTCTGAATAAGCTGGTCTTTGCTATCAGCATTAAGCGGGAACCCTGCAACGCCAATTGAAATAGAGCAGTGAATAGGAGGCTGACCAGCCATTATAGACGGGAAATCACATTTTGCTACGTCACGGCGAATTCTTTCAGCAACAATCCTAGAATCAGATTGTGTTGTTTCTGGTAAAATAATAGCGAATTCTTCACCACCGTAACGGCAGGCAATATCAGTATTTCTAACATTTTTACGAATAATACGGCTGACTTCTCTAAGAATACAGTCGCCTTGCTGATGACCATAAGTATCGTTAACATTCTTAAAGTGGTCAATATCGCACATAAGTAATGTTATAGTAGAGTTATAACGTCTGCTTCTTGCAACTTCTTCTTCAAGTCTGAACTGGAAGTATCTATGAACATAAAGTTT
>ONIU01000275.1 GCA_900317935.1 uncultured bacterium
GAATGGACAGCCACGATGATTGACATAAACTATGGCAAAAATCAGGATTTATTGCTAAAATGTAAGAAGTTAGGTGAATATTCATACTTTGTGGATTGTGTAAGAAAATATTCTGCCAAAATGAATTTTCCTAATGCTATTGATGAAGCTGTTAAGGAATGTATTGATAAAGGTATTTTGGCAGATTTTCTACGAAAGCATATTGCGGAGGTGAGAACTGTGCTTTTAACTGAATATGATGAAGAAAAAGACCTCAAGATTATTGCTGAAGGTTATAAAGAATTATACAAAGAAGAATGGACGAATGAAGGTAAAGAAGAAGGTAGAAAAGAAGGTAAAGAAAACCTTATAAAAACAATGCTTTCTAACGGAGCAACAAAAGAAACCATTATAAAATTTACAGGAATTACTGAAGAAGAATTAAACAAGATAATTAATTCTTAAATTATGTTGTTATTGTAGTTGGTAGTTATTGTTTTTGTTGTCTCTAACAATAGGCTCTGTTTTTATAATCTTCTTGATAATAATTTTCAATAAGAGATTGATGGCTAATTACATAACAATCATAAAAATATTATATATTCTAAATTATTGAGAAACAGCAATTTTTATTAACCATGAAAACGCTTATTAATAAGTGTTTGGTTGTGTTTGGTGTTGGTTGTTTAAGAGTCTGAAAGACTCTTGGTTTTATTGTTTGGAATGTTATTTTTACCATTATCTAGAATAAGCAATATTCGAGATATACAATAAAAACTATAAAAACCAACTACCATAACAACGAGGCGAAGCCTAATTATATTACTCTTTGATTTGCTGTTTATATCCCCCCCAAAAATCAAATTATTAATTGAGGTAATAAACTATGTATTTTGACGCAAATAAAGAATATTTTGAACTTATAAGAATGCTTGGAAAATATGAAGTCCTATTTACTAATATGAGAATAAAAAGAGATACTGTTCCCAAAGAACTTTATGTGTATGACATTCGCCACGATGACGAATGTCAAGGAATAATGTGTGAGATAAAGCCATTTGTGTTGATTAACCATTGGGGAACTATAATAAGTAAATATCAAATAGATATGATTGACGGTGGTGGTTGCGTCATAGATGAAGAAGAGGACTGTGAATATCTTAATATATCAATGACTTTAAAAGAATATATGGAAAAGAAAACATGAAGTGACAACAAAAAAACAATAACTTCCACAACTAACAACTGTTAGCTGGCTAAGCAAGCGGTGTGATTGGTGTTGGGCTACGCTGTCTTAAGCTGTGCCTGTAAATTTTTCACCATTTCTTCCAATTCTTTTATTCTTAGCAAAGCCGCTTTGTTCTTTGCCTTTTCAGCTTTTATTTGTTTGTTAGCTTCTTTAGTCTTTTCTTTTTCTTCTTTAATAGCATCTTTAATCAAATCTTTAACAGCTTGACACATATCTATTCTCTCCTTTTCTTTATTGATTTTCAAATTCAATCCAGTTGCTTCATTAATTAATGTTGCGGAAAGATTATACTTAGGTTCTATGTCTAACAAAGATATTTATTACAAAATGTTCTAGCTGTTATTATTTTTGTTTTTCCAAACTTTTTTAAAACCAATAAATCCTTATCGCCACTGACAATATAAAGAGCCCCAGAATCTTTTGCACAGCCAAGAAATTTATTGTCGTCTGGGTCTCTACAAATATCAACTTTTGATTTAGCAGTGATTATGTTTAAAGATTTTATCAATGGAAACAATATATCTTTTCTTAATTTGCCTTGTTTCCTATTTATCATTTCATCAACGATTTCTTGATATTCTTCAACTATTTCTATCGTTGCAAATGCGTTAAATTTTTTTAGTAAAACGGCTTCAAGTATTTTCCTTGGCTCTCCTCCAAAAAAGACAGCAGAAATAACAACATTCGTATCTAGAACTATTTTCATTTTCTTTTCTTTCTTCTTACTGATTTTATAATGTTGTTAACATCGCTTTTTTTATAACCTACAGTTTCAGCCCATTCTTTTGCTTCGTCTAATGTTTCTGAAATTTCTTCTAGGTTAGGCAATCTCAATACTTTCAACATAACTACATCACCAGATGTATAAACAGCTAGTTTATCACCTGTATCTATGTTTAGATTTCTTCTTATAGCAATAGGTAGTGAAATCTGACCTTTAGATGAAAGTGTTAATATTTGAGCGTTCATTTTATATTTTCCTTTTGTAAGAATTTCTTACTATATTATAACATAAAACTCTCAAACTTGGTCTTTTGTTCTTTTAATCTCTAATTTTTTATAATACCTGTCGCTAAACAAGGCTTACTCTAGTTCGGTCACCACTCCGTCAACGCAATGCTTTGCATTGCTCCCCCTTCAGTCACTTCGTGACAGCTTCCCCGCATAGCGGGGCAGCATCTTTTTGGGGGACAACCTCAAGGAGAGGCTTTATGACAATAACTACCAACTGCATAACTGGCTAAGCCAGCGGTGTAAAATATAATTGTTTAGAAGTTATAAATCAATGTTTAAAACATTAAAGAAAGTTTGCTATGGATTACGTCACCCCTCAGCTTCACTACGTTCAGCAGCTCCCCTCAAGTGGAGCCTTTAGAACAATAACTACTACAACTACCAACTACAATAACTACTTAAAATAAAGCTGTGCCTGTAAATTTTTCACCATTTCTTCTAATTCTTTTATTCTTAGCAAAGCAGCTTTAATTTGTTTCTGGAACAAGACTAGATTCATTGTATTTGCTTAATAGATATAAGCAGTATTGATTCATGCTAATTCCTTCTTTTTTAGAGTGTTCTGCTAATGCTTTATGAAGACTTTTAGGAATTCTGAGTTTAAATTGTCCTGAATATTCATTAAGG
>ONIU01000273.1 GCA_900317935.1 uncultured bacterium
GTTCCTTCATGAATATCATTTATTGTTTTTGCCAAGGCAACAGTTAATTCGGCAACTCTTTCTGAATGACCGTGAGTGCAGGGGTCTTTTGCTTCTATTGCAACTACTGAAGCTTTTACAAAACCCTCAAAGGTTCTTCTTAAATCATATAAGAGTTTTGCATTTTGTAATGCTACAGCAGCCTGTGAAGCAAAGTTATTCAAAAGGTCAACATCTTCATTATTAAATGGAATAATATTTTCTTCTTCCAGCTTTATTCCCTTTTTACAACCTTCATAATCTTTTCTTTTATTCATCAATTGAATAACCCCTACGATTTCTCCATTTTTGTTATACATAGGAGCAGTAATCATTGATTTCGTGCGATAACCTGTAGATTTATCAAAATCTTGATTAAAAGAGAAAGGAAAGGTGGGAGGAACAAAATATACATCTAAAATATTTAAAGTATGCCCTGTTTTCGCAGTAAAACCGCTTATTGACTTATCGTTTATTTCCAACAGAATATCTTTTTCACCAGACCAGTTGGTTGAAATATTTTGCGTAAAAACAAAACGCAGATTCTTTTCCCCTTCTTTTAAATAAAGGCTACCAGCATCAGCTTTAAGCAAATGTCTTGTTTTGGTTAGTATGAAATTTAATAAATGCCCAATATTTTTCTGAGTTGTCAAAGCAATAGCAACATTGTTCAGAACAATTAGTTTTTTTTGGGCATTATTCAGTTCGGCTTCTAAGTCAATATCTGGCTTATGAAAAGTATCTTTATTTTTAGCGTTTAATAAAATTTCTATGACTTTTTCTCTACTGCAGGGAAAATTAAGATAAGTGAAATAGTGGTGTTCAAAAATTCCTTCCAGATATTCCTGGTTATATCTTTCACCAATCGCCACAATAGGATTATTCTTATGTTTTCTTTTAAGAATATCTAATAAATCAACAACGTTATCTTCAAAAGCACTAAAATATATAAAAATAACATCGTTTTCCTTTATACTTTTATCTAATAACGTCTTTATATCTGTAAAAACTTTCGCATTAATTGATTTATCATTAAATATAGAAGTGTAAAAATCGTCTTCTGGAAAACGATAAGCATATATATCACTTGTATTTGACATTTTTACTCCAAATATATAAGCCGACTACGCTCTAATACTTTAAATTGCAGAAAGACTTAGAATCTTAACCGAGTGTTCCAGCCCAGAAACCCAATGATAAGCTTCTTCCAAAGTCTCACCTATAGAAAAAACGCCATGACCTTTTACTATAACTATCGGGGAATCTTTAAAAGCAGGTATAACCAGTTCAGCCACTTCATTAGAAGCTATAGCATTTTTAGCTTCTATTACAGTAACACCCTTAGGGAAATAATATAGACCTTCAGCATCTTCAAGCATCAATAAGTTATTGTAGATATGCTTACCACTGAGTGATTCTGCAACAACATAAGGGGAATGAGCATGAACGATAGCTTTTGCCCTGGTATTAAGATAAATTGAGCGATGAACCGGCAATTCCCTGGATGCTTTCAAAGTTTGATAATCATCATGCTTTATTGCTGTAGTTATTAAATCCGGGTGATCAATATGGTGCAGCATGCAACCAGTACGAGTGATAATCATATGATCGTCATCACTACGAACACTTAAATTGCCAGAATGGGAATTATTAAGACCTGCAACGAACAAATCCTTGCCAACTAATCTAAAAGCATTAAGAAACATTATTTCAGCCCTAATACCTGTGGAATTGTTTCAGCGTAAATAGGTTCTATTATACCTTTATCCGTAATAATACCTGTTATCAGTTCAGGCGGAGTTACATCAAATGCCGGATTATAAACTTTTACACCAGTCGGAGCAACTTGAACACCGCCAAAGCAGCGTATTTCATCAGGATTTCTCTGTTCTATGACGATTTCATCATCATACTTAATGCTCATATCAAAAGTGCTTGTTGGAGCAGCAACATAGAAAGGAACCCCATTATATTTGCAAAGAACAGCAAGAGAGTAGGTGCCAATCTTATTGGCAACAAAACCTTTTGCTGTAATTCTATCGGCGCCTACAACTACCCCTTGAACAAGGTCGTTTTTAATCAGGCCTCCAGCCATATTATCTGCTATTACAGTAACATCGAAACCATCTTTCATAAGTTCCCAGGCAGTAAGTCTTGCACCTTGAAGCAAAGGACGAGTTTCATCTGCAATAATTTTAATATTCTTACCTGCTTCTTTTGCTGCTCGGAACACTCCAAGAGCTGTGCCATAACCTGCGGTGGCAAGTGCCCCTGCATTGCAGTGAGTAAGCCAGGTTTCACTGTCGCCAATAAGTTCCTGACCGTATTTACCAATAGCTCGACACATTGCTAAATCTTCTTCGTAAATTGCAGTTGCTTCAGATAAAGCTTTTTCTGCTGCTTTTCCAAAATCACCAGTATGAAGATTTAAAACAGCATTTCTAACTCTGTTTACTGCATAAAAAAGGTTAACCGCTGTAGGTCTAGTACTGGTAAGCAAATTACAAACCTGTTCAAGAACTTCTTCAAGAGAAACTTTTTTTTCTAAGTTCTTTGGATTAACCAAGCCAAGATAAACACCATAACCAGCTGCAACTCCTATAGCTGGTGCACCTCTGACCTGCATACCAATAATGCTGTTGGCAACATCTTTTTCTGTATGACATTTTATAATAACTTCTTTCAAAGGAAGAAGAGTCTGATCAATTAGTTCCAAAGTATTATCTTCATTATTAAAAAAGACTGTTTTTATCATAAAATGCCTCCTACTATCTGGTTGATAGGATAAACCAAAATCATTGATAAAATCAAGTTAAAGCAAAACAACTCAAAATCTTATCCAATTTATCATGCAAAACTTTAAG
>ONIU01000269.1 GCA_900317935.1 uncultured bacterium
AAACTTTTTCATACTTTTCCTGGTCACTTGATTTGAGGTTGTCAAGCCATTTACCGATTAGGTTTGCTTCTGACTTCCATTCAAACAAAGAGTCCGCTAATATTTGAGAAACAGAGGAAGAAGTCAGTGGTTGCTTATCTGTAAAGCTAATCATTCTACCTTTCAGCTCGGTTATAAAGCGTTCCCAGTTTTTTAAGAAAGATTCCTTTAGTTCGTTATTTTCCATTGTTAATTCTCCTGATTTTATAGTGTTAATTAATACATTCGTGGGGGAGCATCTTCAGCTGGCAGTTCAGCGACTCGCTGACATCCTGAGGCTCGCTTGCACGCCGACCTCCTTGTCGGTAGCCATCAAGTTGAGCCTTTAGAACCTCTCACCCATCACTAATCACTAGTCTTTTCTCCCTAATTGAGTATTTGATTCTTATGAACGTCAATATCTTTCAAATCTAGCTCTACAGCTATAATTTGAGTTTCTATATACTGCCTTTTATTTTCCTGTTCAGTAATTCTTCGATCTACTTCGGCTTGATAACTCTGCAAATATCTATCAAGCTCGTTTCGAATAAAATCACACCTTGCATCAATATTGTTCTGATAGTTATCAATAAGCTCATCTGAAGTTTGAGTAAATATTCTATGCAAATTATCTTTAAGTGATTCTTTTATTTTGCCTTTAACCTCTTCAATATTCGTTTTATAAAAGCTTCCCAAAAAAGAACCAAGACTGCCAGCAATCATAGCACCAAAAACAGTGCCTACAGGACCCAGCAATAGAGTTCCAACTACTGCTCCTACTGCAACCCCACCCTTAACACCATTTCCTAAAGCCTCATCTTCATTCTTTATCGCTTGATTCAAAATATTTTTCTGCGCCTCAAATCCAGAACGACTATTATGCAAATAGCTATCTATTGCTAATTCACTTGAATCAAAATTAATTCTTAACAGATCATATTCTTTAAAATGTTGTTCAAATGCTTTTTGAAATTTTCTCACTTCTTCTAATGCTACTGCATCAAAAGCTTCAAAAGCATCTTTATTTAATTGATTATTGTCATACATCCATTTTCTCAAGTCCTTAGTCATTGGTTCAAAACAACTTTCGCACCAAGCTTTTAATTCTTGAACTGATTTACATTGAACTTCATCTATACGTTCTAAGAAAATGGAAACGCATGTATTGCCAGCATTTTTACAATTCAATTTATAGTCAGAAGAAAGCTCAGAAAAAACATCTTTAAACTCTTTACTTCTTTTATCTTTTTGAATAGAAACAAAGGATTTCAAATCACTTTGTTTTGAGCGCATCAGCATTGCAAGTTCTGATTCAAAGTCTGTTCGAATATTTTTCATCTGCATACTAATAGCGTTATATAAACGTTGTATCATTGAAATCAACTTCTTAGTCTGAACTTCTTTTTTCTTATTTCTAACGTAATCCAATAGTTTTCTTTCGTTTTCTTCTGTTATTTGTAAAAACTCACTGTTTACCTCACCATCTTCTACTTTATTTTTTTCCAATATTTCAGTAGAAACATAAGTTAAAATAAGTGGGTCTTTAAAGTTAAATTCTAATTCCACCTTATTTTTTATAGCCTCTAATACCCTTATTCGCTCTTTTTCTCTACGAATCTGATCTATCTTAGTTACTATAAAAACACATTGAGAAAGCACATTAGAAAGATTTGCTTTTATAAAATCACAAAAGTTTTTGGGTAAAATCTTATTAGCATCAACAATTATTACGGAAGCATCGGAAAGCTTTTCTATTGTTGATTTTGTGATGTCTTCCAGCCATAAATCTGTAGCATTTAAACCAGGAGTATCTATAATTCTGAAAATATCTTTAAGGGAAAAAGCAGGCAGATAAACATTTATCTTCTCAATATCTTTAGATTTATCTATAGAAGCTCCAAAGTTTTTTATTTCATTTTTCAATTCCTCTATAGTTCTAAATTTAGTGATATTATTATTTTTACTAGAAGAGAACAAAGAGCTGAAATAACTTATTAAACTATTATTCTTCTTTTGAGTTTTTTGAGTTTTTTCTTTGTTTTTATAGTCTATTTCTATGCCAAAGAAGTTTGCATGTTCAATTATAGTGGAAGCGGTAGTAGTGCTTTGTAAATCCTCCATTTCAAGCAGACCACATTTTAGCAAAGCATTTATAAAAGTGCTTTTACCAGTGCTGAAATCACCGACAACGCTTATATTTAACAGTTTATCCTGCTGTTTTTCTTTTATATAATTTAACTGAGTTGTTAAATCTTCGATAAGAGAAGTATCTAATCTATCTTTATAATTTTCAATTAAACGCTCTATAAATAATATATGATCATAGAAATTTGAATGATCTGACATTTAGCAAGTTCCTTGTGCCCAATACTATTACTATTTTTTTCTGAAATATCTGATTACATCAAATATTGCTTTTGTACCTTCAGGTGACTTTAAAAAATCTTTTCCCATTTGACACAATTGGGTAGTGAGTTTATATTCGGCTCTTGGGTTATCATGGCAATGTGGGCAAATGTTGCAGCTAGACCAAATACGCTTTCCGCATTTTTTGCAAGTAATGCTAAAACTCAACCATATCATCTTATATAAAATAAGAAATATTATTCCAACACCAACAATACCTACTAATAACATGATGATCTCCTATTTATGATTAATTGTAAAGAAAAAGCCTCTCTGACTAGCTTTATCCAGTATCACCTATCTCATATCATTCGCCACAATAACCGAACGACTCTAATACTACGAGGCGACAACCTCATCCATCAAACTTTATGCAGCCACAAAATCGTTAAACTCTTTCAAAGAATTGAGAGTAGCAAGAATCTTCTTTTCACAACGGTCTAACAAAGCTTTCTTTTTTGAAACAGCTTCTTCGCCTTTTTCTTTTTCAGTGATAATGTCATTAACCTTTTTTTCAACTGAATTAATTTCAATGTCTAGTGCGTCAGCAATCTGATCAGCTTGTTTATTGAACTTATATTCAAA
>ONIU01000268.1 GCA_900317935.1 uncultured bacterium
TTTAAAACTAGGTGTTTCATTATGGGTTTTGGTAACATAGCCAACTAACTGTCTATGCTGAATCGGAACCACAACTCTAGCCCCAATAGGCGGAACTTCTCGTTCTTCGCTTATATGATAGGTTAAAACACCGTTTGCAATAGGGTTTGCAAACGCAACTTCTACGTATGTCACAAGCTTCTATTCCTTTATAAAATCGGAAATTATTCTAAATGCTTATTTATTTTGAGTCAAGAGGGTGAAGTTGCCTTGTGGATTGATTGCAGATTTTACGTATGATAATATAAAGAAGAATTATTATTATTTTGGGTAGTGAAATGACAACTAGAGAAAAAATCGCGGGCAAGTTTATAAAGATTTGTAGATGACTAATTAGCTGTTTTTGAATTGAATGCTAATTGCGAGTTAATTCTATTTTTAAGTAGGAAACAAATCTTGAATAACAGCTTTGAGAAGAAAACTGCGGTAAAAGACGGGTTTCGATACTATCTATCAGTAGTAGTCCGTTTTTATGCTTGGAAATATATATTCTGTTTTCTGTAGGTTTTATATCTGTTTCATCAGCTTCTAAAACTACCTCAATTTGTTTCTTTTCATTAGATATTATAACCTTAGAAACTTCTCTTTTTACGCAACTACAGGAGGCATCTTCAAAGTCTAAGCTGTTGGGGGAGCTGTCATGAAGATGCTGCCCCACGAATCAGTCAGTGCCGTGGCAATCTCATCGTTAGCATCTATCCCAGCATCTGCAAAAGCCTTTTCTAAATCTTTTACATAATCTATATTAGAAAAATCACCTTCAAAATTATAGGTAATTTTCCCGTCTAAGGCTTTTGATGAAGCTAAAACAACTACTTCTGAAAGTATTTTTTCAAAAAGGCTTCTTAATTTCAGCGGATTGTGTGGAATTTCTATAATCTGCTTGTTTACATCATTGATAGAGCTTGGTTCTGATATATCTTTCTTCTGTAAAATTTTAATCGTTTTGCAATGTTTATTTATGTATTCAACAAACTTGGCTGTAAAACTATCCGATGCTCCACCACGAATGGTGGGAGAACTGTCACAAAGTGACTGAGGGGTCTGATTGCTGCAAGCAATAAGTGGCGTGGCAATCCCATTGTTGCTATCGTTATTTTCACATTCCGATGCGCCCCCAAAGTGTAAGCTGTTGGGGGAGCTGGCGAGCGATAGCTCGACTGAAGGGGTCTTTTTTCTTTTATTAATTGCAGTTGTGGTAACCCCATTGTTATCATCTTTATTCTCAGAGATATTATCTTTTACCCCCTTTGTTAAAGGGGGATCAAGGGGGATTTTTTCATCAAAAATTATCCCAACAGGATATTCTATCTCAGCTTTCACCCAGCTAGGCTTATGAGAATTCGACCAGGGTGCATGTTCTGTAACTTCTTTTAATAACTCTCTGGAAATATATTCCTCAGCATTATCAAATAATATGGTTTTTACACTGAAACCTGCATGACAAAAAAGCATTGCCAGCTCAATGCCTTGAATACTAGCAATGCCTTTATTGTAAGCTATTAAAATATTCTGCTTATTTTTCTTTTTCTTTGATTTCAACTTCGAGAGCACCTGAAGCTATTTCTTCCATAGCAACTTTGATGTAGTTTTCATCGTATTCGTCTACTAAGCGCTTCTTGCCTTCTACAAGCATTTTAACGCGGTTAGATATAGCCATTACTGCATCATATTTGTTAGGAATTTTGTTAATAATTTCACTTCTTGAGCGGAATTTCATTCTTCAACCTCCGTTGAATCTAATTCATCATCTTCGATATTTTCATCTTGAAGTTCGACATCACTGTCTTCGTCTTCAGGATTCTGACTGGTTTTCTTGCCTAACATACGCAAGGCGGCTGTTTCAGGATTTATTGCAGATAAAATCACATGATTTGAATCTGTAACAATAATAGCTCTGGTTTTGCGGCCATAGGTCGCATCTATAAGCTTTCCCTGTTCTTTTGCATCTTCTTTTAATCGTTTGATTGGTGCAGAGCCCGGACTGACAATTGCCACAACCTTGTCGGCTGCTACTACGTTACCAAAACCTATATTCAAAAGAAGAACTTTCATTATTCCACCTTACTCAATGTTTTGGGCCTGTTCGCGAATCTTTTCGATTTCGCATTTTAAGTCAAGAGCCAATTGAGTAATAGCAAAATCATTTATTTTGCTGCTAAGAGTATTAGCTTCTCTGTTTAACTCTTGAACTAAGAAATCAAGGCGTCTTCCTACAGGTTTATCAGAAGCTAGAATATTGTCTAGTTCTTTAAGATGGCTGTAAAGTCTGGCTATTTCTTCGCTAACGTCACTTCTGTCGACCCAAAGAGCTATTTCCATGCCAAGTCTTGTTTCATCAAATCCGGCTTGTCCCGCTAATTCTTTGATTCTTTCAGTAAACTTGGTTGTGAAATTTGCTCTGAATTCAGGAAGTAATTCTTCTATCTTTGCAATAGTAGTGCGCATTACATCTGCGTGACTCTTTATGTCGTTGGCTAAGTTTTCGCCTTCTCTTTTACGAGCTTCTACAAAAGATTTTACTGCTTCGACTAAGACTGGTTCTATTCGCTTCCAAAGCTCATCATTATCTGATTCTTGAGAATCAACTTTCATTACTCCTGGCAAAGAAAGCAATCCGTCTAAAGCCATTGGAAGGTTTTTACCTGTCTGAGTGTTGATTTCGTCGCCTAATGCTATAAGCTTGTTTAATAAAGGCTTATTGATTATAACGTCTTGATTTGGGTTATAATCGACTATTTCAAGGTTGAGATAGACTTTCCCTCTAGAAATAGTATTGCTGACATATTGGCGCAATAAACCATCTGCCCAGTTATAACCATAAGGCAAACGGGTATCAATTTGTAGAAAACGATTATTAACAGACTTTAACTCGACGCTTACACGCCCAGTTTCATCTGTTATACTTGCTCTTCCAAAACCTGTTAAACTTGAAATCATAGTGACCAATTGTACACCAATTTTGTTCCTTTTGCAATAACAACTTTTTTCCAACCCTTCCAACCCTTCTAACAATAAAACAATTACCACAATGAAATGTCCCACAGATTGCGACAGCAATTGTCCCACAGAGGCTATAGCCTCGTTTCACTTCTAACCCTTCCAACCCTTCTAACCCTTCCAACCCTTCCAACAATAAAACAATTCCCACAGTGAAACGTCCCACAGATTGCGACAGCAATCGTCCCACAGCGCAGCGTAACACTTCCCACTCTTCCAACCCTTCCAACCTTCTATCTTAAATCTTATATCTTATATCTAATATCTTCAAAATATGGTATCATTCTCCCATGAACAGATTTTTACGAACAAAAATATTATTAGGTGATGAGGCTTTTGAAAAACTTCAAAAGGCTCATGTGGCTGTTTTTGGCTTAGGCGGAGTAGGTAGTCATGCTGCTGAAAGCTTGGCCCGTTCCGGAATTGGTGAGTTAACTATAGTTGATTTTGATAAAGTTAACCCAACAAACATAAACAGGCAGAATATTGCCTTAGATTCTACTGTCGGCTTGCCAAAAAGCCAGGCTATGGCAGATAGAATCAAACTTATCAATCCTGATTGCAAACTTCATGTGATAGATAGATTTTATGAAGCTTCGAATTCAGATGAAATTATAAATAATAATTTTGATGCTGTCGTAGACGCAATAGATACTTTTAACTC
>ONIU01000322.1 GCA_900317935.1 uncultured bacterium
GTCTTAAAAAAGCTCTCGAATAGATTTCGAGGGCTTTTTTGCTAAAAACATAATAGCTGATTTGATAAATTCGCAAATATTATTGTTTTATGCTATACTCCCATCTTTGACAGTTGAAAACAAGAAAACGCGTTCTAGTAAAGGCTAGAGCGCGTTTTTTACGATTTAAAAATGTGGCTACATTTACCTTATTTTTTCCCTTTGGTTTGCCTTAGTATTCTTTTCATATTAATGTCATTCACTATTTCATAATCGGTTCTAAAACCTGCTGTTTCGTGAAGAGCATCTGTCAGGTCCGTTCTGGTGTAATTTGGAATATAGCCTAGTTTTTCCCCTGGTCTGTTCATTTTCATACCTCTAAGCGTTTCTATGATTTCTTCGCAGGTAAATCTTTCACCCAGCTTCTTTTCCAGTAATCTGAAAATTGTTAATGCTATGAAGCATGTTATAAAATGTGCTTTAATCCTGTCTTCATCTCGTAAGTATACAGGTCTGGCTCTGAATTCAGTCTTCATTATTCTGAAGCATTCTTCTATCTGCCAGCGCTGGCGATTAATTCTGATAAGTTCTTCCACACTTTCATTTTCGAGATTGGTACAGATAGCGTAAAAGCCATCGTATTGAGCTTCGTTCATTATTGCTTCAGTATCAAGGAAAGCAACTTCCTTAAGGTTTGTTTCACCGTTTTCTGTTACTTTTTCGCAGTAAATGAAACGGCACGGATCGTTCTGATTTTTTCCACGTCTTCTGTATTGTCCGCTTTTTATAAGATTTTCTGCACGTTCTATCTGACCTTGTCTTATTTTTCTTTGATAGTCTCTATACTTTAAGGAATATGAAACAATAAGACGCTGCTGAAGAGGTTTGACACCCTGTTCTTTCTTTTTTTCACTTAAATTTTCTGTAATCCAGCGTTCTTTGTAGAATATTTTATCGAAAAAGGCTGCTTCCTCGTTTTCATCGAAATTGCTTATATTATAGATTGTATCGGTGTCTGGAAGGCGCCAGCCATCTGGATCGAGAGCGAACTCCTTCAGATATTCAGGCAGTATTTTAACAGACTGAGTTGTGATGAAGCTTCTTAACCGGTTACCATCTATACTTTTATTGTTGAATTTTCTGTTAGCTGTTGAAGATAATCCTGCGTCTGTGCAGACTATAATCTGATCAAGACCATAATTGTTCAGTATCTTTTCTTCAAGAGGTTTCAGAGTAGGCTGTTCATTCTTGTTGCCGGGGAAAATATCGAAAGCCACCGGTATTCCGTCATGGTCTATGAAAAGACCCATTCCTATCTGGGGCAGAGGTTGATGCTGCTTGTTCTTTCCGTATTTCCTGATGCCGTTTTCTTCTTCTATTTCGAAGAAAAAGTTTGTGCAGTCATAATAAAGAATATCTTTTTGCCTGCTTATCAGGTTCTGGCTGTTTTTAAACAGTTCCGTCTGTATATAATCGCTGTTTTCTGCTAGAACCGAAAGAGCCCGGTAAATGTCGTGTAATTCGAAGGAAGGCTGTTCTATGAAGTTCCTGGCAAGCTTATTGGAAGCATATTTTGAAGACGGATAAAGTATTCTCGTATAGACAAGTTTTGCGAGAATGTCGCTAAGGTCATAATCTGTCCTGTATTTTGCTTGTATCCTGCTGCATATTCTGTCTAAGCCCAGACTGTAGTAAATATTCTGCAGAAAAAGATAACCTGTGTCATAGGATTTCTGTTCCCCTTTAATTATCAGCTTCTGAGGTCGGTAACGTATGAGTATTTCTTTACATTCATCCCGTTCTTTACGGGTAAGTTCATTAACATAATCCTGCGCCCATTCATACGGGTCTGCACCTTTTGCACGAGTTTTAACAGCATCAAGATTACCAAGTTTTTCAACAGTAATGGTTGAGGTAGAACCATTCTCTTTTCTAATTGTTTTTTGAACATAAAAAGAACACGAATTTTTCGAACGGCTAATTTTTAACTTCATTTTATATTTCTCCCGTTCCTTAATTATATCACATATCGCCAAAAGTCGCCACAAATATTTTATAAAATTTTAATAAAAAAATTAGCCGCACATGCGACTTTGATAGCAAAAATTTAGATTCTAACTGTCAAACTTCCGGCACCTGTAACCATTACTGCTCCAAACATCTTGGAAAGCTTTTTTATTGTCTTTTCTGCATGACGTCTTAGATACATAAAACATCACCCTTTACATTCGGCTGATTTAATATTTAATATT
>ONIU01000284.1 GCA_900317935.1 uncultured bacterium
GACAATATTTATACCATAAATATGTATTTATTTACTACTTACAGAATAAAGTCTAAATCACTTTCACTCTAGTATTTGGAGAAAGAAGTTTGAAGATTTCGGTAACGTTAATTTTTGAAGGGCTGTTGGCAAAGCTGGAATCTCTGAAAACAGCTCTTAACGGGTTGCGTTTTGCTATAATTTTAATAACCTCTTCTGAAACATTTTCATCAAAACAGGCGATTAAATCACCATCGTTATAGGTGTGAACGTTAAAGCCATTTATTTTTTCAGAGGAATAAGGCATAGATAGTGGTAAGCCCCATTCTAACAGACAGCCGAAAAGCAAGTCTAAGTCGGTGCGGTCTTCTTTTATGTTAGAAACAAAGTCTTGAAGGCTCTTTTGGCTGTATTCATCTGCTGAATAATACACATCTTTCATGTTGGAGTCAGCCAGTTTGAAGACTCTGAAGCCTACATCGACAAGATCTGCCCCCAAAGCTTTGCTGTTGGGGGAAGTGGCACGCAGTGCCGAAAGGGGTCTGTCTTTATTGGTTTCTTTAAATAAGACCCCCTCAGTCTCGCTATTGCTCGCCAGCTCCCCCACCTTCGTGGGGGCGCATCCAGCAGAGGTTTCAGCGTAGCTAGTGGTTAGTGATTGGTGGTGGGTATTTTCTTCACTCCCCTTTTTAAGGGGAGAAGTCAGCTTTTGCTGACAGAGAGGTTTTTCATCAATGTAGAGGGAATTATAATCCCCCTGTCCACTTTGTGGACATCCCCCTTTAACAAAGGGGGTATTTTTATATTCCTCTAAAATCTTCTTGCCTGCTCGGCGAATGCGTTCTTTGCCAATTTCACAGATATTTTTGAAACCAGCTTTGTAGGCTTCTGACTTTTCATCACAGGGTTCTTGAAGCTGAACCATAATGAACTTGCGGTTTCCACCGTCTTCGGAGTTCAACTGCATTACAGCGTGAGCAGTGGTGGCTGAACCTGAGAAGAAGTCGAGGATAATGTCATCGTTTTTTATATTCATAGAACATAAAGCTTTGATTAATTTTACAGGCTTTTTACCATTTGGGAAAATTACATCGCCTTCTTTTGATAAATTTTTTGTTTCACCAACATAATCCCAATAAGTTCCTTTAATATCTTTTTTACATAGAATACCGTTTATTTGTTCAGTAACGTCTTTTAACCAAGCAAATAATCTAAAATTTTCACCTTTATAGAATTGTTCATATAAAATGCCTTTATTTCTACCGGTTTTAGGGACATATTCTATCGAATACAAATCACTTTCTATTCCGATTTGTTTAACATAATTCATTACCCTAGGTCTTATTGAACTTTGTGGCATCGCTGTTTGAAATATGAAATTGGCGTATTTTTCATATACTTCTTTTTCTGTTAACTGTTCATCTTTCATTATTTGTGATATTGATTTAATATCATAGTTATCGCGCCTATATATTTTTATTTCATTTCCCTCCCCATCTTTGGTCGAACCAATATATTTTTTTTCACCACTATTAACTAATACACTAGTATATTTCCAACTAATTCCATTGTTCCGATACTCTTCTACTAATTCGTGAATAGGTGTATATGTATATACATTTTCAAATTTAGTAGTGGTAAAATAATTTTTTGCATATAAAACAATATATTCAATATTTTTCTTTAATCTTTTATCTTCTCCACCACCAGAAGCTCCAGCGATATTCTTTAAATTAATATTTAAATAATTTATAAAATTATCTTCTCCAAAAATTTCATCACAAATCTTTTTTAAATTTTCTACTTCATTGTCGTCAATACTTATAAAAATAACCCCATCATCGGACAAAAGATTACGGGCAACCATCAAACGAGAATACATCATGGAACACCAATCAGAATGGAAACGACCGTTTGTTTCAGAATTTTTAAATAACCTGTTGCCTTCTTCGTCAACTTGACCGCTTTCTTCTTCGTATTCATCAACACTTTGAGCAAAATCATCTTTATAAATAAAATCGTTACCTGTATTATACGGCGGGTCTATATAAATCATCTTAACTTTGCCGAGGTAGCTTTCTTGCAGGAGTTTCAAAACTTCCAGGTTGTCGCCTTCAATATAAAGATTTTGAGTAGTATCCCAGTTAAGGCTTTCTTCAGGGCAAGGGCGAAGAGTTTTTCTGATAGGTTTGTTAGCTTCTAGCATTGCAGCCTTTTTCCCCACCCAGGTAAATTCGTAAGCTTCATCACCATCGACTATTTCTTTAGACAACATCTGTTTAAGAATATCGAAATTTATTGCTTTTTTAAGATTTCCCTTCTCGTCTTTGCTTTCTGTTATACAATTCGGAAACAGCTCACCAATTTTTTCTATGTTCTTTTCGGTCAGGTCTGGTGTTTCCATTCTCATGCGGTCGGTCATTTTTACTACTCCTGTAAAGTTTCTAAGTTATATTTGGTTTGTTAATGCTGAGAGGCTTACAGTCAAGAGATTAGAGATAAGGGAAGAGGGAGGAGGTCTTCTTCAGATGCTCCCCCAAGAAATTGGGGGAGCTGGCGCCGTAGGCGACTGAAGGGGGAGCATTGCAAAGCAATGCGTAGAATCGCTGTAAATGATACGCAAAGCTAAAGCTTTGCTCCCCCCTCAGCTTCACTATGTTCAGCAGCTCCCCCACTCACAGCGGGGGAGCATCGAAAGAAAGATAATTCTACGTCATAAGCTGCTCCAA
>ONIU01000267.1 GCA_900317935.1 uncultured bacterium
CCATTCAGCAGGAAAAGCCATCATTGATTTTGCCCAGACTCTATTTCGCAAGCGTTTATTTGCATCATATATTTCTATTCCGATAGCTCCGACCTGTTTACCTGTTTCTGATTTTACGCAGACGCTCAAAGTCAGGTTAGAATATGGGGTTACAGGTATATAGTTAGAAAGGATTCTTCCCTTAGAAAAAGAGCCATTAGTAGAACCTTCTAGAGCATATTGACCAGTAAGAAATATATTATTTGAAAGTTTAAATAGACCTTCTGTCACTTCCCAGTTTTCTAATTTGTTGTCTGATGTGTAACCCTTTTCAAAATCTCCATCTAAAACATAGTTTTGTGGAGATGCTGGCTGAATTGGCTGAGATGGCGTTTCATTTTGAACATTTGTTCTAGGAGCTGGAGAAGGTTCTTCTATTGCGTAATCACTATTAGATGCTGTTTCAGCAGGAACAGGAGAAGTACTTTCAGCAGATGCTTGAACCGGAGGCTGATAATTCATTTTTGCCAGATTCTTCTTGGCGTTTTCAATACGATACTGATGAGATGGGTGTGAACTCAAGAATTTTTCTATACCTTTTGAATCACCAAATTTCTTTAAGAATCTTTCCCAGACCTGAACTTGACCATATGGATTAAAACCTGCTGCTGCTAGACGGTATTGGCCAACATCATCTGCTTCATCTTCTTGTTTTCTTGAAAATTTCATTAATGCTAAGGCAGACAATACTGCTGTCCAGGCTTCTTTGTTCTTTTTGTTTTTTACAGCTCTTTCTAATAAAAGAGAAAGTGCTGTAGATGTTCTAAAATTCTTAAGGGAATGTCTTTTTTCAACGTGGGCTAATTCATGAGCAATAACTGCAGCTAATTCATCGTCTGATTGAAGAAAATCTGCAAAAGCATTGATGGTTTTATCATGTAAAACTGTGCATTTAAGTTTCATTCCATGAGTGTTATATTGAGGGGCTAATCTGTTAAAGATGTTCATGACTCTTTGGACTTTAGCCTGGTCTCCTTCTTTTCTTGAAGTGAGTTGTTGCCAGAATGCCAGTTCTTTTCCTAGCAGTTTTTCTGCTCTAACGTCACCAGTAAGCCAAAGAAGCATATTAACTTCTTCATAGTCCTGATAAACTTTAAATAGTTGTTTTAGAAAATTCTTACTTTTTGCAAAACAACTGGTTGATGCGTTGAAAATTAACAGCATTGTTAAAGCTAACAAGATTGACTTTTTCTTCATGAGCAAGCTCCTAAGGTGACCTATTCTATAACTTTAGATTAATCAAAGTCTGTCTAAAAAGCAAGACTAATATAGATTTGGTTTGTTTTTATTTATAAATATTTGTATATATTTGTAAACAAAAATGCCAATTCTTCCGATAGGGTTTGTGTCCGTTTTATCTTGCGGAAAATGAATAGTATTAGCGGAGGACAGATATGGGCGTAGTTATTCCATTATTCAAAACTAAGGAACCACAAACCGTTTTCACTCTTGATGAAGAAGAAAAGCTTAGAGTTAAAATTATTCAGAGCTCTTTGGAAGCTTTGAAGCGTGAAGAAAAGATGGTTGAAGCTGCTATTTCTGAAAAATGCAGAGAAGAAATCGATAGACTTAATCTTATTGATCAGAAAATGAGACAGCTTGAAGAAGAACTTGAAGAGCTTGTTGGAACTCCTCAAAGTAAAAATACTACTGCCGACTGGTTATCATAATGCTTAGATATTCTTCATTTTCAGATTTTTATCATCAGAAGCGTCAGCAGGAAAATGCAGATGTTTGCAGACCTGTAGTAAATGGTTCTTTGGCTGAAGAAGTCAGAGAAGAAAAATGTAGCGTTATTTGCCGAGCTCCTTCCAGGACTTGGTGGGAACAAGGTTGGCAGCTGAGACGACGCTAAAAAGTATTAATTTTCCGCTATTATATAAAAAATAAAACGGGGTTTAAGTTAAACTTAAACCCCGTTTTGCTACTTTATGAAGTTTTATCAGCGGACCTGAATCAATTTTGAAATATCTTCAGGCCAGAGAACAAGAGCTTGTTCTTCGCTGTCTCTTATGGAATCTGCTTTTGTATGATCATATGGGGCCAGATTCAAAACAGAGTTATATCTGTTGAATGTTTCTTCTCCGAGAACTTTCTTCAATACTGTAATAGGATTGCCAGTAAAGAAGTTCTTTTTTGTTCTGGCTTTTAATATTTTGGTTACATCATCAAAAGAGAAACCTATTGAGCGCAACATATCTTTTGAGGCTGTATTCAAATCCAGTCTGAATTCATAGTATTTGTCTTTTTTACCAAAAGCTTCAGCTATAAGTTCCTTTGCTTCGCTTGGTCTCTTATGGGCTGCAACAAGGTCAATTTTTCCAGAGAACCACATTTGTGGACCAACATTGGCAAAAATATTATCTTTTTGCATAGCTTCTGCAAATAATTCTTCTGTATAAGCTTTATAAGCTTTTTTGGCTTCAAGATAATCAGCTTTTTCAATCTTCTTCTGTTTGTAAGCTTTTACAAAACTATAATAGTTTTTATAGCTTTCATAGGCATTTTCATGCATAGTTACGTAGTGAGAATTTTCGAGAATTATGCGGTAAATTACCTTTTTGTCTTCTGGGAAGAGTTTTACATAAGTTTTTATGAATTCCATGAAATTCATGGGTGTTTCTAGCATTGTTTTGATACATTTATCAAAAGGAGCAACTATTGCACGGCTAGTAAGAATATCATAGAAAAAGCCTGCTACAACACCTTCTGTAGACATCAACTGAAGACCGTTTTTAAGTTCGCCGGTCTTTTCGCCTAAGTTAACCCAAACGTATCTGTCACGTCTAACAGGATCTTGGCGGCTGTATAAAAATTCAGAAATATTGTATTTTGTGCGGTCTTTTTCAGCCAATTTTGGATTTGCAGGTCCATATACAGCTTCAAATGCTTCTGCCCAACCTTCAACATAGGCTAAACCTAAGTCTGTAATGTAAGGTGCATCATGACCATTGGTAGAAGTTCTCTGTATCTTCTGGAAGAGCTTCCCATACATGTCAAACTGGATAGCATGAGCATTTTCATGGCAGATAACCAAATCTAGGGTGTCATTTTTATAAGCGTCTTCAATTGAGAAGATAACCTGATCGCCTGATTTGATATCTAACAGACAAATTACAGAGGTTTCTACACCTTCGCTTTTGCTGCCGCTGCGATCAAGTTTTTCGGCTCCCATTGGAATCATGCAGGGGCCAGGAGATGGCATAAATCTTGGCAATGGTGATTTTGAAAGAAGAACTAATGGAGAACCAACAGACTGAGAAAGAAAATTGTTAATAGAATTTTTCTGTTCTTCAGAAAGAGCACTAGATTTGTTAATTGTGTCTTTTAAATATTGGAAACGAATCTGACGTGCGGTTCTGCGCAGCCTTAAAGAATCCTGCATTTCTTTGCTTTCTTTAAGATAAGGAAGAATAGATTTCATATGCAGGCTTTTTTCTTCTGAAGGAGTGACCTGTATTGCATCTTCTGATAAACCGAAAGCAAGGAAACCTGTATCAGTGATTTTTACTGTTTTGGGGAGATTAAGCATTTTGCCTAAAAAACCACTGATGATATGACCTTTGCCCATATTTACCGGTTTCATCATAACGATAGAATCTTCTACTGGGGTAGAATCTGTAGATATAGCTGTTACC
Organism: uncultured bacterium; assembly: GCA_900317935.1. GTDB lineage: Bacteria > Muiribacteriota > Ozemobacteria > Ozemobacterales > Ozemobacteraceae > RUG334. The sequence goes on from ONIU01000267.1 coordinate 3,678, forward strand.
GGTGGTTTGCTGAAAGCAGGGGCAGCAGCTAGAGAACAAATTGTTATTGCTGATAATATTATATTTCTTATTTTCATCTTATCCCCCAAATAACTAAGGTGTTCTTTTAATTGTACTTAAAATAATGTACAGTGTCAATTATTCT
>ONIU01000265.1 GCA_900317935.1 uncultured bacterium
CTTAGATGAAATTTCAAGAGCTCTAATGGTTTACGAAACCAGAGAAGGCACCTACAATTCTTCTACCATTGATCAAATTGTTGGAAGATATTTAAACAATTCTCCTGTTGATCCCTGGGGTGTACAATATTTTGTTGCTACAGAATCAGGAATTGTATTTTCTAGTGGCCCAGACCGCATTCCAAATAATTATGATGATGTGTCAGCAGGTTATCAGCCACCTTTAGCACTTGTTAACGTTAAATGGGTTGATGCCAACAATACCGGCGCTGTTGACACTCAGAACAGGCCAGATTACTTGCTTTTACAGTTTTCAAGAAAGATTTCAGCCACAGATAGTCTGGCTATAAAAACTCCAACAAGTGCTTATACATATTTTTATTGTACTTCTTCTGATACGGTGCAAAATATGTTTGCTTGGGAAAATTTGAAACTTGACAATTCTGGCTCAATGATTACATTACCTTTAGCAACTGGTGTCGTTAATGCTTTTACGGCAGGAAGTGACACATTTTGTGTAAGCGACGGTAGCGGCTTGCGTGATTTAGCAAGTACTACTGTTAATCCTGGTGGAAATATGTGTATTTCCAGCCAAAGTGTAGTAATTATGTCTTCAAAGTAAAAGGAGATAAGATAATATGAGAAAAGGTTTTACTCTTATTGAATTGCTGGTAGTTATAACTATTATTGCAATTCTTGCTGGTGCAGCTTTGCCCTATGTTCAGAACTATGTTTCAGAATCTCGAATAGCTAAGGCTAAGAGCGATTTAGATGAAATATCAAGAGCTCTTGTTATTTATGAATCACGAGAAGGTGATTATAACAAAGCAACTGTTGAAGACTTGACAGGCCGCTATTTAGACCGTTCTCCAATTGATCCATGGGGGGTTCCATACGTTGTTGCAACTCAGTCTGGTATTGTTTATTCATTAGGTCCAGACAGAAAAGATGTAGACCCAGCTGACCCAACTACAGAACAATATGCTTATGATAATATAGAAGTGTCTTATGTTCCACCGCTGGCTCTTGTCAGTGTAAAATGGGTTGACAAGAACAAATCAGGTGCAGTTGATACTCAGAACGTAGCAGATGAAATTCACCTGACTTTCAGTAGAAAATTAGCTGAATCAGCTAAGAATAATACTGCAAGTTTAAGTGATGATGTTGGAAATCTTTATACTTCTTTAATGATTGCTAATGATCCAGATAATCCTGATAACTTTGTTGAATTTGCTGCTGCTCTTATAGCTTCTGATACAAGTCTCAGAATAGTTGGAAACGATAAGACCATTGTTATTCCATTAAGTAATACTTATGGTGGAACAGGTAAAGACCAATTTGTAGCAGGAAGAGATAAAATAGCAATAAAAGTAGATCATGGCACAATTGTGGACCGTGCTACACCACAGAATTTCTGTATTGCTTCTCAAGCTGTTGTAATTTTGGCACAGTAAAGTGGATTATTCGCACTTAGTTGTATAATTAAGTGCGAATTTTGATTTGTCTAAAGCTTCCCCTTGAGGGTGCTATAAAAGATGCGCCCCCAGTTTAGCTGGGGGAGCTGGCAAGCGTTAGCGAGACTGAGGGGGTCTTGCTGAAGTAAAATAAGACCCCTTTCGTCAGCTAAAGCTGACACTTCAGCGACTTGCTCCCATCCTGTGGCTCGCTTGCACGCCGCCATCCTTGGCGGTAGCCCCAACAGCTACGCTTTGGGGGCAGGTCAAGTAGAAAATTCCCCCTTCAAGGGGTAATTATAGAAAACGGAGTTAAAAATATGAAGAAAGGTTTTACTCTTATCGAATTGTTGGTTGTTATTACAATCATCGCAATTCTGGCTGGGGCTGCACTGCCTTATGTTCAGAATTATGTTGATGAATCTCGTCAGGCTAAGGCTAAGTCAGACTTAGACGAAATCGCCAGAGCTTTGATTGTTTATGAATCTCGTGAAGGTGCATACGAAAAAGCAACTGTTGAAGATTTGACTGGTCGTTATTTAGACCGTTCACCAATCGACCCCTGGGGTGTTCCCTATGTAGTAGCTACTGAATCTGGTATTGTTTACTCTTTAGGTCCAGACAGAAAAGATGCTGTTGATGGTGACGAATTTGCTTTCGATAATATTGAAGTTTCTTACATTCCACCACTGGCTCTTGTTAGCGTAAAATGGGTTGATAAGAATAAATCTGGTGCTGTTGATACCCAGAACGTTCAAGACGAACTACACTTAACTTTCAGCAGAAAACTTGCTTCTAATACAGATTATATCGGTACTGAACTCGGAACACTTCTTAGTAATATTAATATCTATAGAGACACTGCTAATCCAGAAGACTTTGTTACTTTAGATAAAATTGTTAAGGATGATGAACCAAATGCTAAGCTTGTTGGTGCTAGTAAAACAGTTGTTTTGCCATTAATGAAATCTGGCGATGGTCCAACACTCTTTAATGGTAAGTATTTTATTGCTGGTCAAGATAAGATTGCTATTGCTGATAATCATAATTTCATAAAAGATAATGCAACTCCTCAGAATAACTGTATTTCTAACCAGAAAGTCGTTATTCTCCCGCAGTAACGCTGCTTGCTAACGCAAGCAAATTGAGAATTAGGAGTTATGAGTTAGGAATTGAATAAGATAATTCCTCATTCCTCACTCCTAATTCCTAATTTGAGAGGCGATAGCCTCGAACTTGGTACACTTTTTGCAATGAATAATTTGTTGGTATTCCTAATAGGGAAATATTCAACTTTGGGATGTTATTAAAATTCTATGGAGGAATTTAAATGAAAAAAGGTTTTACTCTTATTGAACTCTTGATTGTTATCACAATCCTGGCAATTTTAGCCGGTGCAGCAGTTCCTTATGTCCAAGACTATGTTGAAGATGCTCGTATCGCAAAAGCTCGTGAAGACTTAGGTGAACTTCGTAATGCAATTATGAGATACGAAGTTGAACGCGGCAAGCTTTTCGACCCAGCTAACGACGGTGTTGGTGGCAATGCTGCTGAAAAACTTAAAAACTGGCAGCAGATGCTTGTTGGTCCATTCCTGACTCAGGCTCTTACTGACCCCTGGGGCAGACCATATTATTTCTCTAA
>ONIU01000264.1 GCA_900317935.1 uncultured bacterium
CGGTATGCAAGCGAGCTGGCAAACAGGATGTTTGCTATATCGAATGTCCAGGATGGAATAACATTCGATAAAGGAGGTCAGCGAGTCGCAAAGGGGGATTAAGGGGGATTTTTGAGATGTTTATTAAACAGTAAAAAGTTGAGTCCGAAGACTCTATATTAATTAAAAATCTCCCTGTCATTCTAACGAATGACCTCCCTCTTTAACAAAGAGGGTCTTTAGGAATAACCTCAAAAATAAGAAGTAATTATTTATGTACAAAAAAAGTTAAAAATATGATTAAAGTTTTTTAGACATCTTCCGATTATGTTCAGGTATTAAAAGTACATAAGTAGTGTACACACAGGTAATAGGGAATTTAAGGGAGAACCTGGATGATAAACTCTAATCATAATCGTGAAAAAGAAAACGAAAATCAGCTTCTTAAAAACTATTTTAAAGATTTAAAGAAGCATCCGCCACTGACAAGAGAAGAAGAGGTTGTACTTCTCGACCAGGTGAAAGCGGGCAATGAACGAGCTAAACAGAGATTAATCTTAGCTAATCTGCGTTTTGTAGTAGCTGTTGCAAAAAGATATAAACATATAAACGAGGTACCTTTCGAAGAACTGATTGCTGTAGGCAATCTTGGATTAATGAGGGCGGCCCAGAGATTTGACTGTGCTAAGAATGTGAGATTTATTTCTTATGCTGTCTGGTGGATAAGACAGGCTATGATTCAAGTGGTTTCTAGTCATGCTAATCCGATTAGACTACCTTTGAACAGGGTACATACAACCTTAAAACTTAAGAAGCTGGAAGAAAGTCTGACTAAAAAGTTGAATCGAAAACCAACTTTAGAAGAGCTGGCAGATAGTGCTATGATGCGGCCACAGGATTTACAGCGCTTCATAAGAGATATTCCAAATGTTGTTTCAATGGATTCTACGCCAGTAGATTCTGATGAAGACCTCTTTTTAAGAGATGTAATTACTGATACAGATTATGACCCACTGGCTGAGGCCGAAAAGAGAGCACTGGATCAGGAACTTGAAGAAGCTTTAAGCTGCTTGACCGATAAAGAACGTATTGTTGTAAATCATCGATTTGGATTGAATGACACTAGGTCTTATACCTTAGAAGAGATTGGAAAGCTTCTGGGTCGATGTGAAAACTTGCAATATTATATAAGTTAAGATATCAAAAGCCCTCGTTTGAGGGCTTTTTGCTTTTAGCTGTTCTTTTTTGTAAAGACCCCCTCAGCCTCGCTATTGCTCGCCAGCTCCCCCAACAGCTTCGCTTTGGGGGCGCGTCGGGAATAATAGATCTGCCCCTAGTTTAGCTAGGGGAAGTGTCAGCAATCGTCTCACAGAGGCTTTAGCCTCGTATCACTTATCACCTACCACTCACCACTCACCACTAAACTTGTAACTTGTAACTTGTAACTTAGTGTAACCCTTCTAACTCTTCTAACCCTTCTAACTCTTCTAACCCTTCTAACTCTTCTAACTCTTCTAACTCTTAAAAACAACTACCACTGGCAACGCTAGTTGCCGTCTCACAGATTGCGGCAGCAATCGTCTCACAGAGGCCTTAGCCTCGTATCACTTATCACCTACCACTCACCACTAATCACTAAACTTGTAACTTTAGTGTTACGCTTTGCTGTGGGACACTTCATTACCACGGGCAGCGTCAGCTGCCGTCTCACAAGTTGCGAAAGCAACAGTCCCACAGAGGCTTTAGCCTCGTATCACCTACCACCCACCACCTACCACTCACCACTAAACATACATCTTGCAACTTGTAACTTGTAACTTGTAACTTATAACTTATATCTTATATTAAAAATCTTGAAAGAAATACCTTGTTAGGGTATTATCTTGTTACTATGGCAAAAAACAAGGCTGACAAAGAAATTGATGATTTAATAAACAAAGAAATGGAAGAAGGAACCGTTCTTTCTCGTACACCTATAAGAGGTGACGAAGAAATTATGCTCCCTTCGCTTCGACCACAGTTTTTCAATGATTTTGTGGGGCAAAAGCCAATAGTAGAAAAGCTTCGCATCTTTATAGAAGCAGCAAAGCAGAGAGGTGAACCTCTTGATCACGCTTTAATGCTTGGCCCTCCAGGTTTAGGCAAAACCACCCTTGCAAATGTTATCGCAAACGAAATGGGTGTACAAATTAAAATTACTTCAGGCCCGGTTCTTAACAGAGCTGGAGACATAGCTGCACTTTTAACTGGCTTGCGCCGCGGTGACGTTCTTTTCATAGATGAAATTCACCGCTTGAACAAGAATGTAGAAGAAGTGCTTTATCCTGCTATGGAAGATTATCACTTTGATGTTTTGATTGGTAAAGGGCCTACCGCAAGAAGCCTTAGAATGAAGGTTCAACCCTTTACTCTAATAGGTGCTACCACTCGTGAAGGCGATATTTCCGCGCCTATGAGAACTAGATTTGGGGTAGTTTCAAGAATAGATTACTATACTGTTGATGAGTTAACAGAACTAATAAAGGCTGTTTCCATAAAACTCAAATATCCTATTGAGAACGACGCTGCAAGAGAAATCGCTAGTCGTTCAAGAGGTACACCCCGCGTTGCTATCAGAATGTTTAAAAGAATGCGTGATGTAGCACAGGTTAAAAAGCACAAAAGTGTTAATCTTGAAACTGTAGATATGGGTATGACTATGCTTCAGGTCGATAAAATGGGTTTGGACTATATCGACAGGAAGATACTTGAAGTTCTTTTAAACAGATTCAACGGTGGCCCAGTAAGCTTAGATACTTTGGCTGTCTCTGTCGGCGAAGAAGCAGACACTATTTACGATGTTTACGAAAGTTTTTTAATACAAATAGGATTTTTGGCAAGAACCGGAAGAGGGCGTGTTGCCACAAAAGCTGCTTGGAATTATATGGGGCTTAAAGCTCCTGATAATCTGCCAAATCAGTTGAATTCGGTTATACAGCCAACATTGAATTTTGACGAATAAGAGGCAATAAAAGTGGCATCTGATACAGGTAAGACCAAGGAAGTTAAAAACTCTGATGCTGGTTTAACCCCGTTAATGCAGCAGCATCAACGCTTAAAAGCAGAAAATCCAAATGCTATTCTGCTTTTTCGATGTGGTGACTTTTACGAAACTTTTTTTGATGATGCTGTTTTAGTTTCCAAAGAGCTTCAAATAACTCTTACTGCAAGAGGGAAAAATGGCGATAATCCTATTCCACTTGCAGGTGTTCCTTATCACGCTATTGATGGCTACTTGAAAAAACTTGTTCAGAAGAATTATACAGTCGCTATATGCGAACAGCTTGAAGACCCTAAAAAAGCCAAGGGTTTGGTTAAGCGCGATATAGTCAGAATCATAACACCAGGTACTCTTTCAGACCCCAATATGCTTGAAGGGTCTACTAATAACTATTTAACTGCTTTTGGGAAAACGGCTGATAGATTCTGTATCGTTTCTGCAGACATAAGTACTGGCGAAGTAATAATGACAACCGGTGATATGGCTGAATTCGGCCTTGTTGCTGAAGAGTTCACCAGATTGATGCCGAGAGAAATTCTTGTTTTAAATGATTCCATAGATGATAATGAAACCCCGCCTTGGAAACATATTAACGCTGAAGTTAATCAAATGAAGATTAACGAAAAAGAAGCTGTTGAGTCTGTTGCAAGTTTATATCCAAATGAGCACAAAGCAAGATTTATTGCTATGCCTGCACTGAGTGTGAGAACTCTTGGAATATTGGCAGAGCATCTTTTTGATACTCAAAGATGTTCTTTAACCCATTTGAGTTTGCCGAAAGAATACAAGCTTGGCGATGGAATGGTCTTGGATGAAGCAACTTTAAATAACCTTGAGCTTCTTCCCAACAGCAAAAACAACAATATTGGCGGAACGCTGTTTGATGTTTTGAATAAAACAAAAACCAGTATGGGTGCCAGAATGTTTAAAAAGTGGCTTCTTAAACCACTAACAGATAAAAATGCTATTGAAGAACGCTTGTTAAAAGTTGATTTTTTCATAAAAGATGCTTTATTGCTTGCTGAAATCAGAGATACCTTAAAGGGAATTTCTGATTTAGAACGCATTTTAGGTAAGATTTCTCTAGGAAGTAGAAACCCACGAGATTTACAGGGTTTGAATAATGGATTGATGAGAGTTCCTGAATTAAAAAGCATTTTAGAAAATTCAGGACAGACTCAAATGGCTTCGCTTCTTAAACCACTAGAAGAATTGACCGGTCAGTTAACTGCTAACTTGAATGACGATCTTCCTCCGGCTGTTTCAGATGGCGGAGTTATAAAAGAAGGAATTAATGAAGAATTAGATGGGTTAAGATCTATTCTAAGAGATGGCAAAACTTGGATGCAGGAGTTTGAAGAAAAAGAAAAACAAGATACAGGCATTAAGACTTTAAAAGTAGGTAAAAACACTGTATTTGGTTATTATATTGAAGTTTCAAAAGGTCAGTCAGATTTAGTTCCAGAACGTTATACAAGAAAGCAAACTCTTACAGGCTATGAACGATACATTACCGCTGAATTAAAAGATTACGAAAACAAAGTATTTACTGCAAATGAAAAAATACTGGCTATAGAAAAAGATATTTTTGAAAGCCTTGTTGCGAAAGTAATAGAATATTCTAATCAAATAAAAGAAAATGCTTCAGCAATTGCAGAAATAGATGTTATTTCTTCTCTTGCTCAATTGGCTTCTGATACAGATTTTTGTCGACC
>ONIU01000263.1 GCA_900317935.1 uncultured bacterium
TGGTAAAACAACAACTCTTTACTCAGCTCTTTCGCTTATCAATAGCCGTCAGAAGAAAATCATCACCATTGAAGACCCTGTTGAATTCAAGATTCCAGGCGTTCATCAGATGCAGGTTATGGAAAACAAGAATGACCCCAATCGTTCTTTGACATTTGCTAAAGGATTGCGTTCAATATTGCGTCTTGACCCTGATATCATACTCGTTGGTGAAATTCGTGACTATGAAACAGCAGAAATTACGATTAAAGCAGCTTTAACAGGTCATATGGTTTTCTCGACTATTCACGCCAATACGGCAATTGAAACTATAAGCCGTCTTGAAAATATTGGTATTGACCCTTATCTTTATGCTTCAGCTCTTTGTTTGCTTGTAGGTCAGCGCTTAGTTAGAAAGATATGTCCTTCCTGCAAAACAGAAATAGAAATAACTCCTTATGTTGCTGCCAGTCTAGGACTTAAAATGAAGGACCTAGAAGGCTATACTCTTTATCGCGGACAAGGCTGTAAGAAGTGTAATAACTCTGGTTTCAGAGACAGAACTGGTTTATATGAAGTTATAGAAGTAAATCCTGAATTGAAAGAAATGATAAGCCAGCGTCGAACAACGATAGAGCTTCATAAATATTTAAGAGATCACAAAGTCAGAACATTATCCGGCTGCTGCCTTGAAAAGGTATTGGCTGGCGAAGTTCCGGTAGAAGAATACATTACTATCCATATGGGAAATTAATTCATGGCTAAGTTAAAAACAGTTTTAGAAGTAGGAACATACGAAACACGCTTGTTAACCTTGGAATCTGTGACTTCAAGTGAAATACGCTTAAAAAAGTGTTTGTCTGTCAATACTCCTAAAGATTATGTTGCATCTACATATATCGAGCTTCCTATTATGGATGCTGTGCCTGTTAAAAATAATATTGCTTCTTTAGCAAAAGGTGCTGGTCTGTCTAATGAAAGTATTCTCTTACTTCTTCCAGATCATTCCTCAATATCAGAAATGCTTGTTGCTCCTCCAAGGTATTCCAAAAAAGAAACAGAAGATGCTATAAGAGAAGATCTAGAGCCAATCATGCCTCTTCCATATGATAACTGGTATGTTGTACATAAATCATTGGGCAACTATGAAGACGATGATATTACTTATATAATGGCTATCCTCAAGAATAATCTTCTTGAAATAGGTGGAATAGTTCAGAAAACAGGTTTGAATCCAGTTGCTATAGATACTAATTTCTTAAATGTTGCAAATTTGATTGAAGATTACCTTGTTAGCACAGATAACAAAGGCAAGAATATCTGTCTTGTTCAGCTTGGACATGAATCAACATCAATTGGTGTTTTCAAAGATGGTCTTTTGAAGACTATGCAGAATAGACCTATAGGAGCCTACGATTTTACTCGTCAGATCAGCCGTCATTTCCATGTCTCAGAGGAAGACGCTGACCAGTTTAAAAGAAACGAAATATTTTTCCTGCCAGAATTCTCTCCTGAACAGGAAGTTCAATATAATTATACTGTTATTAAAAATGTGTTTTCGGTTCTTTGCCGTGAAATATTCAATACAATAGAATTATATCTTACTAAGTTCAGAGAATTCACTATTCATGAAATAGTAATTTCTGGCGGTGGTGCCAACTTTGAAAATATAAGCGTATTGCTGGCTGCAAACCTCAATACACCAGTCAGAAGAGTCTGTGACTTATATCAGTTATACGCAAACGGTAACGCTGTTGGTGATGCAGAAAAGAATTCTTTGGCAGCAGCATGTGGCTGTTTTTGCAGGGAGTAAAAAATGAAATACAGATTTGATTTGCTTCCCGATGAATATAGAAGTTCTCCGCGTGATAATATAGGGTTATTCTTTGCAATAGTTGCAATAATAATAACTATAGCTTCTATAGGAACAACTATGATAAAGAATAAGGCTTCTTTTGCTGGAATTGATAAACAGATTGCTGATAGCAAGAGAAGGCTTGAATCTCAATATGCTGAAATAAACAATATGAAGCCAGATGCTGGAAAAATTAATGAAGTCAGAAAAAGTATTGAGTTTATAAATAAGAATTTAGATACTCCGGCTACTGACGTAGTGGTCTTTTTAAACTCTTTGGAATCTTGTGTTCCTGATAGTGTAGTTTTGAAAGACTTAAATCCTAAAAAGTTAAATACTCTGAATGTTCGTTTTACAATTAACGGAGAAGCTTCTACTATTCAGGATATTCTTGAATTTACAAACAGACTGAACCGTAGCGGTAAGTTCAAAGCTAGTTTAAGAAGCAATCAAAGTGCTGTTGTTGCCGAACGTATTGTTCAGAACTTTATATTAGAGTTTCAATATAAACCAACTCCGAAGCAGTAAAAGGAAAACATCGTGAAGACAAAAATACAATCTATAATAGAACGGGTTGTTACCTATGGGGTCATAATCATATGTATCTTGGGTATGGTTTATTATTTTGGCTCTGTAAGCACTAAACAGAAAAAAGAAGTCATGGCTAAGAATACGGAACTGGCTTCTCTTAAAAAGAAGATATCTGAAGCTGAAGTAGAAAAAGATAACAGAAAAGTTCAGTTAGAAGACATTAATAAACAGATAGATAAAAAGAAAGATGAAGTTAACGAAAGGTTTGAAAAGCTCTTAGAAAAATCTGACAATTATACGATTTTTATTGAGCAGGTTCAGCGTAAAGCCAAAGCCTTAGACATACTGATTCAGAACTCAACTTATGATTCTCCAACTCAGTCAGCAGAAACAAGCAAATATCTTGAATTCAAGTTTAATGCAACTGTTACAGGTCAGTATAACAAGATGAAAAGATTTTTGTGGGAAGTGGAAAACGCAATGGGTCGCTTAGTTAAAATAAGTAATCTTGAAATTAATGCGCCAGTAAGTGATAAGCACGGTAATATAAGTATGAAACTTACATTATCAACGTTCTTCAAGTCATAATATAAGGTAGAATTATTATGAAAAATAAAAGCTTAATAGATTATATAAAAGAGAATAAGGTAATGTCTATTGGTTTTGCTATAGTACTGCTTATTCTTTTTCTGGATGCGCAAGTATTCAAACCAATGCGAAGAGCTAAGGAACTCAGAGAACAGGGAATTGGCAAGAGAGAGGGTAGGAGGACAAGCTTCTACTGTTTCTAGTGCGGCACCTGCAGCAAAAACTGCTGCTGCTTCTGCTAATTTAACTCTTCCTTCTCCTATTTCTTTCCCAAGTTTCCCAAATATATCTGAAAATATAGATATCAGATTTATGGGAAATACAGCTTACCCCTTCTTAGACGGTCGAAATGTTTTTAAAGAAATTGAAAAACCTGAAATAGTTGAAATTGTTCAAGAAGTTGTTGAAGAAGTAATAAGCAAACCAGATATTTCTTATCATGGTTTTTACACAGTTGGTAATGATAAAATAGCTATTCTT
>ONIU01000262.1 GCA_900317935.1 uncultured bacterium
AATGGCATAATCATGCAAATATTGTAATTTATGCCAGTGCGAAGACTAAGCCCCTGAAGATTCACTGAATAGCCCATTTTTTTAGCGACAGACTTTATGTAATCTCTTGTGTTTTCTTTTACATCTTCACCATCTTTCAATGCTCTTGATACTGTTGTAACAGAGTAGCCTGTTATGTTAGAGATATCTTTAAGAGTAGCCATTATTTTGATCCAAAAAAAAGTTTGTGTAAATTTACATTAAAAGTTCTAAAAAGTGAAAAACATAAACTTCAAATTTTGAAGAAAATAAAAAAAATCCAACACACTTTGCAGTGCATTGGACTAAGCTTTCAATCATTGAGGTGAATTGATAGTATGAAAAATCGTAACGTTACGATTTATAGTAAATATATACCTTTTAAATATTAAATACCATAAAAATATTGTCTTTAATAGTATAATATTGAATAAAATCACATTTTAAAAAAACAATAGAGAAGTCTTGAACTAAGAGAAAATACTTTCTATCTATAACAAAAGTGTATAACAACTTAAATTAGTTATGGATTTTTATTAGTATATAGCATTAAATTAATTCTTCTAATACTTTGAATTATAAATATAAGATGGTATAACAAATAACAATAAATTTATTAGCTTGTAAAATGTTATAAAAATATAAGGTTTTTGATTTGAAAAAAATTTTAAATATTTATTTAATAAATATTTTCGCATTATTAAAATAATATATATAAATTATTAGAACGCTTATGTATAAAAAAATTCTTACTGAATCTGTTTATTTTAATAAATCGTAGAATGGTAAATAAAAAAGATAAAGTATTAACTCTAATAATTGTTTGATGGAAATGCTAATTCAGTCTTAAAGCACATGGTAGTTCGTTTTTCAGAAAAGAAGTTAATAAGGCCATGTCAAATTTTTATCTAAAAATACTATCTGTATAATTTACAATTTAAAAATTTGTCTGTTGCACATATACATAATTCTTATGCAAAGACGTTTCTGCTAGTGCACTTTGCAAAACGCATATGAATAATCAAGGTCTTTTAATCTGCATGAAGTGACAATAATGAAAAAAACAGATTAAATTTGTTTTTGATAAAACGTGAGAACATAAATGTATGATTCAGGCGGATGGTGCTTCGTAGAGGATTTATTAATAATAAGTTCCATTAAATTCAATAAGTTAATAAATCGCTCTACATCTCTCTACAATTAGTCATACTGAAATAAACTAGACTCTTCATTGTATGAAGAAAATCTTCGCTAAAAACTCTATTCAGCGTGTTCAAGCCATTCTTCTATGAGATATAAAGGAACATTTACCATCCAATCCTGTTCTTTATAAGCTGCCATAGAGAATCTAACCGGTTTTAGTTGATTGTTTTCAGTGTATATTGTTCGAAGACTCTTTGATTTTAGGTTCTCTTCTGCCTTGACCTCAATTGGATAAACATTATAGTTTTGTATTACAAAATCAAGTTCAAGCTCGGAGTGTTCTTTAGAATAATAGTAAACTCTTTTTTCTAAGGATTGTAATTCCTGTAATACATACTGTTCGGTAAATGATCCTTTGTATTCAGTAAAAGCATTGTTATTTACTAGAACATCTTTTGCATCTACTTCAGTCATTGCTCCAAGTAATCCTAGATCTAGAATAAAAAGCTTGAATGAATCAAAATCTTCATAAAATTTCAGCGGTTTTTCAACTTTTGAAACTCGGAGTACTTTGTATACTAGACCTGCATCGACAAGCCACTGAATTGCATTTTCAAATTCCTTTGCTCTGGCTCCTTTTCTTATTTTACTGTATATGAATTTTTTATTTTCCTTTGCAAGCTGAGCCGGGATAGAATCCCAAACCATATTTACTTTTGGGAGAATATCTTTTGGTACATGTTTAGAGAAGTCTAGTCTATAATCAGACAAAATTTGGCTTTGGATATTTCTAACTTCGAATATATCGTGGTTAGTAGCATATGCTTGTACAACTGCAGGCATTCCTCCTACATAATAGTATTGTCTTAGCAGATCAATAAATATGGAAGATAATGATGATAGTTCCTCCCATTTATGAGTCTGAATTGCGTTATAAATTTGGTCTTTTTTTAAGGCTAATAAAAACTCTTTAAAGCTCAATGGATAAAGATTTATCTGATCTACTTTTCCTACAGGAAAACCTGTGCCTTCGTGTAATCCTATGCCAAGAAGACTCCCTGCAACTGCTATATGGTATTCTGGTGCGTTTTCACAGAAGTACTTCAGAGATGTTAAACCTATAGGAATGATTTGGATCTCATCCAAAATAATAAGAGTATTTTCTGGCTTTATATTAACGCCAGAAATAGCTGAAAAAGCCCGTATTAGTCTATCTGTGTTAAAGTCGCTGAAAACAGCTTTTAGATCTTTTGTTTCATCGCAGTTTATATATGCTACTGATTCATACTCCTTTTCACCGAAATCTTTTAGAAGCCAAGTTTTTCCAACCTGTCTTGCGCCGTTAAGTATAAGAGGTTTTCTGTTTTTATTGTTTTTCCAACCGAGTAACTTTTTATAGGCTAATCTTTCCATTTTATTTACCTCCTATATTTATAATAATACATTTTTGAAGACGAATATTATGAAGAGATTACATTTTTACTGGCGAATGTAATGAAGAAATTACATTTTTACTGACGAATGTAATAAAGAAATTACATTTTTACTGACGAAATTGAAAAAAATGAGGTCATGAACCTTTTGTAAACAAAGTCTTGAACCAAAAGTTACAAAGTCTTGATACAGTCTTAAATTTCAATCGTGATACAGTTGTAAAGTTATTAAGGGATCTCGCGACAGTTATAAACTGAAACTTGCGACACCTTAGTACAGTAGAAAACAGATATTGAAACAATTCAAAACTAATCTTATACCATCTGTAAACAAAACCTGAGACACTTTTTTGTCTCAGGCTTTATAAATAACTCAAGTTTTGCATTTCGATTTTAACTAAAAAACGGCTTATAAATGCGGTCTAGCACCACATTTGTTGTTTAAAAATCTTACCTAAGATCTTTAGAAATTTAGCTTAAAAAGATCTTATAGATTAATTAGTTACAGTGTAACAAAAATTTATTAATCGTGATTTTTTACGTC
>ONIU01000307.1 GCA_900317935.1 uncultured bacterium
CGCTTAAAATACAATCAAAATCAAGATTTCTATTTTTATACGCACGAGACTAGGTGGTACAATGGCTTAGCCTAGAAAAACTTCTGGGAAACTTGAGTTAAAGAAATAATATAAAGCACGCATAGGCTTTGGAGGTAGAAAATATTATGCTCACTAAGGAACGTTTTTCATCAATAATTATTTTCCTATTGTTTTTTTTAGGAATGTATAGGTATATTGGCGAATTTCTATTTGATACAGATGAAGGTGATATATTTGTTGGTGGAATGGCTATTTCTCATGGAGTAACTTTATACACAGAATTCCTAAGCCAACATATGCCTTTCTCTTATTTTATTAGTGCGTTATTCTGGTTATTTGGTGCTGATAGTGTATATAGTCAACGAATTTGTTTTTACCTTTTTTATGCAACATTTTGGTTATTAATAGTTAAAAGATACGCATCTCAATTTACAAAAATAGCTTTAGTATTATCTTTTCTAGTATTTATATCATTTACTGGACAAATATACTTAGGAACACAAATTCTTTCAGAATATATAGCTGCTATAGGCTTTGTGATTTTGTTCTTGGAATTTGTAAGGTATAGTACTAGTGAAAAACGTGAATTTGGATTAACCGAATCTTCTTTAATATCTTTTTCTATTTTATGTACTTTTGGTACAACATTTGTTTCTGCATTTGCTTTACTACCTCTTGTTATTGGTTTTTTAGTTACGTTCATTAAAAAACAATTAGCAATAAGCTCAAAATCATTGTCTTCGTGGCAAGTTGTAGTTCGAAGTGTTTCTGATTGTAAGTATCTGATATCTATTATTTTGTTACCATGGATAGCATTTTTAGTATATTGTGTACTTACGGATTCTTTGAAAGATTGTTTATATTGGACTTATGCATTTAATAGGGATATTTATTCAAAGTATTGTGGTGGTTTTGGTACATCGATAACTCATGTGCTAAGAGAAGCTATTTCTAGTTATTTTACGTGCTTTAGTAATTTAGTCGCTTCGGTTCTTAATGATAAATTTAGTATTGGTGAGTTTACCAAATTATCTATTTATATGCTTTCTTTATTGTATGTAATTCAAAACATAATAAATAAAAAGTATTTATTGGGAATTGTTGCTTTATTTCTAATAATATATACAGGAACTAGAGGAATGTTTAATTTTCATTCAACTCCTCAGACTATGTTGATGTGTATGATGTCCTCATTGTTTCTGGTGACTGTTTATAAGATTTCAAAGAAAAATATACATAGATTAGTTGTTGTATTTGCGTTTTTTGTTCTTTTTATTCCATATTTATCAATATTCAATGGATATCCTTCGTTTAAAACGAGAAATTATGTAGAAAGTGATATAAGTTCATATATTAGAGCAATTACTAATAAAGGTGATACAGTATGGAATTTTGCCTTAGCAACTAATGCAATTGTTATGAATTCTGGAAGAGTGACTGTTTATCAGTTTGCAAATACACCTTGGTTATGGGAAGCTACAGGAATGCCTGTTATTGAAAAGCTAAAAAAAGATTTACCAAAGGTGATTATTTATCGAGAAAATCAAGACGTATGGGGACATAAAATAGCAGATTATGCACAGGGTTTATCAGATTTTATGGCAGAAAATTATGTTAACTATGTTGATATAATGTACATAAGAAAAGATTATTACCAAACAGCGTTGTCTATTCTAAATTCTTTTAATTTAAATTCTGATACTGTAATAGGTGAAATTTACAAAGACTCAGTTTTTGAGCAAGAAGTAATGTTTAAGCAAAGTGATTTTTCAAAAATAGGTCTCTTGATGGCAACTTACGCTCGAAAGAATAAGTCTTATTTGCATATTTCTTTAGTAGATGCACAAAATGGAGAGATTGTATTCCAAAAAAAAGTAAAAGCATGGCATATAGATGATAATGCTTGGATGTATTTTGATGTTGATCAGAGTAAGATTAGTTCCGAAAAGAAATATGTTATTCGTTTATCGTCTGATGCTGAGCTAGGTAATGGTGTTACTTGGTATGCATCACCAAAGAATTCTGGAAAAGCTTCTGTAAATGGTAATGTTATAGAAGGAGGATTTGCTTGGAAGTTAATGTAAGTAAAAATGCATTTATGCCTTAGAAAATTCTAGGGCGTAAAAGAGTTGAGAACATTGATAATATTTAGGAGTTTTTATAGGAACCAAGCAACCAAAATTGAAACATGAATACCCCAACCTGTTATTGAAAAAAAATTAATGTTAACAATCCACCGGATGTGTTACTGTTAGGTAACGGATTAAATAGACTAATAGAATTCATGCTCCCGATCTTAAGAATTTTAAGTCAGCAGGGTATAAAAACATTATATTTTTGTGATGTAATTAAAGAACTTAAGTGTAATAAGGGTTTAGCTATATAAAAAA
>ONIU01000259.1 GCA_900317935.1 uncultured bacterium
ATATTTTATGATACTTTTATTGCCTCATGAATCACTTTTGACATATAGTCAATAATTTCGTCTGACATTCCTGGATAGACACCTACCCAGAAGGAGTTATTCATAACAAAATCTGTGACTTTCAAATCTCCAGCAACTCTATATGCATCTGTTCTGCGAATCTGGTTGAAACAGGGGTGCTTTATAAGATTGCCACTGAAAAGAAGTCTTGTCTGAACATTCTTAGATTCAATATACTTTGTTACATCGTTTCTTTTCAAACCACTTTCTGGTTTTACTGATATAAGAAAACCGAACCAGGAAGGTTTACTGTTTTCTGCTGGTTCTGGAAGAATTATCTTGTCTTGTAAATCTTCAAGAGCTTTATATAGCCTGCTCCAATTATGCCTTCTGCGTTCAATAAAGCTCGGAAACTTTTTTAACTGTTCACAGCCTATGGCGGCCTGCATATCTGTTACTTTCAGATTGTAACCAAAATGGCTGTAAACATATTTGTGATCATAACCTTTTGGTAATTCACCAAACTGACCGTCAAATCTATGACCACAGAAATTATCTCTTCCTGATGGGCAAATACATTCTCTTCCCCAGTCTCTGAAAGAAAGAATCATTTTATGAAGCAAAGGATTATTTGTATAGACACATCCACCTTCACCCATTGTCATGTGATGAGGCGGATAAAAACTGGATGTGCCAATGTCGCCCCAGGTGCCAGTAAATCTGGTTTCTCCATTAATAGTATATTGAGTGCCCAAAGCATCGCAGTTGTCTTCTATCAACCACAGGTTATGTTTGTCACAGAAAGCTTTTACCGCTTTTAAATCGAATGGATTACCCAGGGTATGGGCTATCATAACTGCTTTTGTTTTTGGGCTAAGAGCTTCTTCAAGTTTATTAACATCAATGTTGTATTGAGGAATAGTAACATCTACAAAAACAGGAACAGCACCATATTGCAAAATAGGAGTTACTGTTGTTGGGAAACCACAGGCGACAGTTATTACTTCATCGCCTCTTTTTATCTGCCTTTCTTTTAATTCGGATGCTGTCAAAGCCATAAAAGCAAGCAGATTAGCTGAAGAACCACTATTAACTAGATGAGCATATTTTACACCTATCCAATGAGCAAAGTTCTTTTCAAATTCTTCGGCGAAACGACCTGTAGTAAGCCAGAAATCAAGAGTAGCATCAGTAAGAGCACAAAGCTCTTTTTCATCAAAGACACGAGAGGCATAAGAAACTCTGTCTCCTTCTTTAAAAGGCTCCTTTTTCTGCTTAAAATCTTTATAATATTCTGCAACCAGAGATTTAATCTGTTCTCTGGCTTCTGCTTCGTTTTTCCAATTAGCCATTATTTGACCTCTGACTATAAATAATATTTTACTATTATATTAAAGTTTTTTCTATTTCTTCTATACTAGGCAAAGAACTTTTGAAATCCTTTGGATATATTTTTTGTAATTCATATTCAGAAATCCCTATCAGAACTGATGAAGTTTCGAGAGAATACTTAGCAACAATATTATCTTTACTTTTACAAACTAATAATCCAATAGTTGGATTATCAGAATCTTTTTTCATAAGATGATTTATAGAAGAAACATAAAGTCCTAGTTGTCCAAGATAAGAAGCTTCGAATTTATCTATTTTAACTTCAATAACTACATAACATCTCAAGTTAACATTATAAAACAACATATCAATAAATTTCTCTTCTTCACCTATCTGAATACGATATTCACGTCCCATATAGGCAAATCCGGTACCAAGTTCTAGAAGAAATTTTTCGATATTTTGAATCAAAGCATCTTTAAGTTCTTTTTCTTCATATTGTTCTGATAAAGTAAGAAAATCAAATGTATACGGATCTTTTGTTAATTGTTGAGCTAATTCTCCTTGAATACTAGGTAACGTATTTGCAAAATTAGTTATAGCATTACCCTGTCTTTCGTATAAATCCGTATCAAGAAAATTTAATAAAACAGCCCTTGACCAGTTGTTTTCTATTGTTTTTTCAACGTAAAATAAAGCTTTCTTTGAATCTGATTTGCAAGAATCTAAGATACATTTTAAATGGCCCCAGGGAACAGAACATATTTTATTTAAATAATCATCTTTTAATTCACCCCCAAGTTGGGGGTAATTTGAAAAACATTGATAAAACCTTTTAATATATCCAAGATTTGTAACAGAAAAACCCTTGGCTTCTGGTATTTCTTTTTTCAAATCTTGGCTAAGGTTAGTAAAAAAACTACTTCCCCATTTGCTTTCACATTTTTTTGCAACAATATCTTTACCAAGTAACCAATAAAATTTAAGAAGTTCGGAGTTTACTTTTATAGCAGCTTTTATTTGACTTGCTTTATAACGATTTTTCAAATCACAAAGCCAATTTTTATATTCTAAATCTAATAAATCATTCATAAAAAACTCCTGTTTCCTTTTATGTAAAAAACATTCAGAATAATCTATTTATGGCTTAAAAATTCTTCAATTTGCTTATCCATACAGGCTCTTATGTCACCGTTTGAAGAATAGCATTTTGTCCATTCAACAACTTTTTCTATTGCTTTATTTATATTCCAATGAGGTTTCCAGCCAAAAGTATTCTTCATTTTAGAGCAGTCTAATAAAAGAGTTTTTGTTTCATGAGGTCCTTTATCAGATTTATCAACCCATTTCAGACCATTGCCCCAATACTTACAAAACAACTCCGCAAGCTGACCTGTTGTAATACAATCTTTTATATCTGAGCCGACATTATAGCAATCAGCATATTTTATATCTTTAAATTGTTGTTCGATAATCTTTAAATAAGCATTAAGAGGCTCTAATACATGTTGATATGGTCTTATGGAATTAGGGTTTCGAACTTCTATATTATTTCCAGATAATGCTGCCCTTATGCAGTCAGGTATTATTCTATAAATTGCAAAGTCTCCGCCACCAATAACATTACCAGCTCTAGCAGTAGAAACAGCTATTTCTTTTTCTGCTAAAAAAGATTTTTGATAACAATAGGTAACAAGTTCTGAACAAGACTTACTATTTGAATAAGGGTCATAGCCTTTTAAATTATCATCTTCGGTATAACCTCTATCTAATTCTTTGTTTTCATAAACTTTATCTGTTGTAACATTCAAAAAAGACTTAACACAATTAGAAAGTCTAATACATTCCAAAAGATTTATAGTTCCCATTACATTTGTTTCATA
>ONIU01000258.1 GCA_900317935.1 uncultured bacterium
CCCCTCCTCAAGGAGGGGCTTTTTAGGGCACTTCGAATAGAGTAATTGGCTACACATTTGTCAGAATAAGTATAGTTTATGGGCTTTAGCCCTGAAAGCTACGTTTTGCTACGTAACAGAGTCGCAGTGCGACGATTTTCAAAATTTTCCCAAACAACCAAACACTGTATTAGAGCCTTTTCAAGGCTGTACGAATTTTTGGCATGCATATTGCACTAATGCATAATAGTTAGTAAATTATAGTAAAACAAGAAAAGAGGTTTACCATGGATTTAAATAAAATGACAATGAAATCTCAGGAGGCTTTGCAGACTGCCCAGAACATAGCTGTTCAGCGTGGTCATCAGGATATCTCCACAGAACACTTAATGGTAGCCTTGTTAGCCAATGAAACCGATCTTATTCCAAGATTGTTAAACAATATGAATATCCCTATCTCTACCATAAAAGATAGATTGGATAGGATTCTTGCCACTCTGCCAAGAGTTTCTGGTCCTGGTCTGACACCAGATAAATTCTATGTCTCTCAGGAACTCTCAGAAATACTTGTATCTGCAGAAGAAGAAATGAAAGCTTTAAAAGATGAATATCTTTCTGTAGAACATCTTGTTTTGGCAATATTAAAGCGTGGAGCTGGAACTAAAGTTGGTAAGATATTCGTAGATATTGGTCTTACAAGAGATAGATTTCTACAGGCATTAACTGCAGTTAGAGGCAATCAGCGTATTACTTCAGCAAATCCAGAACAGACTTATGAAGCTTTGGAAAAATACGGACGAGACCTGGTTGCAACTGCCAAAGCTGGTAAGCTAGACCCAGTTATCGGTCGTGATAATGAAATACGTCGTGTTATGCGTATTTTGTCTAGAAAAACCAAGAACAACCCGGTTCTTATTGGGGAACCTGGTGTTGGTAAAACAGCTATTGCAGAAGGTCTTGCACAGCGTATTCTTCACGGAGATGTTCCAGAAAGCCTGAAAGACAAAACAATCTTTGCTCTTGATATGGGTGCTTTGATTGCTGGTGCTAAGTTCAGAGGTGAATTCGAAGAACGTCTTAAAGCTGTTCTTTCAGAAGTTAAGAGCAGTGACGGTAGAATCATTCTATTCATTGATGAATTGCATACTATCGTTGGTGCCGGTAAGACAGAAGGCTCTATGGATGCCGGCAATATGCTGAAGCCAATGCTTGCTCGTGGTGAACTGCATTGTATCGGTGCTACAACTCTTGATGAATATAGAAAATACATCGAAAAGGATGCCGCTCTTGAAAGACGTTTCCAACCAGTTCTTGTTGAACAGCCTGACGTAGCAGATTCTATATCTATTCTCAGAGGCTTGAAAGAAAGGTTTGAAGTCTTCCACGGTGTTAAAATTCAAGACCGTGCTTTGGTTGCCGCAGCAACTCTTTCAGACAGATACATTTCTGACCGTTTCCTGCCAGATAAAGCAATAGACCTTATAGATGAAGCCTGTGCAATGATTAGAACCGATATTGAATCAATGCCGGCAGAGCTTGATGAAGTCACTAGAAGAATTATGCAGTTGCAGATTGAAGAAGCTGCATTGGTTAAGGAAAAAGATGCTCAGAGTAAGAGCAGACTAGAAACTTTGAGAAAAGAACTTGCCGACCTCAATACTAAGGGCGATGCAATGAAAGCTCAGTGGGAAAGCGAACGCAGTGTCATCAAGAAAGTTCAGGCTCAAAGAGAATTGATCGAAAAACTCAACCATGATATTGCTGAAGCAGAACGTGCTTACGACCTTAATAAGGCTGCTGAATTGAAACACGGCCGCTTACCTGAAGCTCAAAAACAATTAGTTGCTCTTGAAGCAGAATTAAAAGAAAAACAAAAAACAGGCAAACTCGTCAGAGAAGAAGTTACAGAAGAAGAAATCGCCGACATAGTCAGCCGTTGGACAGGAATTCCTGTAAGCAAGTTGATGGAAGGCGAAAAAGAAAAACTCTTACGTTTAAGCAATCAGCTTCATAAAAGAGTAATTGGTCAGAACGAAGCAGTTGATTTAGTATCTGACGCAGTGTTACGTTCTAGAGCTGGAATCAACGACCCCAACAGACCAATTGGTTCGTTCATATTCTTAGGCCCGACTGGTGTTGGTAAGACAGAATTAGCTAAGGCTCTTGCCCAATCCCTCTTCGATTCAGAAGACAACATCGTTCGTATAGATATGAGCGAATACATGGAAAAATATTCTGTTTCTCGTCTTATCGGGGCTCCTCCAGGATACGTCGGCTACGAAGAAGGCGGCCAACTCACAGAAGCTGTCAGAAGGAAACCTTATTCAGTAGTTCTTTTCGATGAAATTGAAAAGGCTCACCCAGAAGTTTTCAATCTTCTTCTCCAACTGCTTGATGATGGACGTTTAACAGATTCACAAGGAAGAACAGTAGACTTCAGAAATGTCGTTGTTATCATGACAAGTAATCTTGGTGCACAAACCTTGATAGAAAGCCTTGATGAAAACAACAGCATAACCGAAGAAGCTCGTGAAAGAGTAATGAACGAAGTTAAACGTTTCTTCAAGCCTGAATTCTTCAACAGAGTAGATGATATAATTCTGTTCTCTCCATTAAAGAGAGAAGAACTCGACAAGATTATAGACCTGCAGCTTGGTGCAATTCAAAAACGTCTTGAAGAACATCAGATTAAACTCAATGTAACAGAAGAAGCTAGAAAATGGCTTATTGAACGTGGTTACAGTCCTGTCTACGGTGCAAGACCTTTGAAGAGATTGATTCAGAAGGAACTTGAAACAATCTTAGCCAAAGGCTTGATAGGCGGTGCAATCTGTGACAGCACTACTGTGAATATTGCAGTAGACAACGATTCACTTACAGTAAAGTAAATTGAAAAAAAATCTAGTTTACACTAAAGCTCTTCTGTAAAAAGCGGACAGTAGACGCGAAACCTTTTATTCTCCGCACAAGGCTCGTTCTCTCAAAGATTATCCGAAGGTAGAAATTAGCAGAGACCGCGGAGGAGAATAAGGTTGAGCAAGCAACTGTCCGCTTTTCTTTTATATTATTACGCAAAGCTACCGCTTTGCTCCCCCCTCAGTCACTACGTGACAGCTCCCCCAATAGGCAAAAAGCCTTTGGGGGAGCATCTTCAAGGAGGGACTTTAGGAAAATCTTATTCTATTGGTCTGACACTAAGTGAGGATAAATAAAAAAAGCTGGCTTTAAGCCAGCTTTTTTTACACAAGATGAACTTTTCGCCACGTTTCAAAACCCAGTTTTCTACCATAATAGCAGCCTTATGAATTGGGCTCCCATTGCTTATATAATTGGCAGCCAATGCACTTTCTACCCAGTTTTCTTTTACATCCAGATATAACTTGGCGCCTTTCTTCCCAGCAACTATATTTGCAGCAATTCCAGCAAAACCAGTAGGCATAGTTGCAATAACCATATCAAAATTGCCTTCTATTGCTGAGCCAATTTTAATAGCTTTCCACATAAAAGAAATATTCTGAAATACATAACCCCACTCGCTACCGCTAGTAAATGCATCTTGTTCAATAAAATAAAACTTTGTGTTTTTAATT
>ONIU01000256.1 GCA_900317935.1 uncultured bacterium
TATGAAATAGCTATTGAATGGCTTTTAGACTGTGGTTTAATAAAGAAAGTTTATAAAGTAAAAGAACCTCGTGTTCCTTTAAAAGCATATATTGATTTTAATTCTTTTAAACTATTTGTGCTAGATATAGGTTTATTAGGTGCAATGAGTGGATTAGACGCGAAGTCAATATTGGATGGAAATGAGGTTTTCATTGAATTTAAAGGAGCTATGGCTGAGCAATATGTTCTTCAGGAATTAATTTCAGAGAATAAATATTCAATATATTATTATGGCACAAACACCGCTACTTTTGAGATGGATTTCATGATTCAAAAAGAAAGAAATATTGTACCAATAGAAGTTAAAGCCGAGACAAATCTGCAATCTAAGAGCTTGAAAGCTTATTGCAATAAATATAAACCTCAAATAGCCTATAGATTTTCAATGAAAGATTACGAAGAACAATCCTGGATGACAAATATTCCACTCTATGCTGTGTGTAAGATTTAATAGACTTGTTATTGTAAAATATATAGGTTGAAAAATGTCGCCTGCCAGGCGACAATATTTTAGAAATTGTATGTTATAATAAAAATATGAATCATAAGTATAGTATACAGAACTTATCTAAAAACTTTAGAACTCTTAATCAACAATAATTGCGTTTAAATAATTGTTTTTAGTATTAGCCGCTTATTTGTTTATTTATCTTATCATTCATTTTTAAATAATTTTTATGAGTTTTATCTCAAATAAACTATTACAGTTTAATTGGGTAAGATTAATAGTTGGGGTCTTGATAGCACAGATAAAGAATAATTGTCGAAGGTATTAGAGATATCGCTTCTTCTTTGAACACATAAATGATATTGCTAATAATTATTTGTATTATTTAACCTTCTCCTGAATAATTAAAAAGAAAACCGCAAATTGTATAATTAAAGAAAAATTTTCTTTTGAAAATTGTGATTGACTGTTAAAACTTTCATTGGTTAAATGTGATTAATTCCTTGAGAAAATATTTGGAGAATATATGAATTTTTTATACGTAGGTCTTGGTGGGGCATTAGGTGCAATAAGCAGATACGCAATCAGCTTAATCCCAGTAAAAACACAATTTCCAATTTTAACACTGATAACAAATATAATTGGGGCAATAATAATTGGTTTTATAGTTGGTGTTGCGACTAGCAGAAAGGATATTTCTCCAAATACTTTATTATTTTGGAAAACTGGAGTTTGCGGAGGTTTTACAACTTTTTCGACATTTTCCTTAGAAGCTTTAAATCTAATAGAAAACAAATCTTATTATTATGGTGGATTATATATTGCTTTGAGCTTATTTTGCTGCATTCTTGGAGTATATTTGGGAAAGAAAATCTCTCTAATTTAAAGTTTCTGAAATAACTATTAATAGCTGAACGGCAAAATAAAAACCACTGCCTTGGAATAACTAATAGAAATCTTGTTTAATAAAATAATAAATGTTAGTATACGTTACATTTTTATGAACGATGATTTAATATACTTATGGAATCCTCTACAAATCGGACAGAAAAAATAGAAAATGAATTAACAGAAGGGAAAATTTATCCATCTTTAGTTAAATTCACTATTCCAATGCTTCTTGCAATGTTTTTGCAGGCTCTCTATAGCGGGGTAGATCTTTTAATTGTGGGAAGATATGCTGAAACTGCTGATGTTTCAGGTGTTGCTACAGGTAGTATGTTGATGATGACTACTACATTTGCCGTTTGCAGCTTAGCTATAGGAGTAACAATTTTAGTTGGTAGAAAAGTAGGGCAGAAGCGGCCAAAACAAGTGGGAATGATTATCGGAAATGGTATTTCCTTATTCTCTATAATTGCCGTTTTAATGACAATAGTTACAGTATGGAAATCTGATTATCTTGCTGTATTAATGAATGCTCCAAAGGAAGCTTTTTCTCAAACTCAAGATTATATTAGATTTTGCGGTTGGGGCTCTGTTTTTGTTTTGGCCTATAATTTATTAGGCGGAATTTTAAGAGGATTAGGTGATTCTAAAACTCCTTTTGTAACAGTAGTAATAGCAACCATAATAAATATCGTTTGTGACTATATTCTAATATCAAAATTCAATATGGGAGCTAAAGGAGCAGCAATAGCAACGGTTTTTGCGCAAGCAGTCAGCGTTTTTATTACCATTATAATAATCAAAAACAAAAAGAATTTACCATTAGAATTTAGCTTAAAAAATATAGAATTTGAAAAGAAAATAATAATTATGATTATATTATTAGGGCTTCCAATAGCACTCCAAGATTTGCTAGTGGGGCTTTCTTTCATGGTTATACAGATTCTTGTTAATTCAATAGATTTAGTATCTTCTGCTGGTGTTGGAATAGGTGAAAAAATCTGCCATTTCATCATGTTGGTTCCTTCCGCATTTGCTCAAGCTTTAGGAACCTTTGTTTCTCAAAATATCGGAGCAAAAAAAATAGATAGAATATATAAAGCCTTATGGTATGGAATTTATACTTCGGTTGCTGTTGGTATAATAATGGCTTATTTATCTTTTATTCATGGCGATTTTCTCTGTTCTTTCTTTACAGAGAAAAAAGATGTTATTTTAGCTGCCCATAGTTATTTGAAGGCATATTCTATTGATTGTGTTCTAACTCCATTTTTGTTTTGTTTCATAGGCTATTATGTTGGTTACGGGAAAACTTTTTTTGTAATGATTCAAGGAATAGTGGGAGCAATTTGTATAAGAATTCCATTTGCTTATTTTGCTAGTTTGAATCCAGATGTAACCTTGTTCCAAATAGCTTTAGCTACACCAGTAGCAACTTCGATACAAATAGTATTTTGTCTGTTATATTTCATAAGAAATAAAGGGAAAAATAATCTTTAAAATCATTTTGTCTAGTAGGCGACATTTTGGAAGCGAATTTTGCTATAATATTACTATGATTTACTCAACCGTTAACAATCTAATCGCTAAAATTGGTTTAAGAATAAATGGGCAGAATGAAACTATAATAATTCTATTTCAGGATTAATAAATGGCTGAAAAATCACCACTTTATATAGATAGAGATAATTATGTGTTAAAAATGCCGTTCTCGATGGAACAGGCTGGTATAACGGGCATTATTGCGGGGATAATTGGAATTCCAATATTTCTTTATTTTTTTGATACTAACTATATACTTTCTCATGGCGAAGCCTTTGCTCTGGTTTTAGCTTTATTATTTACTCCTATTTTCTGGTTTGGCAGTAAAAGAAGATTAGTCTTTAATACGGCTACAAAAGACATTGTTTATGAAGGAACCTATTGCTTTATTCCCTATTCTAAGAAAATCTGTAAATTTGATGATATTATTGTTCTTGGCATTCAAGGAATTAAAAACCATTTTCAAAAGAAAGATTATTATACTTACAATTTAGTTTATGTTACAAAACAAAAACTAGAAAAGCTTGAAGAAATAGTTCATGCTGGGGATGACGGAATAACCTTTGAAGACCTTAATAAAATAGGAGAAGTTCTCGGGCAGATAATGGAACGTAAGTTTATAAAAGGTGAGTATGAACATTCTATCAGAGTTTATGAAGAAGATGATCGGTTAACATACGGAAACGGCGAATGCGAACTTAAAAATTTAGATTAGTCATATTTCTAACCATAAACAATAACGACAACAAAAACTAAATACAATAACAACTAAGTTTTTCATTCCTTTAAAGTGATGAATATCAGATTATTTCATTCTTTAGTTTTAATAGTAAATCTTTTTCTAAGGCTCGATCTGGTCCAAAAGAAAAATTGTCTATTCTTGAAAGTCCTTCTTCTATAAGACTTTTTGCTTTCTCTGCATCGTTATTAATTCTGTAGTAATAATAGGCTAAAACTCTTTTTCAGCTTTTTCTTTGTCTGTTTTTATTTCTGAATAATAGAAAACGAGCCAGTAAAAAGCAAGATAATAACAAAGATAATTAACAATATTTGTATTCTTTTTCATTAAAATATCAGTCATTTCTAAAGATATTTTATTCATTTCTTCTATTTTATTTAAAGCAAGTAAGTATGAAGAATAAAATAAATAGTAGTAAATTTTTTCCATTTCTGAAGGAGATTTATAAGGTAGTTCTTCTATGGGTTTTAAATCAAGATTATTAAGGCTTTCTCCATTTAATAGTAATTCTGTCTTGCTATGAATATAACTCAAAATGCCTTTATATAATTTTTCATACACGTAAATACTAATTCCAATATGATTTATTGAATGAAAAATCATACCTGTTGAAAAATATAGATTCCCCTTTAAAAAAGCCAATTATAGGTTTCAGTGTCAAAGCGAAAATAATAATACTTAAAAAAAGCTTTGTAAATCTTTCTGAATAGGCTAATTGCTTTTGTTTTTCTAAGTAATTTTTTTGAATATTGTTACTATCAATTATAGGTATAGCTGCCGACAAAGGAGATGACTTATAAAGTATTTTTTTCCACTTATTGGCAATCTTTGTAAAAACCATTCCAAAAATAATAAGGAATTTTATTTTATAACCATATTTCTTTGCAAAAAATAAATTATACAAAGGAACAAAAAGGTTGGCTATAATTGTTGCAACAAGGAAAAAA
>ONIU01000255.1 GCA_900317935.1 uncultured bacterium
GAACGGCAACTATTGCGCCATTTCATAATTTCTAATAATTCATTTATTTTCATTTTAATATCCTTTCAAAACTATTCGCTTTTAACTATTCTATCAATTTTATGCACTTATTTCCACAGTTGCCAAATTTTATTAAAATTGATTTTTTAGACAATATATGTAATTATTCATAATCTACGAAACCAAAGGAATATTTACAATGTTCTGGGATAAAGTATCTGCCTTATACGACATATTTGAAATTATTTACAATAAAAAAGTGTTCATAAATACAGGCAAAAAAGTTGCTGAATTTATAAATACTTCTGATTTGGTTCTTGAATGTGCCTGTGGAACAGGAGCTATAACAAAATATATTGCGCCAAAATGCAAATATATCTATGCTACAGATTTTTCAGATGGAATGCTGAAACAAACAGCAAAGAAATGTAAAAATTTTAATAATATTAAAATTCAAAAAGCTGATATTTTAAATCTGGAATTTAAAGACCAAACATTTGATAAAGTGATTGCTGGAAATGTTATTCATTTGCTCTCTGCCCCTGACAAAGCGTTAAGAGAATTAGAACGTGTTACTAAGCCAGGCGGTAAAATTATTATTCCAACTTATATAAATGGAAGCAAGGGAACAAGTCTCTTAGCTGTTAAATTTATCGAATTATTAGGTGCCAGATTTAATCGCCAATTCGATTTAAATTCTTACAAAGAATTTTTCAAAAATCTTGGCTATGAAAATGTATCTTATTATGTCGTTGACGGTCACATGCCCTGTGCCATAGCGGTTATTGAGAAATAAAATTCTATTACCTCTATCAAGCATGTTCATTAGCAACAGCTCTTCAGTATAGTCTTTCACCTAAGTTGCACCTAGTATTAATCTCCTCTATTATTGAGTTTGAAATAACAAAAGATTAATTTATTAACAAATTGATTCTATGATACTCACAAGCAGGTTTGGCATATTATTTCTATTTCAGATAAATATTTCAAAAGAAAAAAATCAATAAGCTATCTTAAAATAATCTAAAACCTTTTTAAAACGGTCTTGAGCAGTTAAACAAGTATCTATTAGATAACCTTTTTGATTTTTCCATTCTCTTAAACCTCGATAATAAAAAAGCTTCAGACTTTCATCAATAATAAATGGAACTAAATTATTTCTAAGACATTCTTTTAATAAAATTAATCTGCCAACTCTGCCATTACCATCTTGAAATGGATGTATTTTTTCAAATTCATAATGAAATTTTATCAAATCATTAAAACTTTTGTTTTTTGTTTTATTATAATTCTTAACAAGCTCTTTCATAGCCTTGGCAACAAGCTTCGGCGAGGTCGTTTTCTGCCCGCCAACAGTATTTTCAACTTTTTTATAATCACCTAAGGCGAACCAATTATTTTTACTATCAGTTGTACCAGTCTTTAAAATTCGGTGCAATTGTTTAATAAACGATTCACTTAAAGCATAATTAGCCAAATCTATAACTAAATCAATGCATCTGAAATGATTGGTTGTTTCTATTATATCATCAATTTTTAATGGTTTATTTTCAACACCTACTGTATTTGTTTCAAAAATAAATCTAGTCTGTTCATGAGTTAACTTACTGCCTTCAATATGGTTCGAATTGTAAGTTAAATCAATCTGAAGCTTATGATAAATTCCACCAGAAATTTTATTGTCTTTTTCTATTTTAAGCCTCTCTAAAAGCATATTCGGTATTTTTCTAAGTCGTTCTTTTCTAGGTGGTTTCTGTGCATTAAATGGAATTTTCCACGTTTTCCCGACTAAAACAGCACCTTCTATGCGACCTTTTTCGCAGTAGTTTCTAACGCTTCTATCGGAAAGCTTCCACTTTATAGCCGCTTCTTCTACGCTTATATATTCCATTATCCGCACCTTTTTGATAGATTATCGGAAATATTATAACCTTATCGGCAAAATATCTCAAGGCTTTTAACCACTAATTCTTGATTTATTTTGCCGATAGAATTTTTATTCAAAGTAAAACTTCATTTTATGCACTTTTAGTATAATAAAATTAAACTATATTAACAAACATCTAGATTTTGATTGAGAAATCTAAAAAATTGTCGCTTTAGAAGCGACCACTTTAGTTTCATTTACTTTTATAATTCTGTTGTTATTGTAGCTAGTTTTTGATGTAATTAATGTACTAAGTATGGAGAATAATAAAAATGAACAATTCAGTAGTTTCTAATGATCATAAAGAAGGCTTGGTTGCCGGCTGTTTTGATTTGTTCGAGAGTTATGGGAATGACTTATTGGAAGCGAATACAAAGAATTGCAGCACAAGAGCTAGATTAAGCAAACACTATTTTTTCAGTTAATCAATAATATTTGAGAATAAGAACCAAAGCGCCTGGAAGTTACTACTTATTACAAAATGAATAAATTTTAAAACCTCATCAACAAAAGAAAAATACAAGTTTGCCCTGATATGAACTTGTTTTTGGTTTGGCATTTATATAAAATGTTATTACTAATAAATATATAAAAACACCTAAAAAAGGGAATAAAAGAGATGAAGCTGTTCAAATATGAAAACAAACTTATTCGTGTTACCGATAAAAAAGGATATACTTTCACTGGCATTGCTGAAACCTTTCCGCCTGGCTATGGCCTTCATGAATTCAATCGTGAAGAAGAAAGCATAAAAATACAAGACTATATGATATTCGAAAGCGATATTGAAAAAATAGAATTTCTTCCAACCTATAAGGAAGCATTAGCGGCAATTCAACCTGGCCGTTATCGTCACTTCAAAGGGAATGAGTATGAGGTAATTACGATCGCTAGACACAGCGAGACAGAAGAGCCTATGGTAGTTTATCGTGCTCTCTATGGTGAAGGCGGAGTCTGGGTTCGCCCAGCTTCTATGTGGAATGAAACTGTAGAGCGTGACGGCAAGACTTATAAGAGATTTGAGAAGATATAGTTTTGACGTACTTCACTGATTGCTTTCAGCAATCAGCTAAGGCGGTGTGATTGGTGGTTGGTGATAGGTGATGATTGTTTAGGCAAAGTTTTATAAGCAATCTATAATCAAAGATAATTGATACTTTTAGAGCCTGAACAAAACAATAACAGCAAGAGCCGAAGGCTTTAAATAACCACACCAATCATAACATAAATAATTACAATAACTACAATAATTACCAAAAACAATAAAAACCTAATTTATAATACGCTATCGCTAAACATGGTAAAATCTAGTTAGGTCACCACCCCTTTAATTCCCCTCCTCAAGGAGG
>ONIU01000335.1 GCA_900317935.1 uncultured bacterium
TTACCAAAAACAATAAAAACCTAATTTATAATACGCTATCGCTAAACATGGTAAAATCTAGTTAGGTCACCACCCCTTTAATTCCCCTCCTCAAGGAGGCTGTCTAAAAACTCATATAAATATCTTGGAATAATAAAAAATATAATTTGGAAAACGTTTATATATTATAAAAATGGATAAAATGTCTAAAAATATGAATTATTTTCTATAAATTACGCCATAATTGCCATCATTTTATTAAATCCTAACTTATTCAATGCTATTTTGAAATTATAGGATAATGAGAATAATGCGAACTCACCTGTAGTCTTTATCTTGTTTCTTAACAGGAAATAATAGCCGTTCAATGTTCTTTTAATGGTTCCGAACGGATGCTCCGCTATGTTTTTTCTTTTATCCATCTTGTCAGAATCAGGTTTGAAAAGGAATTTTACTATTTTTACCTTTGTCCATTTCTTTTTTGTCTTATTGTCAGTTTTTGTATCAGGTTCCTGTATAAAGCCTTTGCACGGTTTTTCAAGAGAGTCTTTTGAAAACTCCACTTCCTTGAACGGGCTCCTGGTTTTATTACATATATTGCTCAACGGACATTCCTTACATGCCACTCTGTTAGAATAAACAACAGAACCGTTTCTTCTGAAGCTTCTGGGCCTTAAGGTAAAACCACCGGGACAGTAGACTATATTTCTCTCCGCATCTCTTACAAAATACCCTTTGAGAGCTCTCTCCCTCATTTCCTGTTCTGACATTTTATATAACGGTGATTCTGTTTCCGGACTTCCATCTTCTTTCAGCAGTTTTTTCTTTTCTATGACTTTTATGTCGCTTATGTAATTCCTGTATACTTCCGGTATGACGGCAGCACGGAGACATTTCTTTATGTCATCGGCCTTTCTGCTTTTTATAGTCATCTCATCTATTTCTGTTGCTTCATACTTTGTTTCAAGTTCATACCCCTGCTTTGAGTTCTTGCTTATGACGTTAGGCAGCACTCCTTTTTCAAGACATTCCACCATGTCTTCAGGACATTCATATCCTTTGTCGGCAACCACTTCAACTACTTCGTCAGATTTTTCATTTTTGGTTCTGTCTATTGTTTCGGATAGAAGACCGAAATCTGAAGGTCTGTCTGTGACCTTGAAGTCTTTTATAAGATGGGTTTTGGAATCTACAGCAGTCTGAACATTATATGACATTGAAAAACCGTTTCTTGTTTTCATCAGCTTGGAATCAGAATCTGTCAGGGAAATCTGGGTAAGACCTTTTTCCTCCATTTCTTTCCGTTTCTTCAGGAATAATTCCGTTTTCCCTCTATATTTTTCAACCTTTTCTTCCAGTTCTGCCTTGGTAAATTTATGATTCGGGTCCAGTTCATTCTCTATCGAGTCATATTCTTCAACCTGTTTCATGTAGTATGCTGTGGCTTCGTTAAGCTTTGCTATCTTGTCGTCAAGCTTGTTGGCTGTGAAATTTCTTTTCCTGGAGTTGTTCGCCTGTATCTTTGTGCCGTCTATAGCGTAGAAACCTGTTTCAAGAGTGACAAGAAGACGTCGGTTGAACTCGAAAAAGACTTTTTCCATGTGCATGATATTGTCTCTGCGAAAATTAGATATTGTTCTGAAATCAGGTTCGAGCCCTTTTAATAACCATTTGACCTCTATATTGATCCTGCAAGCCTCCTCTAGTTTTCTGGAACTGTTCAAAGAATGTCTGGAGCCGTATAGGAAAAGCTTTAGAAGATTACTGGCACTGAAAGATGGGCGTCCTTCTACTGCTGGAACAGATTTCGCAAAACCCATTGATTTAAGATCGAGGCTGTCGATGAAGCAGTCTATTATTCTTGCATAACTTTCTTCTGATACCAAATCTTCAAGGCAAGTGAAAAATACCTGTTTCCTGTTTAATTCTTTCTGATGCGGCATTATAAACTCCTTTTAAACAATAGTAATTATATCATAATCCGTCTGAATTAGCGATTGTACCTGTTTTTAAAGGAGTTTTTTTTGAAAATTTACAACTCGGATAAATTTGAGTTTTTAGACAGCCTCTGTGAAGCGAGGCTCCCTGGATAGAGATTTTAAAGCTTCTCTCTCCTTTGGGAAGGAGTTTCAAGTTAGACTTTAATCGAAAAAAATAGATT
>ONIU01000310.1 GCA_900317935.1 uncultured bacterium
ATACAAGGGGTCTCCACCGCTGAATGTGATTCCATCAATATATGGCTTATCTAAAGCCTCGAAAAGTTCCTGTTCGGCCGCTTCATCAAAGGGCAAACCGCCACATTCATCCCAGGTTATAGGATTCTGACAGTTTTTGCAGTGATGACAGCAGCCTGAAACCCAAAGAACTACTCTGACACCAGGACCATTAAGCAAATCTTCTTTAGTAATATCGTGGTAGTTCATTACATGCTCACCCGGTCTTTGATTTCTTCCATTTTAGCAGCATTGAGCCTGGTGTCGCCTTTTACTCTCGAATAAGAAAGATAGCCGTTCATTCTGTCTATCTTAGTCAGATTTCTGCTACCGCATTTTGTGCAGGAATCCATATTCAGTTCGTGATGGCCGCAATCATCGCAGTAAGACAACGAAAGGTTGACGCCTTCGTAAAAACCTTTTTCCATAGCTCTGAGAATCAAGGTTTCAACAGCTTTTGTATTATAGGAAATCGGGTATCTGACATACTGTATCTTTCCGCCGTTTAAAAGTTCCCAGAATCTGCCTTCCAAATCCTGCTTTGTAATAGGACCAATCTTTTCTGTAACATGGCAGTGGAAAGAATTTGATACATAACCTCTGTCAGAAACCTTTTCTACTATTCCGTATAATTTTCTGAACTGTTCAATCTGCAAACCGCAAAGGCTTTCTGCAGGAGTTCCATAGATTGCATAAAGATTGCCGTCTTTTTCCTTAAATTCAGTAATTTTCTTATTGATGTATTTCATTACTTCCAGAGCAAAATTGCCGTCTTCAGCAATAGATTTGCCGTTGTAAAGTTCCTGTAGTTCATTTAAGGCTGTAATACCGAAAGAAGCTGTTGCAGCTTTCAATACGGGTTTAATCTTGTCGTGGAAATGTAAGTGACCGCCTAAGAAGCCGCCTTCGCAGAATGCCAGCGGGTTTATAGAAGCTTTCATTTCACCAAGATAAGCGTAGGTTCTTATGTGAATCTGTCTTATCATTTCTAAGTAATAATCAAGAACTTCGTAGAAGTCTTTGCCTTCTTTTTTGGCTTTAGCAAGAATCATTGGCAGATGCAGACTAATAGCACCAATGTTAAATCTGCCAACGAATACTGGTTTATCATCATCGTCTGCGGGCTTCATTCCGCCTCTTTCAAACCAGGGAGACAAGAAAGCTCTACAGCCCATAGGTGAAATAACTCTCTTATATTTCTTATACATGCTGGCAATATAGCCTTCACCTGTCATAGAAAGCCAGTCAGGATACATAGCCTTTTTAGAGCATTCAACACCAGCGTGGAATAAGTCTTCTAGTTCGCAGCCTTTTCCGTGCAGGTCTTTGTCGAATAAAAATACAATTTTAGGGAATAATACAGGCTTTTTGTTGTCTTTTTTACCCTGACCATTCTTTCTGACTTCAAGCATAACCAGTGAAGCCATTTTTTCAAATTTACCTGTGCCTAGCCCCATTGTCATTGTAATAAAGGGGTAATCGCCACGGCTTGAGGCAACAGAATTGAATTTGTATTCCCAACCCTGGAAACCGTTATGAAAATCTTTTTCTACGTCTTTTAATGCTTCTTTCTCAGCTATTTCTTCAGAAACACCCATAGCAAGATATTTATTATATTGCTTATCATAGGTTTTCTGAGCATAAGGTGCCAGAATCTTATCTATTTCAGGCACTGTAAAGCCGCCGTATTGCTGGCTGGCAGCAGCGATAACAACATCACCTATAACGTCAAAGGCAACTTCAAGGCTCTGAGGTTCGTTATACCATAGATTGCCCATTTCAAATCCGCCCTTTAATACGCTTGCCATATCGAAAAGACAGCAATTTGTGGTATCACGTCTGGCTGACATGTCATGAATATAGATGTAGCCTTCTTTTGCAGCCTGTAATTCTGGAACAGTTAAAAAGAATTTTTTATATAATTCCTTGTTCAATTCATTAAAAATAAGTGAGCGCTTAGTAGAAACCAGTGCAGAGTCGGCATTTGAGTTTTCCTTGTCGCCAATATACATGATCTTCTGGCTTCTTTGATAGACTTTATCAAGCATTTGAACAAAGTCTATTTTATAGTTTCTGTAATTTCTGTAACTGTTGGCAACTATAGGATTAACCTTTTCAAGCACTGATTCAACAATGCAGTGCATAGTGCTGATTTCTATTTTGTTTGTTTTCAGGCTTAATACGCTTGAATTAACAAGATTACAGATCTTATCAATATCTTCTTGGGTAAAGTCTATCAACATTCTTGCTGCAGATTTTTTTACAGCGCTGACAACTTTCTGTACATCGTAACCCTCGCATGTACCATCTTTTTTTACCATTGATAAATGAGAA
>ONIU01000279.1 GCA_900317935.1 uncultured bacterium
CAGTCTCTGGCACCTAGGCATCCACCCTGCGCTCTTTACAATTTACTCCTATAAGCACTCGATCATAGATTCTTTTAACTGTGCCCGACTCATTTCTGAATCAGATCACTTAAAAAGACCTTTTGTTGGATGTTTTTTCATCGGATATTATTTTCAATTAGCTTGCACCTTTCGGTACCCCTCGCCTTAGCGAGGTAATTATCCTAGCAAATTCTATTTTTAATGTCAACTACTTTTTTAAAATATTTTATATAAAAAACTTATTTTTGATGAAGTTTTTTAAACAACAGTATGATATTTGAAATTATCTATATTTTAGCAAATGAAGTTCAGCGCCATTTCCCCAAAACGACATTTTTTGTCCTTTTGCTTTTGTTAAATATCAACATAAAACAGATTTCTATTGATAATTAACAAAGAATAGTTATAAACTATTTTATCAATAATCTATATAGGAGAGAAAAATGAACGTAGAATTGTTATTCCAAGGTTCCTATTGTATGGCTAAGCTCACACTTAATGGTGGAGAAGAAGTTAAAGCAGAATCAGATGCTATGGTAGCTATGACTTCAAATATTTCCGTTGAAGGTAAAGCTGAAGGCGGTGTATTTGGCATGTTAAAGCGTACCTTTACTGGGGAATCTGCATTTATGCAAACTTTGAAAAATAATGGTTCCAATCCAGGAGAAGTCCATGTAGCCCCTTCTGAACCAGGTGATTTAGCAGTAATAGAACTAAACGGAAGCAACGGTTATATACTGCAAAAAGGTGCTTTCCTTGCATCTGAAAGCGGAATAGTCATGGATACTGTTTCTCAAGGGATAATGAAAGGACTTTTGAGTGGTGAAGGATTCTTCCTGCAAAAAGCTACCGGAAATGGGAAATTGGTTATATCCAGCTTCGGTGCTATTTTGAAGAAAACTTTGGCTCCAGATGAAATATGGATAGTAGACAACGGTCACATGGTTGCCTGGAGCGATACAGTTAATTACGAAGTTAAAAAAGCCTCTTCTGGATTAATTTCTTCCTTTACTTCTGGAGAAGGCTTAGTCTGCCAATGCAAAGGTCCTGGTGATATTTATATTCAGAGCCGTAACCCATCTGGTTTCGCTGGTTGGGTTCGCCAGTTCATCCCATCAAAAGACTAAGAAATATCAATGTATAACAAATTCAGAGGTGCTCTTTATATAAATGGTAGTGGGAACAGTATTCTCACCCAAATCACCTTTGAATTTGACGGCATTCAATTTCTAGTAGAATCAGGCGATACTTATCTAGCCCCCTACCATACTTTAAGTATAGGCTTAGGGGGCTACGAAGACCGCATGGTTGAAGTAAAAGGAATAGGCATAAATAATGAAAGAATTGTATGTTACGTCGATGAAGACAATAAAGATGCCTTTCTTCAGACCTGTTCTCATACACCTAACATAGATAGATTATCCATAGAAACAATCATAAGAAAAGACCGTACAGCCAGATTTTTACAATTCTGTTTAGACTGGGGTATTACCATTTTAAGCCTTTTTGGCGGCATAATAGCCTTCATATTATATTTTATCTTTATGTAACAAACATCTTCTTTGCTCAAAAGAATAATCTATGCTATAATCACAACATATTCGGGCCATTAGCTCAGCTGGGAGAGCGCAGCGTTCGCAACGCTGAGGTCAGGGGTTCGATCCCCCCATGGTCCACTTTTAGACTGTTTCAGATAGTTCAAAAGAGTATCTGATAGTTAACTCAAAACCGCTAGCATTCAAAATGTTGGCGGTTTTTTATTGTTTTGAAATCTGATGAATTTTTAGAAATAATTAAATACGACAAAGCAATTTCCAGAAGCCTTTTTGAGAAGTTCCTTCTCTTTTGATTATTTCTTTTTTTACTAGTCTTCCTATATAATATTTTACTGTGCTAATTTTCCAAGAAAGTAATTCAGCCAATTTCTTCTGAGTTATTCTAGGTTCTTCAACCAAAACTTTTACAAGTTGTTGTTCTTCTAAGCTTAAGTTTTGGAACCATTTTTTAGATCTTCCTATTCCGAAATCATTGCTTGTAAATGCTTTGGTTTTACTTTGGTTGGTTTGGTCAGCTTGGTCAGCTTGGTTAGCTTGGTTAGCTTGGTCAGCTTGGTCAGCTTGGTCAGCTTGGTTAGCTTGGTTGGTTTGGTTGACTTGGTTGACTTGGTTGACTTGGTTGGCTTGGTTGGCTTGGTTGACTTGGTCAGCTTGGTCAGCTTGGTTGACTTTTCCTCTAAAAATTACGACCTTAAAATCGCCATCGTCTTCAAATGCAGGTTCTTTCAAGCCATATTCCACACATTCTTCAATTACTCTTGGAATGTCTGTTCCCCATTTTTCAATCAGAGACAAATAGCCGAACACAGCTGCTATACCAGAATTTCTAATCTTAGATAAAGTTAAAAACACCTAACCCAAAATACAAACGACAATGATAACAATGTAATCTTGTGATAAATTTGTATTTCTGTGAATATAGTAATGAAGCTGATTTCGGCGAATAAATTACAGAATTACAAAATTACATAATTTTTTATAATATCTAAGCTTAAAAAAACAAAAAAATTTTACTAACTTGAAAAATTTGGGTATAGTAAATTTTTACGCATTGTAATTGTTTTATTTATCAATATCTTATTACTATGTTCGATCCCCCCATGGTCCACTTTTAGACTGTTTCAGATAGTGCAAAAGAGTATCTGATAGTTAACTCAAAACCGCTAACATTCAATTTGTTGGCGGTTTTTTATTTTCAATCCCGTTTTCCTTTACAACTTGTTTACACAAGCTTTTTCAGCAGTTTTCAATTGGCGGTTACAACTCTGCTCTGAGTTTATGTCTATTAGCTTTTTATCTTCTTAAGGTTTTCAAAGGTGACAACACAAGAGCGACAAAATGCTTTTGTTCTTTGGAAGAAGCTTTCCTTGCTGGCTACAAAAGAGCTTTGGAAGATGCAGTAGATATGATGAAAGAAATAAAACAGAATAATAGTCAGTCTTATAATTGATTTACAGAATCGGTAGCAAAACGCTATCGTTTTTTTACCTATTTTTTAAACAAATCTGAATGGGAGCCAGTCCTAAACAATGTTAATAGAAGAACTGCTTCTGTTTGCTTATATATTAAAAGCCAGTCTGGTTCTATATGGCATTCTCTGTAATCCTTATAATTGCCTTTTAGTTCATGGTCATAGCAGGATTCTGGTAATTCTTCACCATTCTCTAGTTTTTTTACTATTACTTTAAGACTGTCTAGATTTTTGCCTTGTTTCTTTGCCAGTTTATAATCTTTCTTAAACTGACTGGTTTGCTTAATTTTGTATTTCATTCTTCATCTAGCTCTTTAAATAATTCATCTGATGAATCATAGGTTTTAGAATTTGGATCACGCAGTAGCCTTTCTCCTTCTTCAAAGGCTTTTATTGTAACTTCATTAGGTTCTTCATAATCATAAGATTCTTTATTTATTCTGAAGGGTATACCCTGTTCTCTCACCATCTTTTTAGCAAATATAGTAAATGCTGTAGTTAAATTCATTCCTAATTCTTCACATAATTTTTCAAGATTTTTCTTGAGCTTAGTATCTAATCTGAAATTGACTAATGTAGTAGACATTTTAAACCTCTTTGTAGTTATTTCTATTATTATAGATAAAAATAAAGAAACCGTAAAGACAGCATAAAACAATGTATTGATTAGGATTTTTTTACCAATGCTATACGGAATCCAATAAGAGAATCTTTTTCGTTTTGTAATTTTGTGGAACGGCATAAAGGGTGTAGATAGCAATAATCATTAGATATACTACCGCCTTTTATGATTTTATTTTCATAAGATTTAGTTTTGAATTTTTTTATTACAGGCATAATTATGTGTTATTAAAACTATTGTTCTAAGAGGAAGATTTAGAGATAGCTCTTAAAGGTATCTTTAGATATAAGTATACGGTGTTGTTGTTCCTTCTTCTTCATTATAAGCTTTAATTCGTTCTCTTGCAAGAATTAGCAAGGATTGAAAATTTACGAGTATCTAAACCAAACATTAAATATGTTGGTAGTGGATGTAGTGGTTACTGGAAAATAGTTTAATAATTAAAGATAAATAAGAATATATTGCGTTTGGGAGTAATTATTATAATCTAAATATTTGTTAGCGGTTTTTTATTTTCAATCCCGTTTTCTGCTTTACAACTTGTTTACACAAGCTTTTTCAGCAGTTTTCAATTGGCGGTTACAACTCTGCTCTGAGTTT
>ONIU01000254.1 GCA_900317935.1 uncultured bacterium
TGAGAAAGGAGCGTGCAGCAGTTAAAATGACTTTTCTAACAGAATTCAGCATGGAAAACTATGAAAAAACATTCAGAGAAGACATAGAATACGAAAGAGATAGAGCTGATAAAGCCGAAGCCAGAATTGCTGAAGCTGAAGCTATTGCAAAAGCTACTTTAGTTGAAAATGAACATCTAAAAAAAATACTTAGAGAACATAATATTGATATTTAATTAAAAACTAACAAATATCTATAATTTGCTTGCTATATATTTCAATAAGGTAGCAAGCAAATTTATTATAGATTGATTTGTCATCATCAGAAACAAAACACTAACAGGAACTGATTATTTTTCGTTAACTTTCCAATAACCTTTTTGGCTGCTGCCAACACGTTCTATATAGCCATTCGCCTTTAATTTTTTTACATAATAAGCTACTTTGTCTCTTTTCCACCTTAATGCTAGAGCAATATTTTTTATTGAGGTATTTGGGAATTCTTTTAAAATAGATAGAACAGATACCATTTCATCACTTAGATGAATAGCTTGTGTGGGATTTTCTATGTCTACACTATTATAATGCTTATTAGCTTGTGTAGTCTTAATTTGAGCTTGTGTAATTTCTTTATTACCTTGTGTGGTGTTTTCTGTATCTATACTGTTGTAATGCTCATTAGCTTGTGTAGTTTTAATTTGAGCTTGTGTAATTTTTGAGTCACCTTGTGTAGTGTTTTTTATTTCTACACTGTTATAATGCTCATTAGCTTGTGTAATTTCTATATTTTTTTTACTATTTAAATCATAAAAATAATAATCATCCAAAGGTACGATAATTTTAAAAATATCTTTTTCTTCAAATATTGGGTCTTTTCCCGAGTAATACTTAGTATATTTAAATAAATTTCTAACCCCAGAACCAAGTTTATCTGCATAACCTATATTTCGGAAAAAGTTTGCTATAATTGGGTTCTTAGGATTAGGCTCTAGATTATTTGGAGTAATAACAAAATCTTGAGAAGCTCTATTAGCATTTTCAATATAAATTTTATCTTTTTCTATTACAAATTTTGCTTGATAAGAACTTGAAAATTCTCTATGGATAAGCAAATTAGAAATCATTTCTCTGATAATAATACCTCTAAGGCTTTTTCTTTGCTCACCTTCTAAGAAAAATTTATCTAGCAAATGCTTTCTTCCAAAAGCAATAAGTTTATCATAACTTTCAATTAAGTTAGTATCAACAATTTCTCTGTCATCATAGCGGTCAATGTTTATTTTCCTAAGTAAAGCATCTGTAGAATAAGCTGGTGCAATATCTTTTATAAGTTCGTCTTTTCCAAGAAGCAAAACAGCAGCAAGATTATAACCTTTTTCACCAGTAATATGATCTGTTCCGTATAAACCAGCACTCTTTAGCAATTCTTCATTGGTCATATCATTCCAAGGGTGCTTTTGACTTTCGCTGCTATTTATTGCTCTAATTCTGATTAAAGGGAACAAATCTTCACGAAAGTCATTTATTGAAACAAAAGGATATATCTTTTTCTCTGTGTATATATTCTGTTTACGAATATACATTTGAGCAATAGAGCCAGTAGATTTGACTTTTACATCTGATTCGTCAATTCTATCGTAAATATCCTTTTTAAACGTATGAACTTCCACACTTGGAGGCACATGAACATGGATAACTGTTTTATTCTTATATTCTATTATTTCTGGAACAAGATAAATTGTAGGATTAAAAACTTCTGGATTACTGATTCTTTTAATAAAATTCCTAATCATATCGATAGCAGATTTAGCAGAAACCCCACAGACTTTACCATCATCAGAGACACCTAGAAATAAATCACCGCCAAAACGATTAAGAAAAGAACAAACAGTTTGAAAAGCATCGTCTTCAAAACCGTTTCTTCCCTGTTTGAACTCTATACAGATATTTTCACCTAGAGTTATAAATTTTTCAAAAGAAGCAGTATCCATAAAATATTACTCAAAACAGATATTAATTAAATCACTAGTAGTATAGCATACAAACAAAAGATTTTATAGTTGTTGGTATTATATATAGTTTTAAGATCATAAACAGAGACACAAGACCATAGATAGAGATATTTCAAATATCAAAAAATTGGAAACTTCTCTGAGACAATAAAAAACCAATACTAAGACCACAAAAAAAGTATTTACTAGACAACAAAGAAACTGAAGCAATCCACATAATCTTTAACAGTTTGTATCAAAACTTAGGCTTAAACAATAACTACAACAAGAACCAACTACCATAAAAACTAATTTACCAATCCCATACCCAAAATTTGACTTTATTAAACTTTTAGTTTGTTTGGGTTTAAACTATTGAATTTCTGTAATTTCAAAGAACAGCAAATCCAAAAGGATTCACAAATCTTATTCTTAAAAATGCCATTATTATAATTCTATTTCTCAACTTTATAAAATTTTTGATTATTTTAAAATTTTTTGTCCATTTTTCCGTTTTCGGTTGATTATTATATAGGAAGAAAAAAATTCAGTC
This sequence comes from uncultured bacterium, assembly GCA_900317935.1. Lineage (GTDB taxonomy): Bacteria > Muiribacteriota > Ozemobacteria > Ozemobacterales > Ozemobacteraceae > RUG334. The sequence goes on from ONIU01000254.1 coordinate 2,524, forward strand.
TTCCTATATCTTAATTTTCAAGGAGACACATATGTTTTTACAATGTAATTTTATCGGCACTTACGAAGAATGGTTAGCCCAGAAGGCTAATAAAAAAGCAGAACAAAATAATAACTGCAAGGAAGAAAGCGTTGTTTATAATCCTTCCACCCATATCAGACACAACTACAAGGATTCTGTATTCAGAATGATTTTTAGCAGGGAAGAATACAGACAGGATCTTTTGGACATCTATAATGCCCTGAACAATTCCGCATACAAAGACAAGAATGAATTAAAAATCACAACAATAGACAATGTAATCTATATGACCATGAAGAACGACCTGTCTTTTTTATTAGACAGTCGGATGGTTCTATACGAGCATCAAAGTACGTTCAACCCCAATATGCCTTTAAGAGGGTTCTTATATTTCGGTGACCTTTACTACAGATTTTTAGGTGAAAGAAGCATAGAAAGAATATACCGAGACAGTCTGGTAAAAATACCTACTCCTCAGTTTGTTGTTTTTTATAACGGAGTTGACCGAAATATTGCAGATAAGACATTTCTGAAACTTTCAGATGCCTTCGAACATAAGGATAAGACCAACGGCTTCGAATGGACTGCAACAATGCTTAATATTAACTATGGCCACAACAAGGAATTAATGTTAAAATGTAAGAAGCTGGAGGAATATTCGGAATTTGTTGCCTTAGTAAGAAAATTCAGAGAATCTACTAAAGATTTAGACAAGGCAATGGATCTTGCTATGGATTATGCAATAAAGCATG
>ONIU01000247.1 GCA_900317935.1 uncultured bacterium
ATACGATATTGTTTTTCGATTTGATGAAAGACCAGAACAACTGCTATACGTTAAGGGCGATTTTGAAGCGGACACAAGAACTCATCATATTCACGTAGTTATGAAAAATTCAAAGGAATGGAATAATTATCTTAACTTTAGAGATTTCCTGAATTCAAATAAGCAAGTAGCCTTAGAATATGAAGCTGTTAAAATAAAAATGGCAGAGTTGTATCCAGATAATAGAGACGCATACTTAGAAGGAAAAAGAGAAATTATATCTCGATTGTTACAAGAAGCCGAAAATTGGAGATTAGAATCATAGTAAGACAGTCGTTTTTCATTACATATTAAAAAGCGCAAAGTAAAAAACAGTGAAAAACAAACAAAAACGCAAGGTAAATGTCTCCTATAGCTTCCCCTTGAGGGGAAGTGGTTCCGAAGAAACCGAAAGGGTGACTTAACCAGAGTAAAATTATCTTTAGCGTTAGCGTATTGCCCGATGATGCTGCCCCAAAGCAAAGCATGGGAAGTAATTTTAAATTAATGCTCCCACACGATAGTGGGGGAGCTGGCGAGCGAAGCGAGACTGAGGAGGTCTTCTCCTAAAGCCCCTACTTGAGGAGGGGTGGCAGCCGTAGGCTGACGGGGTGGTGACCGAGCTAGAGTAAAATTATCTTTAGCGTTAGCGTATTGTCTGAAGATGCTGCCCCAAAGCAAAGCATGGGAAGTAATTTTAAATTGATGCTTCCACACGAATAGTGGGGAAGCTGTCATGAAGTGACTGAGGGGGCTGCTCACGTAGTGAGCGGTGAAGGGGGAGCAATGCAAAGCATTGCGTAGCTAAAAGTTGTAATAAAAATCTCAATAAAAATAGCAATAATTTGGAAATCAATTCCCAAATTATTGCTATTTTTAGGGAATAGATTCCCAAAATATTATATTTTTAAATTCCTACTAGACAATTTTTCAGATTTAGTAAAATTGTCCAGTAGCGATTAGGTTTATATAAATAGTCATAATTATTAAAAATGTCGCTTCGCAGGTGACCTTTTAAAAGCTTTTCTCTGATATATGAATATCTTGAGACAAAAGGAATATTGCTTTTATGATTGTCTTTTCAAAAAAGACTTTTTTACATTAGAAATATGTTAGAATAAAAATATTGTGAAATTAGCGATTGTTGTTGAAATAACAGGCTAAACTTAAAACAGCAATCATATTACTATGATTGCTGTTTAGTCGCACATTGCGAAGTCCTTTAAGGACGATTTGAATAAATTTTTATTTGAACTTGTAGTGTGATAAGATATAAATATCACATTTAAAGTTGGGGAAAATAAAATCGAAAAGAAAGCTCCTTTGTTATTACCTTATGCAATAGAATTAGAATCTGTAATAAAGCAATTAGAACAATAATTCTTTATTTTATAAAAATAAGTTTTTAAATAAAAATCTTTATATTCTTTTACTTCATCATTTTCTAACGGAATGTCATCAATTAAATAAACAGATTTGTATTTTGTAATTATTGCAAATAGAGTATTCCAATCTTTTTCTTTTGTTAACTCTATTAGTTGTGATAATTTGATACTTAAAGAATCATATAAACCCTTTTGCATGTTAGTATAGTATTCTTCGCAGTATGGATAACATTCAGAATATTCTAATTCAATAATTGGAAATTCAGAAACATCTGTTTTTATATCTTCAAACAAAAAATCTTGATAAAATATTTTTCTCATTGTTTTCGAACTACTTTCTGTAGCTAATAGTGACTACTAATTTTTTAATGCTTTGTTTTCAGAATTTATTATTGCAAGGCTCGTAGAGCCTTTGCAATCTATGAATATCAATTATTCCATAGCTGTTTTAATAATATTTTCATCTAATTTTTCATAGCACCAAGATTTGGCATTATTCCAAACTCTGCTTCTTCTATCAGGGAAAGATATTATTTTTATATTGTATTCTCTTATAAGCTGTTCAACTTCTTTTTGAGTTACAGAACCATAAACAAATAATATAGAAGGCTTAATTCTTTCTATTATCAGTTTTGTTTGAAATAAACTATAAGCTTTAAAACCATTATTCTGACAACCTAGTCTGCTTGTTATAATATTTGATTTATATGGAATTGAGGCTATCATTGGCAGAGTAACAAAATCGCCTATTCTAGAAAAGCATACCAATACTTGGACTTAAATCAAAACCAGTTATTCCGCCAAATGTTTTAAGAATTTCTAAATCTTCATCTAATTTATATAAGCGTGTCCATAAGTCTTCATCGGGCATAAAGTAGGTAAGCAAAGATTTTCTTTTTATTCCTTCTGGAATATCATTACGATATTTGTAGGTTGAAACCATTAACGGAATATCTTTGTAGATACTTTCTTCGGGTAATACTGCTACACCATTTTTAAATATAATCCCATATTTTTTTAAGTATGAAATTTTTTCATCACACCATTTTAATAAATTAATTTGCATAATAATTATCCTTACATAATTAATTCAGATTTTTTTCTGAACTGTTCCTTGAGAATAATCATTAAGCAATTTCCCAGATTACGAATACAAATTATTCAAAGAAACAAGTTAATGAAAATGAATACAAATCAAAAGTAGAAGCCAATCACAGTCTTTTTCTTGATTGCTAGTTCAACTAATGATTTGAATTCTATTAGTAATTTTATTAGTTTTTCATCACGACTACTTTCTAATAAGCTTTTTGTAAGAATAAGAAGTTTTTCTAACTGGTCATTTTCAACGGTTTCATCTTCATAGATATCTATATCTACTCCACATTCAGCGTTTATAATTGTAAATAGGTTTTTCTCTAAGAAAAAGTAAGTTTCTTCATCGAAAACCATTGCTTTAAAAGTATCTTTTATAAGTTCTTCTCTTTTATCACAATTATCTTTGTAAATGTCGTATCTATACATGTCATCTATTGCTTTTTTATTTAATGGAACAAGAATGTAATAGTCTTTAAATGTTGATTTGTGTTTATTGTCGTTTATCATAATATTTATTCGCTGTTATTTAGATACAAATATTGTTAGAAGTAAAAACCTATTACAGTTTTCTTTTTTATTGCGAGTTCAACTAATGATTTAAATTCTGTTGCAAACTTAATAAACTTTTCATCTTTGCTACTTTCTAAAAGACTATTTGTCAATAAAAGTACTTTTTCGAGCTGGTTATTTTCAACGATTGCTTCTTCATACATATTGATAATAATGTCACATTCAACATTTATATAGTCAAATAGCATTGATTCCATTTCATAATACGTATCTTCATGAAATATCATTGCTTTAAAAGTATCTTTTATAATACATTCATCTTCTTGGCAATGTTTCTTATAAATTTTATATCTGTATAAATCTTCTAATGCTTTTTTATTGAGAGGTACAAGTATATAGTATTCTTTTTTTATATCTAGATATTTAACGTATTTAACCATTACTTTTTGATCTCCCGTATATAATTAATATCTGTTTGTGGAGCTAATAGACCTTTGCAACATAATCGCCCAATTCTATCACATCTTCCTCAGAATTTGATGTCATTATGATTTCATAGGAGATCATTTATTTAACCTGCTTTCTAAATCGCCAAAGACTTCTTCAAAAGGTCTACCCTTACTTTCAAGAGATTGTTTGTAACTATGGTGTATTTTTGCATCTAGGTCAGATTTAGTTAAATCATCTAAAGTATTAGGTTCATTAGGAATTGTTTGAGAAAAGTTTTTTATAACTATCACCCCTTTTATAAATATTTTATAGTGCTGTAATGCTAATTACAATACAAATTTTATGTGTAAATTTTCAAATTTATTTCAGAGGGGGGATGTCTGCCTTTGGCAGACAGGGGGATTTTAAAAAAAATTAGAAATAGTTATTGGAGTAGCAATTAAGCACAGTCGATGTTGTAGTGTGCCATTGATTTTTTTATTAATTCAATAAATAGATTTTTATTGGTTTGGTATTCTTCAAAATTATTTAATCTTATCCAAAATTCACCGTAATAGGAATTAGACAGGTATTCTATTTTTTTATTTTCCTCTTTTTCTAGTATTTTTCCGCATTCTTCACCTTTAACAATTAGGTATAAATAATTCTTTCTTGGTTTGAAAGTGATGAAATTTTTAACTAAGCCATCTTGAGCTAAGCCAATATAGAATTTATTATATTTGAGTTCATAGTCTTTTACTAATGTATCCAAATCTTTGAATATTTTATCTACTAAATTCATTATCTGGTGAGAACTTTGCTTTTCCCAGTATTCTCTATTCGTTGGTTCAGATTGGCTTTCTTCATCATAACCAAATTCCTGTGTTTCAACTATGGTAGTAAAATCTATGTTTATTGTATCTCCTTCTTTATAAGCAGAAAGTTGTATTGCTTTAATTGGAATACCTGTAAATAAAGAAATAACATTCATAAACCTACTTGTAATATCTTCAGCAACTAAGACAGCAATATGCTTATATTGAGGGTAACGTTTTCTTTCAATATCCCAATATTCAATTGTTCTAATAATATGACTAGGATCGGTCGGACCTAATTGAACTTCAACCTCGTAATGTGTTTGATTATCTTTATCGGCAAATAATAAATCCAATCTTCCACCTGAATTTTGAACTCTTTCTTTTGAAAATTTTACTAATTCACCTAATCCTAAAACACTTGGGTTTTCCCATATATAATCTTGAATCAAACTCTCTTTAAAATTAGGTTCATCTTTTAAGGAAATTTTATTTATCTTTTTTATTTCAGTCATATTATTGTATCCTTTCAGTCTCACTTATTTGTCAATGTGTTGGCGAAAGCGAAGAGTTCTTCGATTTTTGCTACGATGCGGTGTTGCTCTGCTAGAGGTGGGATAAAAAATGAGGAATTAGAAATGAGGAATGAGGAATTATTTTTGTAATTTATCGACAAAAGCGAAGAGTTCTTCGATCTTTTTTACGATGCGGTGTTGCTCGGCGAGAGGAGGGAGAGGAATAAGTATAGAAGCTAATTTATCATTTGAAATATGAACTATAATATTTCCTGTTGCTAATTTACTTTTACAGCTAATCCCATATATTGAATTAATTACGTAAACTAGATACAAAGGGTTCATACAATGGTTTGAAAATTTTGTCATATCTCCACCCATTGCTAATTCTTCATTACCTTCATAAGCAACAGCTAAAGCTATATCAAAATTATTTTCACCAGTAAGAGCCATTAAAATATCATTTTTATGAATTTTTTGGCATTTATCGTATAATTCTTTTGGTATAAACGAAACTGCTTCTGCAAACCTTGTTTTATATGTTGTATATAATTGCCCATATCGAATGCAAGGCAAACCTTTTTCAACTGTTTCATTTCTTTTTATTCCACTTCCTCTTGTAAAAACTCCACAACTTCCAAGTCTAGCCCACCGCCAAGTGTCTGGTATAT
>ONIU01000246.1 GCA_900317935.1 uncultured bacterium
TGAGGCAGTTTATTTCGGTCAGAAAACTCATCAATAGCAGACTGAGCATATTTCGTGTAATTGTCTATAACATTGGCGTAACCAGCTAAGTGTGGGTATTCCTTGTTGAATATTTCTAAAATCTTCTCTGCATGAATATGGTTTTTGGCAAAAATGATTGTTTTGCCTATTTTATTGCCATAATCTACTTTGTAGCCCTTTTTCATTAAGGTTGCCAGAACTTCACGAATTGTGTCTTCGTTGAAAACCCATGTATTTAAGGCTGATGAATCAATGCTGTCTGGCAGGTTCCCATCTTCATCGGCAAAGGTTTCTTCGTATTTCTTCTTTTCTTCATCGCTAAGTTTGTCATATTCAATGCCTTTTTCCATGAATTTAAGCTTTACGCTGGAAACCTTGAAATCAACAAGGAAGTTATCTTTGACAGCCTGTTTCAAATCGTAAGAGAATGTTGGCAATCCGGTCTGTAAGTCGAAAATCTTATAAGTGTCTTTGTCGATTTCGTCTTTCGGAGTAGCAGTCAAACCTATTAGCGGTGCATCGAAATAATTGAAGATTTCTTTGTATTTGTTGTAAATAGACCTGTGAGCTTCGTCGCAGATAACAAGATCGAAATGACCGCTGGTAAAGAGCCTGCCGTCTTCATCTTTTGCGTAGTCTATGCAGTTCATCATTGTGTTATAGGTTGAGAATACACAATGAGCTGAATAATTCTCTTTATCTTCGCAGGCATTTCTGTCAGCCAGAAAGAGAATGTTTCTTACCCAGCCTCTATTTATCAATACATCGCACAAACCAATGACAGTCCTTGTTTTGCCTGAACCAGTAGCCATGACAAGAAGCATCTTCCTGCGATTCTTTTCCATGCTTTCGCAAACAGAGGTTATAGCCTGTTTTTGATAATACCTACCAGAAATATTGTTGTTAATATTTGGTGCAGTTAAAGATACTTTTGTTGTGCGTAAATTGAAAAGCCTTTCTAAGTCACGCTTAGAATAGATTTCTGCAACCTGTCTTTCAGGGTAAATATTGTCGTTAATCTTGGTTAAAAAGCCGTTTGTCAGGAAAATAACAGGTCTTAGATTTTGCTGCTTTTCAACTAAGTCAGCATATAGTTTAGCCTGCTGTCTGCCAACTGCAGGGTCTTTGCAGGTTCGTTTAGCTTCAATTATTGCAAGGATTTTCCCATCATCGCTTAAAAGGGCATAATCTATAAAGCCTTTGCCGCTTTGATTCGGCATTCCGTTAACTTCATATTCTTCAAGCCAGTTCTGACCTTTTACCCAGCCTGAACGTTGTAACATAACGTCAATATAAACCTGACGAGTCTTAAATTCAGATATATCAAGCGGTTGAGGAACGTAAGTCTGCTGTTGTTCTTCACGTTTGGCTGTCAAAGCAGCTCTCAATGATTCGTTTTCTTTTATGAGAGCTTCAAGTTTTATTTCTGCTTCTTCTAACTCTTTGCCTGGAACAGGCTTAGCTTCTTCTTTTCCTATAATATCAGGATTAAATTTTGTCTGGACATATTCGCCTGTTGCGTAGCAGTAAGCAACAAAATCCATAAATACGTGCAGATTTTCCAAGCACAACATTGCTGCATCTTTTGAAATCTTTGACTTATCTGAATGTACCGCTTGATTACCTAGCAGCCTTATAAAATCAATACGTTTGTAAAGATCGTTCCCTATAATTCGCTTAAAATCGTCTGTTGAAATCAGAGTAACCAGCTTGTCATCCCATAAAGGTTTTCTCAAATCTCTGTCAACAGAATACATCCACTTTACAGCGACTTCCATAGCTTTGCGGCATTTTATTACTGTGGCTTCGTGGTCTATGGGAAAAAGCTTTTCAGCAGTTATAGCAATATTCGCAAACTTTTTAAAGTCTCTTTCTGTTAATAAAAAATCAAAGTTAGTCATGGAACAACTCACTTAACCGCTAGTTTTGGCTTATTATAGCATAGTAAGGCTTTCTGCTCAAGAGATTATAGATACCTATTACGCTTCGCTGTGATACACTTCGTTGTGAGACGATTGCTGCCGCAATCTGTGTAAATAGTTCAAAGAGTTGGTGTATAAAAGATCTGCCCCCAAAGCGAAAGCTGTTGGGGGAAGTGTCGCTGAAAGCGACGAAAGGGGTCTTTTAACTCTTATATCTTAATTCTCAACTAACATTTTCAGTTCTTTGTTTTAAAAGCTTTCTGACTTCATCTGTAGAAAATGTCTTTGCTCCAGATAAACGTTCTTCTTCTGCAAAGAAAACCCTTTCACGCATTTTTAGAAGTTCTTCTCTTTTTTCGAAAGCTTCAATGCTCATAAAAACTCCGTCGCCTTCACCATTTTTTGTAATATATATGGGTTCGCCTGTTTTTTTAGCTAATTCGGAAATCATAGGATAATCGTTTCTTAATGATGCAGATGCTTTTATGAGCATATTATACCCCTATATCAATATTTGTTTATAATTATAACCTTTTATAGAGATAAGAGGCAATAGTTTATCTTAAATATGTTACTAATTCTAAATATCAAATATTTACAGTTCATTTAATGCAGTGCTCCACTGTGGAACACTGCCCTGTGAGACGATTGCTGCCGCAATCTTTGGAAATAGTTCGAAGAGTTGGTATATAAAAGATCTGCCCCCAAAGCTATCCAAAATAATCCTGAATAAGCAATAACAATATCCCCTTTTTCAAAGGGGAACGGCTGTCAAGGACAGCCAAGGGGATTTTTTAGAAGACTTTTGCCAAGCAAAGCTTGTCGTATTTATTGTAGTTGGTAGTTATTGTAGTTATTGCTAAATCGAAGTTCGCTAAAACACTCACCACTCATCACCCAACACCAACCACACCAGCAAATTCTTTCAGAATTTGCCTTATCCGAAATATTCCTGCATCACCATAAAACAGATGCTCCCCCATTTATGGGGGAGCTGTCACATAGTGACTGAGGGGGGAGCAAAGCGATAGCTTTGCGTAAAGCATCAGATTTCATCCAAAATATTCTTGCATCAGCGAAGCCTTTAACGTATTCAACCATTCTAAACTCTGCTTAACCGTTGCTTTCTCTTTCTCCACTTCTTCAACAAATGCGGCGAACTGGTTTTGAAGGGCAAGGGGAGGAACTACAATGTCTATATCTTTTAATAAGAAAATTTTAAATTCTGCAAAAGTTGAACCTGAACCTAGTTTTGGATATTCAATAATTGTTTTTATTTTCATATATTGTTCTAAAAACTTAGGAACAATTATTTCTATATTTGGTCTAATACTTAGAACACGGCCATCTTTATAATAAAAAGGTTTTTCACTGTTGACCATCCAAACTTGTCCTTTATCGCAAATGGAAGGCAACAGCAAATCCCCAATTTGTGGTTTTGAATCATCTGAAGTAATTCTTTGATAATGCTCTTCCGATATATAATATGTCTCTTTTATTTCTTCACCATTAGCTAATAATCCAATTTCTGTTCCTCTATAAAAAGGAATACCATTTTTTACAAATTCAGTAGTAAACACTCTATGACTAGAGCCAACATTAGCTATTTTTCCTAATTTTTCAGTTGGGTATTTATATTCTTCTTTATATATATTCCCGAACATCTCAACAAAACGTGATTTTATAAGCAAATCAAGTTGTTCTAACTGCTGGTTGCGAATAGATATAAGGTCATTCACCTGGTCGAGAATGGCTACGATGCGGTGCTGCTGAGATAATTCAGGGTAAGGGATTAAAGTATTGTCAAAATCCTGTTTTACAATATGCTTCATTGTTGAACCGTGAGTTTTAGAAACTAAATCTTTTAATCGATACTCAACAGCGTAAACAAAATAATTTTTGTCTATTAGCATTTTATCAAAAACAACTTTAAAAATATGCTGATTTAATAAAGCTTTTCCACCATTCCAAATATATACTCC
>ONIU01000241.1 GCA_900317935.1 uncultured bacterium
CTTTCGGTGCCTCTCGCCTTAGCGAGGTAACTATCTTAGCAAATCTTTTTTTAAAAGTCAACTACTTTTTTATATTTTTTTAGACAAAAGATATAAGACAAAAACTTGAGATATAAGAAGAATGATTAACAGACAAATCTTATAACTTATGTCTTCTATCTTAAATCTTAATCAAAGATTTACTTTTCAAATAGCTTCACCCTCTCGCTTGAGGGTGAAGATTATCATACCACACCTTGTACACAAGTCAAGAAAAATTTATAAGGAAAACCTCAAAAAACAGATTTTTTTACCTTCTTCCAAAAAACGTTTTTCATATTTTGTTTGAATAAATGGAACTTTTTCTAACAAAGGAGATTCATAAAGATTATCTGTTCTTTCAATAAGATTATACTTTAAAAGATCTATTACCTCATTTGTGTAATCATAGAGTTCTTTTGAATCTGTTTTAAGGCAAATATTGCCACCAGGCTTTAAAACACTCTGATATCTTGCCAAAAACAATGGATGGGTCAAGCGTCTTCTAGCTCTATCCGGTCGAGGATCAGGAAAAGTGAGCCAGATTTCATCAACTTCCTTCTCAAATATTAAAGGAATATTTTCCACTTGTGTTCTGATAAAACAAGCATTAGGCATCTTTTCGGTTTCTATTTCTTTAACTCCAAGATTAAGTCTGGCACCTTTTATATCAATACCGATAAAATTATCTTGAGGCATCATTCTTGCCTGACCAACAGTATATTCACCGTAGCCGCAACCCAACTCCAAAACAAGACGCCCCGAACGCTTAAAATAATCCGATAGCCATTTTCCTTTAAATTCATGATTATTTCGTATCAAATCTAAGGCATTTGGCTCAAAAAGCTTTTCAAAGCTCTTGTTTTCTTCAAATCTTATTAGTTTTTTCTTTTTTCCCATTTTTTCAGTGACCAAGAATAGCAGCTTTTTTAGCAGCTAACTCATTTTCAGCACTTGCAAGCAGCTCTCTTAATGCAGGAGAATCGTGTCCTTTTTCAATAAAATGATTAATCAAATTTTTTGCATGATTTGGCAGACCTTCTTCCAAATAGATTTGAGCTGTTTGAACAGCTAAATCTTCACGGTAAGACAAATCAAAACTCTTCTTAAAAGCTTCTACTGAACGATCAAATTGTTTAAGATTAAACAATTCAACTTTGCCCAAGTCAAAATAAAGAGAACGCTGATCATTATGATAACTTCCCCATTCTTCCAAGACTTCAGCATAAGTTTTCCAATCTTTGTTTTTAGCTGCAGCAGCAGCTTTTTGTATATTATATGAAGCTGCTATTTCTACACCACCGACAGCTATTGCTATAATAACAACGAGTGCCACCAAAATCTTTGAAGTATTATTATGTCCTGGCATTTCTTCGATAAATTTAAATCCCTTGCTGAATCCTACGTATTTTGCAATAAGAACAAAAACAGTTATTGCTCCCAAGCCCTTAGCTAAAGAGGTTATCGGATTCATGTCGTTTGCATAATATAAACCTATTGGACAAAGAATAAGCATAAGAATTTCAAACAAGCTCAATGATTTTGTATTCCAAATATGAATTAGAATAAAACCTATTATCAAACCAGACGACAATGACATATTGCCGCCAATGCTATAACCAAAGAAATGAAGTATGATTACAGCCATAGCAGCTTGTATAAGAGAAGATAACCTATCAAACTGAGGAGCAGGCTTTTCTATTATTTCATTATTTTCTTTTCCTAATTTTACAAATGAAGAATCAAGAACTGCATTTGGACAAGCTCCCATACATTTAAAGCATTTGACACAAGCAGTATTTTTTATAACTCCATTTATTTTGATTTCTTTAGCAACATCTATATCCATGAAACAGGAATCGGTACATTCGTTTGAACAAGCAGAACAATCTTTTGTTCTGCGAATTTTGTATGGGGCAATTTTGTCAAACCAGCTAAACCAAAGTCTGAATGTACAGATTGAACGACAGAAAGCCCTTTCTCCAAAAAGGAAAACTAGCAAAAATCCGCTGATTATACATGTCATACAAATCATAAAGATTGCCTTAGGGTTACCTGCCCAAACTTCAGTATAAGAAGGATTAAACTCAACAGAAGTCGGAAACCCATTGAACCACCAATATAATACAACCTGTGATATCAATATAATAAACCAAGTCCATTGAATATATTTTGAATCCAAGTGACGCATAACAGGCTTAATACCGCATTTTTCCAAAATCCAGGCAAAAACATCCTGGGTTACCCCCCAGTGACAGAACCAACCACAGAATAATCCGCCAAAGAATAAAGCATGAATAAAAACAACAAGAACGAAGATTGTTCCCGCAGTAAAGATACCTGTTTTTAGAGTTAAAAAGATTTCTCCAAAACCAAATTGCCCTATTCTTTGATAACCCAAAGCATACCATATATATGCATGTAAAAAGAATAAAGCATAAAGAATCCAAAGTATTAATCTTCTATTTTTTATCCAAAACATTATGTTGTTCCTCGACAGTGTAATAGCAAATCTATAAAAATAAAAAGTAATGCTATAATATAATAAAATATCAGCAATAAAACAAGTTTGTTTTTGCTAACCTTCTTCATCAAAGACGTTTATAGTAATCCTCGAAAACCTGAAAAATCAATATAGTTTTATTATTCTGATACTATATAACCTCAGACCACTTAGGTTTTCAATAATTGACACTTAACTTATAGACTAATTATAATGAAAAAATACTGTTGTTTATTATTATGAAAATAGGTTAAACAATGAAAAGAATAATTTTTCCCTTTCTGTTCTTTTTCTTTATTACAACGAGTTTATTAGCATATTTTGGTAAAGATTATAAAGTTAAAGATGACAAAATGAGAATTAAATTCTCTTCAAATACAACTACCTACATATTGGATTTGAAAAACAACATTGATTATAGTTGTGTGAATATGATAAATCCACCTCCTCCAACAGTTAGCGTAACTGTATCTCCTAATAATGATCATCTAAGTTATAATCAGGAAACAGCAGATAAACTCGGAAAAGAGTTTCTTAATAGATTAACCAATGCTAAGCCCCTTAAAAACGATTCTTATAAATTAGAAAAAACTTCAATAGATAATTTTGGGAACAATAAAGCATTTTATGCTGAAATAACATCTTCATCTAACCTAATAAGAGCTTATCTGGTAACTAATGAAAAAAATAAATACGAAATCATAGTTAGCAGCAACAAAGGCGATAACTTTACCTATACAGAAACATACAGAAATTTTGTTAATTCTTTTGAAATATCAAAACCTGAACCACAAACAGCAAAAAAGAGTTCATCTTCTTTCGACAACTACATGAGAGTTCCTGATAATCGTCCCATGATGGATTCTAGAGGTAGAGTGCATAAGAAACGCCGCGAACACTCACCGCTTGAGTTAACAATATAAATATTATAAAAAAATCTAAATATTTAAACAACCTCTAGTAGCAGAGGAACCATCACCTATTCAAAATAGCAATCATTATATTCAAATATCCAGCAAATGTTGTCCAAAGTAGATAAGGAATCAACAAGCAGGCAGCAGTTTTAGATAATTTCCAAAAAATTATAATTAAAGTTATTATTAATGCCCATAAAACTACTAGCCAAGCAAAAGCAAAATAATAATAACCGCCATTAAAAAATATTGGCGACCAGCAGAAATTCATAAATAGCTGAATTCCGTATATAACGATTCCTCTTTTTCTTGAAATGATTAATTTCTCATCGCTTGGAGTTTTAGCCCATATTAAATAATTTGAAACTCCCATCATTATGTATAATATTGTCCAAACAATCGGGAAAAGTATCGCTGGCGGTGATAACGGTGGTTGCTTCATTGTCCCAAAAGTATTCATTGCACTAGAACTAATAAATGCAGAAATACCACCAACCACTAATGGAACAACAATAGCAACGACACAAGCAATTATTTTTGATTTTTTTGATAATTCTTGGTTCATTTATCTTGCTTTCTCT
>ONIU01000282.1 GCA_900317935.1 uncultured bacterium
AACATCTGTGTCTAATAATTGTTGTTAAGCTAATTGTTGCTGTAGCAACCTTCTTAAGTTGTTTAGAAGTTTGCTTGAGAACATTAGTGAGATCGCACTAATAAGGTGATCCCATTAAAATATTTATTGAGCCAAGAATAATTGTCGTAATTTAAGTGCGAAATGTAAGCTGTAGCTCGTTTTCGATTCCTTTTACTCTGCCAGCATTTCTTTTATCTTAGGATATATAAATTCAGCTGTAAATTCTGAACCTTTCAAATTGAGGTGGCCTGGGTCGGAGTATAAAGGTTCATGATTTTTACTTCCAAAACAATATTTGTCATTACAGAATGCATCCGCCAAATCTATATATTCAACGTTACTATATTTTTCTGCGTATTCTTTAACGAGTTTATTGTATATAGAATTTGCCTCTCTTCTTTCATGAATAGTTCTATCAAATTCACATTCTTTTTTTAACAAAGAAATAGTCCTGCTTATACACGATTCAGCTGGAAATGGTAATGTTGGAGAATCAAGAACAAAGAGAATTTTCTTTCCTTTTTTTGTAAGAAAATCAATCGTTCTTGTCATTCCTATTCTCCATCGTTCCTCAGGAGATCTATCGTTGGTAGTAGCGTCCAATTTATCTGTTATATCTGTGAAAGACGCCTCAGGGTTATGAGCAAGAACAAAAAGTTTTATATTTTCTTTGTTAGCTTCATTGTTGAAAGCTTCTAACATTAAATCGCTGTTTGGGATTCTACATCCTTTGAGTTTCGTTGAGGACATAAAACCATAAAAAGGAACGGACATTGAGTTTTGATAAGAATTAAATTTTATGTTTCTTTCTTTTTCAATTTTTTCAAGACCATACAATAAGTTTCCAGCGTGAGAATCCCCAAACAGTACATACTTCGTATTATTTTGGTCTTTGTTCATATAACATAAACAATCACAGCCCCAGGTAGGATAAGTTTGTTTACATGTATCTACCTTGTTTAAAAGCCTATTTACTAGATCCTGTGCTTCTAAATCTTTGGGATCTTCTGTAATTTGATATTTCTTATAAAATTCATTTTTATCCCATATTAAAAATGTTGTTATGGAGTATTGTTCATTGTTTTCATTCTGATGCACTCTGATATTTAAATAATAATTTGTTTGCAGGTTTCCTAATAGTCCAATCAATAGAAGTGATAGAAATAAAGAAAAAGCTTTTATTCTGGAATGCTTCCCGTACCTTAACGGTGGCTCTATTAGATAGAATGTAAGTGTTGCTAAAATAATCGAAACAATAACCGCTAATGCTCTTATCCAGAAAGGTGTGTTTCCATCTGTAATATAAATAAAAGATAAGATTGGCCAATGCCATAAGTACAGAGGGTAGCTAATTAGTCCCAAAAAGACCATTGGTCGGTTAGATAAAATGTATCTATTAACAAAAGATTTTTCCCCTGCAGCAATGATAAGTAGGGAGCCAATAACAGGTATTAGTGCTCTTTTTCCTGGAAATTGTTCATTACTTTCCAGCCCAAAAATACCAATGATGATTAAGCATATTCCCAATAAAGCAATTATGTTCGGTATTAAGCTTGATTGCTGTTCCTTAGTTGGTTCTCGATAAATTATCTTTGATAAGATTTCTGTAATTCTGAGTTTTTCTATCAAATGATTTAATTGACTTAACTGATTTTGATGATAATTCACAATATAGGAAAGTATTGCACCGGAACTCAACTCCCAAAATCTGCACCATGGAAGATAAAAAGCACTAGCCTGCATATTATGATGAATAAAATTGACGTTTAACGAAAATGATATTGCCGAGAATATTACTAGTGTTAACAAGAAATTTAAATTTAGACGATAAATAAAATAAAGAATAAAGGGGAAAATTAAGTAAAACTGTTCTTCAACGCCTAATGACCATAAATGTAATAAAGGCTTTGTTCTAGAGTCGGTGTCAAAATAATTTCCGCTTTCAAAATATAACAAGAAATTACTAAAGTAGTTAGAGCCTCCAAATATGTGCTTTGCAAGCAGGTTAAACTCACTTTGGAGAAGAATAAAGTACCCTAGAATAAAGCAAAAAATAAGAATCGTGATTAAAGCCGGAAAAATTCTTTTTATACGTCTAATGTAGAAATCAACAATGTTCAAACTACCGGGATTTTCTTTATTGAATAGGTTCCTATAAATGATAGAAGATATTAAGTAACCGGAGATTACAAAGAATACGTCAACCCCAATGAATCCTCCTTGAAGTAGGGAGGGAAATGCATGAAATAATACGACTGCAAGGCAGGCTATTGCTCTAAGACCGTCTATATCTGGTCGATAATTAAGGGTCCTCCCTCCATTTAACATAAAGTGATTATTTTTATTCATAGCTTTTTAAGTCCCTTAATACATTATGCTAAAAAAACAACAGATTATATCTAATCGAGAGTTTTTCTATGTCTTCAAGTTCGGGTATTGTACCCTAATTTTTTTATGTAATGTTACTAAAATTCGCAATTTTTTAACGAACAAGAACAAATAAACAGTAATGTACGAATTTTTCTAGCTTGATGTTATTTTTTTTGTCTTGTATGCAATGATTTTTACTAGATTGACGCTGAGTACTCATCGTTATCGTTGCAGATTATTTTAGCTATGTTGTAAAGGTGTATTGACGTGAGTTTACAACACCATAAAATAACCCCCGAATGTTTTCAACGTTCGGGGGTATTTTAAAGTGGAATGAAACTATTTAAGA
>ONIU01000240.1 GCA_900317935.1 uncultured bacterium
TTTTTGGCTAAAATGGAGTTGACTCCAATTTAGCCAAAGATATATTAAAATGTATTTAAAAAGACATATAGAAAATATTTTAAAGAAAGCAGAAAAACAAAGTAAAGTTGTTCTGCTTACAGGTGCTAGGCAAGTAGGAAAAACTACTTCCATTAAGAAACTATACAAAAATTATGAATATGTAACACTTGATAATGAAAATGATTTAATACTAGCTAATGAGGATAGAAACTTATTTTTTAGAGACCGAAAATTCCCAATAATAATTGATGAAGTTCAATATGCAAAAGAATTATTCAAAGAAATTAAATATCGAGTAGATAAAAGCCCTAAAAAAGGGCAAGTATTTATAACTGGTTCTCAAACTTACGAACTCCTAAGTTCTACTGCCGAATCATTGGCAGGTCGTGTTAGTATATTAGAAATGCCAAGTCTTTCCTTAAGAGAACTTTTTAAAGTAAAATTAAATACACCATTTATTCCTACTGAAAACTACATCAAAGAACGAGAAAAAGAATTAAAATCTTACTCTAATCTATGGGATAAAATTCATCGTGGAAGTATGCCTGAAATGCTAGATACTTCAAGAGATTGGGATTGGTTTTATCGCGATTATATCAGAACATATATTGAACGAGATATTCGTAAGATTATAAATATTAAAGACGAAATTAAATTCAAAAAGTTTTTAATCGCTATCGCTGCGCGTTCAGCACAGATTGTTGTTTTCGAAGAAATTGCAAAAGAAGTAGGAATAGATATTAAAACAGTTCAAAGCTGGCTGTCTGTTATAGCTTCTTCTGGTCTTGTTAAAATAGTAAATACTTATCAAAGCAACTTGATTAAACGTATTATTAAATCTCCAAAATTGTTTTTCCTAGATACTGGTCTATTATGTCATTTGGTTGGTTGGACTACTGCTGAAACAGTTAAAAACGGTGCTATGGCTGGTCATATTTTTGAAAATTTCGTAGTTAGTGAAATATTAAAAAGCTTTCTTAATTATGGGAAAAATCTGGATAATATTTTCTACTATAGAGATAAAGATCAAAAAGAAATAGATTTAATTATAGAAGATAATAATACAATATACCCAATTGAAATTAAAAAATCTGCAACTATTCAAAAAGATTGGAGCAAGAATTTTTCTGTCCTTTCAAAAATAACCAATAAATCTATTGGAAAAGGCTATGTTGTCAGCTTGGTGGAAAAGCCTGTAAACATTTCTAGTAATGTAACTGCCATTCCTATTGAATATATTTAATTTTTGAATTTTATACTTATTTGCTTTTTGAAGATTTTTTTAGTAGCTTACACTTTTTAGAGCCAATGTAAAATTGCAATAACACTTTTTAGAACCAAAGCAGATATGTTTTTACAATTTTTAGAGCGAAAGGCTTATAATATAAATCAATGTTTATCTCAAAGAATAATATTTATCTCTAGCTCGGCACCACACCGTCAACGCAAAGCTAACGCTTGGCTCCCCCCTCAGTCGCTTTCAGCGACAGCTCCCCCAACAATGCTATATGCATTTTGGGGGAGCATCTTCAAGTTGATAACCTCAAGAATTGGCTTTAGATCAATAACTACAATAAAAACATAAAAATATATTTTTCTAAAGACTAAGTTGTTTTATAACTTTACTTATATCGCTATCTATACAAATACTTTGTTTTTTTATTGCTTCGTGGGTAAAGGCTTCACCGTAGTTTACACAGGAATAAACAGCTTTGGGGTTGTTATAGGTCATAAGAACGTAAAATTTTACGTTTTTCAGAAATATCATCAGGGATTTCTAACTTTTTATAATCGTTAGAATCTACTATAAAAGCCTTTAATAAATAATCTAATCTTTCTTCTTGTGTCATTTTATTGTTCTTGTTTCTATATCTGAAACAATCATAGCCATATTATTTTTTTTCATTTCTTTTTCCATAGAATCCTGAATTTTCTCTAATCTTTTGCCCAAAACAGCGTGAATGTTTCTACCTACAGGGCATTTCATATTTGGGTTTTCGTGAAAATGGAACAACCCTTCGTTTCCAACACAATCAACAGCTTTGTAAACATCAAAAAAAGTTATTTTTTCTATAGGTCTGGCAAGCTCTATTCCGCTTTTCCCTTGACTAATAGATATTATACCAGCATTTTTTAAATCGCCCATTATGTTTCTGACTATAACAGGGTTAGCTCCAATACTTCCAGCCAAAAAACTACTAGTGATTTTGTAATCGTTTTTGAAAAATTCGATACAGGTGATTATATGCACTGCTATTGTAAATTTACTTGTAATCTGCATTAACTTAATCTCCTTATTTATCTAATTACTACATTAAAAAAGTTGAAATTGTCAATGCAGATTTAAGCTCATTATTCTCTTACAACGCTAATTCTCTGCTGTATATGACTACCTTTTACAATTTCGTCAACCATAGCTACCGCATAGTCTGCGTAGCTGATAATGCTTTCGTTACGGCTATTCAAAGTCAGTTCTTCACCACCAAGAATATATTTCCCAGTTCTTTCTCCGTCTGCCTGGAAATCTCCAGCAGGGCTTATATAAGTCCATTTAACATCTTTGCGCTGACGAAGTTCTGACAATGCTTTAGCCATAGCTGTTGCCAAGGGCTTGAAACCTTCTGGGAAATCAGGACAATCGGAAACCTGTGCGGTATGTTCCTTATTAACATATAGACTACCTGCACCGCCGACAACTAATAGACGAGTATTTGTTCCAGAAAGAATATCGCATAAGTGTTTTAATGATGTACTGTGTTGAGAAAGTGTTTCGGGAGTCCAGGCTCCAAATGCATCAACAACAGCATCAAAACCATTCAAATCTTCTTTGGTTAAGTCAAATAAATCTTTTTTTACATAGTTCTTTGCTTCTGTATTGTTGTCTTTTCTTCCAAAAACTGTAACATCGAAGCCTCTTTTTACTGCTTCTGATATTATTTTGCCTGCTGCTTTACCATTTGCACAAATTACTGCTAATTTCATATTAAAACTCCTTGATTATTGTTTCGTAAAATCAATTACGTTACTTGTAATACAATAATTTACAAGTAACTTGTCAATAGTTTTATTACAAGTTTTATAATTGATTTGAAAAAGTTCTCTAATCTCTAAAAAAGTTGTTGTTTATTCATAAAAAGGTTTTACTGAAATTAATTTCAGTGAAAATATTTTCAGTAAGATGTAATTATGTTTGTTGGAAGATAGGAAGAGCTTGAGCAAATAAAAGAGATAAAAGAAATACCCGTTGAAAGGGTTGGTTTTGTCAGTCTTTCAGGTTTTTCTTTTAAAAAAAGACTATATGATTTAGTTCCTGCTGAAGCTTTATATAAGATTAGAGAATTGGGAACTGAAAATTTAGAGATGAGTGATTAGTGATGACTAATTGGTGATTTGAGGCTTATAAAAGACTCATCAAAAATGGAAAAAGTTTGCGTTTCCCCTATGTACACTGAAAGATATTGTAAA
>ONIU01000237.1 GCA_900317935.1 uncultured bacterium
TCTTGCTATTACCGGTGACCCGCCAAAAGTAGGCAATTACCCTCAGGCTGCAGCAGTTTTTGACATTGACTCAATCGGCTTAGTAAACATAATTCATAGACTAAACCATGGGAGAGACCTTGGAAATAACCTTATTGGCAAACCTACTGCAATTTATTGTGGTGTTGGTGCTAATCCTGGTGCTATTGATCTAGACCTAGAAGTAAAACGTTTCGAAATGAAAGTCAAAGCGGGTGCTGAATTTGCAGTTACTCAGCCTGTTTATGATCCTGAACTGCTTAAACGCTTCTTAGATAGAATCAAACATTGTAGAATCCCTGTTGTTGCTGGAATTTGGCCACTTGTTAGCTTGAAGAATGCCGAATTTATGAATAACGAAGTGCCTGGAGCTTCTGTTCCTGACCACATTATGGAAAAGATGCGCAAGGCCGATACTCTTGATGCTCAGAGAGAAGTCGGTATTGCTGCCGCTAGAGAAGCATTGCTAGGCGTAAAGGATTACGTTCAGGGTGTTCAGGTAAGCGTTCCTCTAGGTCGTGTAGACTGCTTCAAGCAGGTTATCGAAGTTCTACAATAAAACAAAAGTTTTCATTATAAAAACTTGGAGCAATACTAAATGGCTAGATTAACAGTAGAAGAATTTAACAATATCCTCAAAGATAGAATCTTGGTTTATGATGGAGCGATGGGCACAAACCTTATTGCTCAGCAATTGAAATCAGAAAACTATGGAGGAAAAGATGGCTGCAGCGAGGCTTTAAACCTTTATTGCCCCGAATCAGTCAGTAAAGTCCATAAATCATTCTTAGAAGCAGGCTGCGATGTAATAGAAACCAATACTTTTGGTGGAACTCGCATAACTCTTAAAGAATATGGCTTAGAAGATAAAGTTGCTGAAATAAATCAAAAAGCTGTTAATATAGCCAAAAAAGCAATAGAAGAAGCTGGCCAGAACAAGCCTCGATATATAGCAGGCTCCATAGGTCCTACTTCTCAACTGCCATCTCTAGGCAACATTGAATTTGACGATATGGTTTCTGCTTATTCTGAACAGTTTGAAGCTTTATGGGAAGCTGGAATCGACATTCTTCAAATTGAAACCTGCCAGGATATTCTTCAGGTTAAAGCTGCTTTATATGCTGCAAATAAGCTTTTTGAAAAAGTCGGCACCAGATGCCCGGTCGTTGTTTCTATTACTTTAGAAAGTTCAGGCAATTTGCTTATCGGAAGTGATATTCCTAGTGTTGTTGCAGCTATAGAACCTTTTGATTTTGTAGATGTTCTTGGTTTTAACTGTTCGTTCGGCCCTGACGAAATGGAAAGGCATGTAGCCACTCTTTCTAAATTATGGTCTAAGGCCATTCTTATTATGCCTAACGCAGGATTGCCAGAAATGGTTGACGGTAAGCCTTTCTACAAAATGACTCCAGTCGAATTTGCTTCTTTCCATAAAAAATTTGTTACTCAATATGGAATAAATATATGCGGTGGTTGCTGCGGAACTAGAGCAGACCACCTTGCTGCTGTAGTAGAAACTGTTAAAGAATTAAAGCCTATAAAACGTGTAGTTAAAACAGAAGCTAGAGTTTCAAGTTTATTTAATGCAGTAGAAGTTCATCAAATGCCTGCTCCAGCAATGATTGGCGAAAGAACTAATGCTAACGGAGCTAAAAAATTTCGAGAATATTTGTTGGCAGATGACTTTGATGGAATGGTTGCAATGGGGAAAGATCAGGTTAAAGGCGGCGCTCACATGGTTGACCTCTGCGTGGCATATGTTGGCAGAAATGAAGCTGCCGACATGAAAAAAGCTGCTTCAATGTTTGCTACTCAGGTAAATTTGCCTTTAGTTATAGATTCCACTATTCCAGACGTTATAGAAACAGCTCTGAAGCACCATGGCGGAAGATGTGTAATTAACTCCGTAAACCTTGAAGACGGCGGTGCCCGTTTGCGAAAAGTTGCAAAATTAGCAAAAGATTTCGGAGCAATGCTTATTTGTCTTTCCATAGATGAGGACGGAATGGCAAAAACCGCTACGAGAAAGCTTTCTATTGCATTAAGAATAAAAGATATTTTAGTAAAAGAATTTGGTTTTAAAGAATCAGATTTGATTTTTGACCCACTAACTTTTACAGTTGGTAGCGGTGATGCAGAATTAAGAAACTCAGCTTTGGAAACTCTTAACGCTTTAAAACTAATTAGCGAAAAAATGCCTACAGCCAGCACAATTCTTGGTCTTAGCAATGTTTCTTTTGGTTTGAAACCAGCAGTTAGAGAAATTCTGAATTCTGTATTTATGGCGGAAGCAGTTAAGCATGGTTTAAGCACAGCAATCGTCAATCCTGCTAAGATTCTTCCTTTGATTTCGATTCCTGATAATCAACAAGAATTAGCTCTCAATTTAATTTACAATAAACATGGTGATGGAAGCGATTTAACTGATTTCTTAAAGGCTTTTGAAGGCGGAACTCTTGTTCAGAAAGTAAAATCAGAAGTTAATTTAACACCTGCTCAGAAACTTGAAGCTAAGGTTTTGGAAGGCGACTCTTCCGAACTTGACGCTCTGGTTGAAGATTTGAGAAAAGAATTTAAACCAGAAGCTGTTATTAATGAAATATTGCTTCCAGCAATGCAGAAAGTTGGCGAATCTTTTGGAACAGGCAGACTTCAGCTTCCATTCGTTTTGCAGTCGGCCGAAGTGGTTAAGAAGACTGTTGATTGCCTGACTCCTTTTATGGAAAAGAAAGAAGCATCTGCTGACAGAATAATGATTCTCGCTACCGTTGCTGGCGATGTTCATGATATAGGCAAGAACTTAGTCAATATAATGCTTTCTAATAACGGTTTTTCTGTAGTTGACTTAGGTATTAAAGTTGATATTTCTACAATGATTAAAGCCGCAAAAGAAAATAATTCAAACGTTATCGGAATGAGCGGTTTGATAGTTAAATCAACTGTTGTTATGAAAGAAAACCTTGAAGAACTCAACCGTATAGGTTTCTACCCCGATGTAATTCTAGGTGGTGCTGCTCTTACCCGCGATTACGTAGAAAAAGAACTGCAGTCGATTTACAAGGGTAGGGTATTCTACGCCAAAGACGCTGTCGACACAGTTAATATTATGCAGCGCATCATGGATGAAAGAAGCCAAGCATAGCTGAAAACGCTGGTTAAAGCCAACTGTATAGTCTACACATTGTCATAAACTTATAGCTTTCAGGGCTAAAGCCCATACGCTATACTTTTTATGACAAATGAGTAGATAATTTCTTTGAAGCAGCTCCCCAAATTTAGCAACTAGAGCTGGCAACGAAGCACCTCTCCACTCAGATGCTCCCCCAGTATAGCTGGGGGAGCTGGCAGACATAAGTCTGACTGAGGGGGTCTTATTTAAAGAAACAAATAATGAAAGACCCCTTTCGGCACTACGTGCCACTTCCCCCAACAGCAAAGCTTTGGGGGCAAATCGTTTTTCTCGAAGATGCTCTCCAAGTTTAATAGGTTACATATCCTACTATTAAAAATTCCTGATTTGTGCTATAAA
>ONIU01000352.1 GCA_900317935.1 uncultured bacterium
CGTTGCAAGCGGCTATAAGCTGAACTCCTTTTTTCTCGCTCAAAAGGAAGATGAAATAGGTAGTTTGTTAGATTATTTCAGGAGCTATTCTGGTATTACCCTGCATGATCGTGATAGAGGCGGTGTAAAAGCTTTAAAAGCTTTAAAAAATAATGAAAGTCTTGGTATGATTACAGATCAGGATGGTAATGCTAACGGGGTTTATATGGATTTCCTTGGACACTGGGTAAGTATGCCTGCAGGACCAGCAAACTGGAGTATAAAGACCGGCGCGGCTCTGCTACCCGTTTATTCCCTTAGAAAAGGTTACACTTATTCTTATGATGCTTATTTTTTACCTCCGATAGAAGATTGTGGTGGTGAAACCAAGGAAGAAAGAACAATGTCTAGAACTGTTAAACTTGCAAGATGGATGGAAGAGTTGATTTTGACTTACCCTCATCAGTATTTATGGTTCTATGCTTGGACAACTAATGAAATAAATATTAACGGTCAGATGTGCCACGGGACTCAGAGATATGGAAAATAAACTCAGTTTAAGAGCTTCTATAGCTTTGGGAATTTATCGCGGGCTTTATGCACTTTGTTTGATTCCAGCATTTTGCGTTGCACCAATACTTGGAAAATTCTCTAGAAGAATAAAAGAAGGTTTTAATGATTATTTTGGCAATGTTATAATACCTTCTGAAATGAAAGAGCCTGTATTATGGGTTCATGGGGTTTCTATGGGTGAATCTATGGTCGCGCTTGGTTTTGTGAAAGAGTTAAGAAAAATTTATCCAAACAGCACGATTCTTTTTACAACCACTCATCCTGATGTTGTTAAAGATGTTAAAAAGAAAGAAATAGCTGATTCTATCGCTTATTTCCCACTTGATAATTACAGGTCGATGAATAGAATATTCAACCGCTGGCGACCAGATGCCGTATTCGTTTCTGAAACTGACTTTTGGCCAGAATTTTCTAACCAATGCCGACAGAGAAATATCCCATTAATGCTTATAAATGGTCGCATAAGCAGTAAAATAACTAGTTTTTATACTCATGCTAAAGGTTTATCTGAAGTTGTATTTGGGGCTTTTAGTGCTTTTGCTGTTCAGACAAGAACCGATGCTGACAATCTGTTAGAAATGGGCGTGCCTTTAGACAAAATTCATATTTTAGGAAATATGAAAGCAGATTTTACTCATACTAACCAAGTGAATTTATCTGATATTTCAGCCTGGTTAAACGGTAGAAAACTTGTTGTATTCGGGTCTTTGCATCCAGAGGAATTTGAATTCCTAAAACCGGTTTTTAAGAGACTTGTATCTGATAAAATCGCAGTAATAATAGCTCCTCGGAATATTGCTCTTGCTGATTCATGGGTAAATGAACTAACAAAAGATGGAATTAATACTTCTAAAAAGACAGAATTGAAGAATTCAGAAATAGTAATACTTGATACTATTGGGGAATTGGCCTCGGTATATAAATTATCTTCGGCTTCTTTTGTTGGTGGCAGTTTAGACCATAATAAAACTGGCGGTCATAATCCGCTGGAAGTCTTACAGCAGAACGTTCCTCTTCTAATGGGGCCTTACTACAGAAATTTTGCAGATATTGTTGAACAACTTAAGAAGGCTAATGCAATTGAAATCATCAATAATGCAGAAGAAGGCTATTATACCTTTAAAAAGATTTTAAACGATACTTCTTTTGCTGAAAAGATGACTAATGCTGGAAAGGTTGTTTTAAACAATAATAAGGGTGTAGTAGAAAAAACAATTAACTTAGTGAATATTCACTTATCGGTTAACAAATAACAGTAAACAGGTAGCCGGTAAGCAGTAACTCTTCCAACCCTTCCAACTCTTCCAACCCTTCCAACCCTTCTAACAATATCCCACGTGTAACATCAGTCACCGTTCCTCAGCGCAGTGTCCCACTATAATTATCCTTGTCTCTTAACATTGCTTAACATATTTTATCTTGTACGATAAAGCTAAATGTGTTATTTTTTCTTCACTTAAGGAGAATATATGAAAAAACTTAGAATAGTAGTAATTGGCTATGGTAATGTAGGTAAGTTTACTGTTGAAGCTGTTAAAGCTTCTCCAGATATGGAATTGGCAGGCGTTGTTAGACGTGCTAAATCTTT
>ONIU01000235.1 GCA_900317935.1 uncultured bacterium
AGCGATAGCGTATTAAAAAGACCTGAATTATTATCGTCATTGCGAGCCGACTTGTCGGCGTGGCAATCCATACTCCCCTTTTTAAGGGGAGATGTCAGCAATAGCTGACAGAGAGGTTTTTCATTATTGCTTTCTTGAAAATCCCCCTGTCCACTTTGTGGACATCCCCCTTTTGGGAAGGGGGTATTTTTAGAATTTGCTTGAAAAGAGGGTTGTTCCTTTGAATCAGGGGTTACTATGGTTAGGTCACCACCCCTTTTATTCCCCTCCTCAAGGAGGGGCTTTAGGACATTTTCTCCAGTGCTAGAACGGAACCTATCCGCAAAGTCTAGAACGGAACCTATCCGCAAAGTGCGACGAAAGAATATCCCCAGTCATTGAATTACGCTGAACCAAAGTCATACTCTGAGCAGCAGCGTTATTAACAACAGCCGAAAGAGCAGGCCCCGCCTGTGGTGCTGGTAAATTTATAAATGTCAGAATCTGAGCCATCTGCTGAGGTGATGTCACAGCTCTATATGAACCTCTGCCAAACAGAGGTATCTCATTACCATTTTCAGGATTGATATTTCCTAAAGCCTCTACTTGAGGGGAGGTGTCAGACGAATGTCTGACGGAAGGGTGACGTGATATCTGTACATTTTCTTTTGAGCTATAGTTTCGTATGATTCTCCTGCTAGAAGTTGTTTCGCCATCGTATTCTGACATCAGCTTGAAATACATTCTCTTTATTGCATCAAAAGCTTTTGCCTGTTTTGCACTTACACCCTCAAAATTAGGCCTGAAATCATATACATATTTAATTTCGTTATTTTCTATTCTGGCGTATTCTTTCAAGAAACCAGTCGTTCCTACAGTATTTTCTTGATTATTAGATAGTTCACCTGTTATTGAATCAGCTTTTAAAACTGTGCAGCTTTCACCTGGCAGAAGCCCAGCAACAACCACAGTTGAACCATCTATTTTAGCTTTACCATCAACAATAAATTTAGAAATTTCACCGTTATTTAACGCAGAAATAAGCGTTCCTTTGCTTTCCAAAGCACCCATACTAAGGTTGCCTTTCCCATTATCACCAGCAATAGCAATATTGTTATTATACAAAGTTCCGTTTATTTTTCCCTTACCGCAAATAACACCTTTGTCTTCGCTGTAGGCATCACCAGCAACAGAACCATTGACAGCAACAACACCATCAGTAACAACAGTTGCACCTTTGTAAGTATTATTGCCCTCAAGCTTCAAAATGCCTTTTCCAGATTTTAATAGCCCTACATGAAGCCCTTCCAGACCACTTTTATCAACTCTGTCATTAAACTCATCCACATAAGCTTTGGTCAATATTTTTGCCCATTTATCAGATTTATTGTTAGAAATCCAGTTCAGGTTATAATAATTATAACGTTCCTTTAAATCTTCCTCTGTATTATTATCAGCAAGTTTACCAACTCTAATTTCTTTTATATCGTTGCTCCAGACAGAATCATAACCCTTTGTATCTATATCATACATCACAGTTTTTTGACCATCTGTCAGATATTTATCAGAAATATTTTCTTTTTCTAATCTTCTAGCATTTAATGCACCAGGACCGCTTACTGCTTTACCTACATCAAGAATACCCTGACCGACAAACTCTTGTATCGGAGCCTGGTAATAAACATTAATATTACCTTGGTCTATCGCTTCTTCTATTATATATGCATCTGAATCTCCATTATCACCATCATCTTTAATTCTTCTAACAAAAGTAAGTAAATCATTCTTTACCTGTTCTTCGCTACTTTTGCTTCTTCCATCTATATAAAAGATTTTTGCATAAAAATCATAAACTGGATAACCATCATCATATAACGTATTTCCTTCGTCATCCTTTCTTTCTTTATATGAACGCGTCACACAAAAAGGATGATCTATATTAATATTTGAGTTCGCTGTTGAAAGAAGAACATCACCGATCTGTTTTGAGTTCATATATGGAAATGCCTGCTGTACAAGTGCTGCTCCACCAGTAACAAAAGGAGCAGACATTGATGTGCCAGACAATAAAATATAATCGTTTTTGTCTGCTGCATTAGAAGAATAAATATTCCAGCCAGGAGCAGATATAGTAGAATCTTCATAATATTTGGCAAGATTCGAAAAAGGTGCATTAATAAAATCACCAGTGATACTGCCGTCAGGATTTCTTTCAAGATGAGTGTTCTCGTTAAAGGAATTCAAAGTTGCGGTGACTGATATTAAATTATTTAGATTTATACCTTTTGCCCTATGTAAAAATTGAATTATATTTGTTTCAGGAATTCCATTGTTACCATTAGAATAAATTAAAAGTCTATCTTTGGAAGCCTCTTCTATTGGGTTTAAGGGACCAAAATCTGTTTTAATTAAAAATTCTGGTTTCTCTATTTCTGAAAAAATCTTTTTAAAAACTTCACCAGAGCTAATATCCTCTTCTATTTCATTCGAAGTAAATAATTCGTCTACAAAACCACCATAGGACCATGAATTATTTATCGTTTTTATTTGAGAATAAGAAGAAAATGTTGAAAAACCTAAATCATCAAGGCAATCCCTTCCTAGACTATCGTAAGAAAAATTAGAATTATAAATATCTGTATCAAAAGCTACTCCATGCATGCCTTTGCCATTCTTTGAACCAGCCGCAATGCCGCCGACATGAGAACCATGGCGGTATACTTCCCAGTCTATTTCCTCCAGGTTTAATATTCCGATAAATTTTGAGTCTGTTTTTTCAGCAAAAGATTCATGTTCTAAATTAACAGGCAGATCATTGATGCCTATTGTCACACCTTTTCCTGTATAGCCTTTGGAATAAGCTTCTGCAGCATTAATTAAATCTAATCCGCCGCTACCATAATATTCTTCAGTCTGAAATTCTTCTATGCTGGCTGAATATAGAGGGAAAGACGCCATAATTGTTAGTGCTGCTGCGATGATTATGGTTTTTGTTGATTTGGTCATAGTATTCCTTAGAATTTCTTCCAGAATGAGAGCGAAGCTTTCATGTCGCGGTCGTGAGAGCCGCGCTGCATAGAGAAGTCGGCTGAAAGCAAAGTGTTTGTCGATATTTTTCTTTCGCCTTTGAAGGAGACTAACAGATGTTTTTTATCCTGTTCGTTGTCGAGTTCGTATTTGTTAGCCATATCGCCTTCAAATGAATAGGTTAGTTTTGGCTCATAGCCAGAAAATGCGGTTTTGCCAGCGAGTCTTAATACGTAGTTTTCTTTTTCGTTGCTGAAGTTGAATTCCAAACCAAGCTGACCAACAGCGTAGTTGTTAGTTTTGCCTTCTACTACTTGGTTGTAGATTCCGCCATCTTTTTCATGGAAACCATCTTGCTTATATTTAGAAAACTGAAGATTTATGTATGGGTAAACTTTCCAAGTCTTGTTTTTCTGGCTTTTTGGAGTAAACTTGTATTCTCCGCCGATTTCGAAGAGATTGCCTTTGTATTTAACGTTTGTTGAAAGACCTAAATTAGTAAGATTGCGTCTAAGCTCGTTTTCAACTTTTCCGTAGTCTAAATATAAGTAACCTGATGTTTTATTATTCTTTCTAGAAGCGTAAAAGCCGAATTTGTTTTCTTCGATTTTATTTTTAGCCCATACGTCGTCAAAACCGTCTAGAGAATTGTTGCCATGACCGAAGAACAAGCCGAATGACTTAGTGTCAGTAAGTTTTAAATCGTAGCCGATTATTCCGCTTCTGCCGTGGTATCTGGCACCGTCGCGCATTTCGCCTTTGTTGTAGATAAATTTGAACCAAGCGGAGTTGTTTATATCCCCCACTTGATGGCTATTACTAGTGGTGGTAGAAGGCTGTTCTAAAGCCTCTCCTTGAGGAGAGG
>ONIU01000233.1 GCA_900317935.1 uncultured bacterium
CAACAAAGAACCTAAGCCAATACCACAGGAGAATAATGCCAGAAGCATTGTAGAAACTTGAGAACTTCCGTTTAAACATATTTGAGATAATGGTAAAAATTGAGAAGTAAGCACAGCACCTACCATCCAAAACCACGAAATTCCCAAAATACACAAGAATATAGAATGATCTTGTTTGGCAAATGCCATATTTTTCCATGTACTGCGGAAGAAGTTTATATCTATTTTTACTTCGTTGTCACTCGCATGTTGAGCTGGCATAAATAAACTAGTTATTAACCCAATAACAGCTACAATTAAAATAACTCCTGGTATTAGCTGCTCTCCTCCTGTCAATGTATATCCGAATATAGTATATTCCTTCAGTTCGATAATCATCCCGCCAAAAATCATTCCTTGTAGCATGGCGGCATAAGTAGCGGCTTCTATTATGCCGTTACCTGTAATAAGTTGATCTTCTTTTAAAATATCAGGCAGAATACTATATTTGACTGGACCGAATAGCGTAGACTGCAACCCCATTATAAACAACACTATTAGTAACATGTTGATACTGTTGTACATAAAACCAATACCAACTAATATAGCAATAATCACTTCTAATACTTTTGTAGCTTTAATCAAAATGTCTTTGCGATATTTATCTGCTAGTTCGCCTGCCATTGCCGAAAACAAGAAAAATGGCAGCATAAAAAAAGCTACAGCAAGTGCGGTTAAAACTCCTTTTTGATCGGGTGATATAGAAGTTACTTTATATGTAATATAAGTGGCCAGGCCTATTCGGAAAAAATTATCGTTAAACGCTCCTAAAAACTGCGTAAAAAACAAACTTAAAAATGAACGGTTAAAAAGCGTTTTAAAAAAAGTCATTTAATATCTCCTGGGATTTTATAAAATAATTATATAAAATCGCTTAATTGGCGCATATTTTTCCCATTATTAAAACGTACTGAACAAAAAATTGCAAGGTTGTAGCAGAAATAAGACAAAATTTATTCATTGTTGTCTTTTCTTTTTCAGTATATTAATATTTATATTATAAAAATTACTTCTATTTTAAAGGTTGCTGTTTTATGAGTAAATATCATCAAAGACGAGGATTTTCTTTTTCTTCATGCTTTGCTACTCTTTTTGGCATCATTCTTCTGCCAATTGCTATTATTGGTCTTTATGCTACAGAAAAGTTTGCATTGTCAGATTATCTTACCAAAGAGTTTGCAAAGAATAATTATATTGAAGCATCTGCCGATACTATCGACCCAGACAAAGAAGGCAAATTACTTTTAATTCACGGAAATGCCACCACAACAGATACTCTTGTTGATAATACATTTAACCAAAAAGTAGATAATAGTTTGAGTTTAAATAGAAAGGTTGAAATGTATCAGTGGGAAGAAACAAAACATAAACACAAAATTAGTTCAGGTAAACATAAACGAACTGAAACTACTTATTCTTATGATAAAAGATGGTGTGAGTACACTATAAATTCGAGCCATTTTTACAGAGTAAGTGAACATGAAAATCCAAATGTAATGTATCACCTAAGTTCAACTTTTTTCCCAAAAAATGTAAAAGTTGGTGCTTTTAAAGTTAATTCAAAAGACTTAAAGGATTTAGGATCTGCCGAAAGCATTAATATTGATGAAACAACAGTAAACTTGCCTGACAGCGCAATAATATTGAATAATAAAATTTATTATAATATTTATCTTGAAGCCACTTGTAGAGGATTAAAGTCTCAAAAAAAGCAAGAAATCAAGAACGAAAATGCAAGCAATACTGTTGATCCTGAGAGTAATACGCAGTTAGAAGGCTCCTTTGATAAAGATACAATCAATACTATTGAAAAAGAAAAATCTAAATATAATGAAAAATATCCAAATATAGGTGATGTGAGAATATCTTTTACAAAACACCCTGTCTGTGAAGTCACGGTATTGGCAAAGCAAAGCGGTGATGAGCTTGTTCCATACAAGACAGAATATAATAATATTTATGAATTTGTATATGGAAATGTTGGTTTTGATGAGGTTTATAAACAAAAAGACCTGGGAATGACCATAATTGTATGGGTTGTCAGAATATTTGCCTACTTAGCAATAGGTTTTTCGCTTTTAATGATTAGTTTTAGTATAGAAAAAATCGGCTGCATGATTGGATTTTCATTACCTCTGGCTATAATTAATGGAATCATTGCTTTTATTTGGTTGCCTCATAAACATGGCTTGGGTATTACATCATTAGTATTAATGGTTATTGGACTTATAATTACCATTGCTTCGATTATTAAAATTAGTTCAGAGAACAATAGTAGCAGAAACAATTATTATTAACAAAGTAATAATATTATCTTATTTAACAAACAATGCGTCAGAAAATGGACTGCAGATTCCTCTCTGAGAGAGAGATTCTGTAGAAAGAGTTGAACCAATCCATTTACCCTCTGTTGTTAAAATTGCTGATTTATATTCTTCTTTTTCACTCAATTTAGGTAAAACAGCTAAAATACGCTTTTTGGAATCTTCATCAATAGTTTGAAGATTAACCATCAGTTCACATTTATTCATTCCTACAAATTCATTAGCACCTATATGTATTAGCATGTTTCATAACCTTGTTTTTAATTATCGTAATACAAATTCAGATATTCAAACCATTTTTTTTCCGGCAACATCTTAGGTTTCACTTTATCCAAATCTATTTTTTCTGGAGTTAAACCAGTATAAAGAATAATACCGCGAATAATTTCCTTACGCATCATATCAGCAGTATCATCATCATAATCCAATTTTAATTCAGAATATAGTTCGTCTACAATTTTTAAAGTATCATTCAAAAGCTCATTTTTAATAGAATCATATTCCAATAAAGTAAGCTCTTTTTGTTCTTTTTTTACTTCTTCAAAAGATAACCAAGGCATTTCTGCTATTAAAGAGCGACTTTTCATCAAAATATCACTGCGATGATCAAACACACACATTGCGCAAATACCATCTTTTGAACGAGTCACATTAGCTCTGCATATCTTGCAAAGAGTATAACCTTTTTCTTCCAGACCTTTTAATCTGGCACTAAGCTTTTGCTGGCATTCATCAATAGATTTTGCCAATTCCGGATTATTAACACCTGTTTTTTCAGTTACTTCTTCTTCTTTCCAATCCGGCCAGGAAGATTCTTTAACAAGTTTTTCTATAGAAGCCGGTATTTTGCCAATTCTGCCAACAATATCCTTTATTTTCAAATCAGGAAATTTCTGTTCAAGTTTTTGTATTATTCCTGCTTTTACAAATAGCAAAGTCTGCATCCATTGGCTATCAGAAACAGTTAAATATAAAGTGCTTCTAAAAAGTTTTAAAGGACAGGTTTTAGAAGCTAACTGTATTCCTACTATATCTTTCCAACTATTTATCAAACGACCTAATATGACTAAATCTTTTGCTGCTAATCTATGTTTATAATCACTTTCTGTCTTTCCATCTTCCTTAAAGCAGGCTTTTCTCATACTTGTAATAGCTTTAACCAAACCAAAAGATATTGGCTGCTTTCCGACAGGAACATATTTTGCTTTAGAAGAATAAGTCATTTTTTTGATTACTGCAAACTCTTGCAGTAGGCCTTTTCTTAATTAGAATTTTATAATACACTAAAAAATTCTGTTTTTCAATTTA
>ONIU01000300.1 GCA_900317935.1 uncultured bacterium
CCTCGCGAATTCATCGAATCTATTTATGACTATAGCCCGGCACATCTGCGTTTGCAGCGTTTCGATGCGTTGAAGGTTACCAAACGTAAGAAGTGACTTAGAGCCTTCGGCTCTGTGGAAAGTGGGACAGTTGTTTAAGCAACTTGTGGGACGGCTGATTCCAGCCTGTGGAAATTGAATAATGCAAAGTTCAAGTTGTTCTAATTGTTCGAGTAGTTCAAACTGTTAAACATTATAACAATCTTTTGTCCAAAGTTTTTTGTCTTATTTCTTTTTTTTAAAATGAATAAAAATAAATAAAAATAAATTTTTATTTATTTTTATAAGGAGATTTTCCGTTTTGGGGTAAAAATACCACAAAAATTTAATAGATATGCATTGACGGTAGATTCTTTTAAAAATAGAATAATAGATATATAATAGTTGATTATTGGGAGTTTATTTGGTATGTTTTTTGCAAAATAATTTGCAGAAAAAGATAAATAATTATTTATTTTGGGATTTGTTAATGTCAAAAAAACAAGGTTTTACTTTAATTGAATTATTGGTTGTCATTACTATTCTAGCAATCCTAGTAGGTGCAGCTCTTCCTTTTGTACAAAACTATGTTCAGGAAAGCCGTCTTTCAAAGGCTAAAGCTGACTTAGATGAAATTTCAAGAGCTCTAATGGTTTACGAAACCAGAGAAGGCACCTACAATTCTTCTACCATTGATCAAATTGTTGGAAGATATTTAAACAATGATCAAATTGTTGGAAGATATTTAAACAACTCACCTGTTGACCCCTGGGGCGTTCAATACTTTGTAGCTACAGAATCAGGTATTGTATATTCTAGTGGTCCAGACCGCATTCCAAACAATTACGACGATGTTTCTGCGGGCTATCAGCCGCCATTGGCACTGGTTAATGTTAAATGGGTTGATGCCAACAATACTGGTGCTGTTGACACTCAGAACAGGCCAGACTATTTAATTCTTCAATTTTCTAGAAAAATATCATCTGAAAGCCTGGCATTAAAAAACCCAACTAGTGCATATACTTATTTTTATTGCACTTCATCTGATACTGTGCAAAATATGTTTGCCTGGGAAAACTTGAAACTTGACAATTCAGGCTCAATGATTACATTACCTTTAGCAACTGGTGTCGTTAATGTTTTTACAGCAGGAAGTGACACTTTTTGTGTTAGCGACGGCAGCGGCTTGCGTGATTTAGCAAGTACAACCGTTAATCCTGGCGGAAATATGTGTATTTCCAGCCAAAGTGTAGTAATTATGTCTTCAAAATAAAAGGAGATAAGATAATATGAAAAAAGGTTTTACTCTTATCGAATTGCTGGTAGTTATAACTATTATTGCAATTCTTGCTGGTGCTGCACTGCCCTATGTTCAGAACTATGTTTCTGAGTCACGACAAGCTAAGGCTAAATCAGACTTAGATGAAATTGCAAGAGCTTTAGTTATTTATGAATCACGAGAAGGTGATTATAACAAAAAAACTGTTGAAGATTTGACAGGCCGCTATTTAGACCGTTCTCCAATAGACCCTTGGGGTGTTCCCTATGTAGTAGCTACTGAATCTGGTATTGTTTATTCATTGGGTCCAGACAGAAAAGATTCTGATGCAGGCGATGAATTTGCATTCGATAATATTGAAGTATCTTATGTTCCACCACTGGCACTTGTTAGTGTTAAATGGGTTGACAAGAACAAATCTGGTGCTGTAGATACTCAAAACGTTCCAGATGAACTTCACCTAACTTTTAGTAGAAAGTTAGCTTCTAATACTGATTACGTTAATACTGAATTAGGAACTCTACTATCAAATATAATGATTTGTCGAGATCCTTCAGATCCTGATGCTTCATCTACTTTAGATGTAATAATAGATACAGATCCTGCTATTACAAATGCTAGGCTTGTTGGCGCAAGTAAGACTATTGTTTTGCCTTTAAGAACTGATCCTACTGCTATTGGTAGCGTATCTTATTTTATTGCTGGGCAAGACAAGATTGCTATAAAACCAAACCATGGCTTTATTAAGGACAATGCTTTACCTGAACAGAATGCTTGTATTGCTGATCAGAGAGTTGTAATTTTGGCACAGTAATGTGGATTATTCGCACTTAATTATATAATTAAGTGCGAATTTTGATTTGTGGTGTGTAGTGGGTGAAAAGACCCCTTCAGTCTCGCTACCGCTCGCCAGCTCCCCCAACTTCTTGGGGGGCGCATCTTGAGAACTGCCCCCACGTATGTGGGGGAAGTGGCAGCGAGAGCTGACGAAAGGGGTCTTCAAAAGTAAAAGAAGAAAATTCCCCCTTCAAGGGATAATTATAGAAAACGGAGTTAAAAATATGAAAAAAGGTTTTACTCTTATCGAATTGTTGGTTGTTATTACAATCATCGCAATTCTGGCTGGGGCAGCACTGCCTTATGTTCAGAACTATGTTGATGAATCTCGTCAGGCTAAGGCTAAGTCGGACTTAGACGAAATTGCCAGAGCTTTGATTGTTTATGAGTCCCGTGAAGGTGCTTATGATAAAACTACAGTTGAAGATTTAACAGGTAGATATTTAGACCGTTCACCTATTGACCCTTGGGGCGTGCCTTATGTTGTAGCTACTGAATCTGGTATAGTTTATTCATTAGGTCCAGACAGAAAAGATGCTGTTGATGGTGATGAATTTGCTTTCGATAATATTGAAGTTTCTTACATTCCACCACTGGCACTTGTAAGTGTAAAATGGGTTGACAAGAATAAATCAGGTGCTGTTGATACTCAAAACGTTCAAGATGAATTACATTTGACTTTCAGCAGAAGATTGGCTACTCCAACAGATTTATTAGGTGATTTAGAAGAAAGTGTTTTGAAAAACTTGATGATAAGTAGAGATCCAAACGATTTAGCTGCTTCTGAAGCATTAACAGTTATTGTTGATCCTGGAGTTACGGCCAAAATAGTTGGTGGAGACAAAACAATAGTTTTACCATTAAGAAATGATCCAACAGAAAATCCAACAAATGGAGTTAAATATTTTATTGCTGGTCAAGATAAAATTGCTGTCAGAGGTGGACATGGAAAGATCAAGGATACAGCTAAGCCAAATCCTAATGATTGTATCTCAGACCAGAGAGTCGTTATTCTCCCGCAGTAATGCTGCTTGCTGACGCAAG
>ONIU01000228.1 GCA_900317935.1 uncultured bacterium
TCATTCGCCTTCTGTATTCGTTCGCCGAGGCGGCCGTATCCCCGCCCCAGTTCACTCCATGAAGAACTAGACAAGATATAAGATTGAAGAGTAAAAGTGTAACGCTTCGCTGTGGAACACTCCGTTGTGGGACGTTTCACTGTGGTAATTGTCGAACAACTACCACGGGCAGCGTCAGCTGCCGTCTCACAGATTGCATCAGCAATAGTCTCACTGAGGCTTTAGCCTCGTTTCACTTTACATTTCTCAATTTCCTCTTCCCTTTACCCTTTACCCTTTTCCCTATTCGCTTCATTTTTTT
This sequence comes from uncultured bacterium, assembly GCA_900317935.1. Taxonomy (GTDB): domain Bacteria; phylum Muiribacteriota; class Ozemobacteria; order Ozemobacterales; family Ozemobacteraceae; genus RUG334. The sequence continues at coordinate 302 of ONIU01000228.1, forward strand.
TCTAATATTTTCTAAGGAATAAACCGATAATCTTTACTGGTGTATTCCAACGTTAAGGAAAATAAGAAAACAATGAGGCAAACAGGAATTAATAATAGTTTTTGTCTGTTTAGAAGAGTTCTGGTGGCTCTTCTATGTCTAGTGCTTCTGCCATCTGTTTTAATGGCCCAGGGCACAACGTTCCAGGATCTTCCCAAAGATCACTGGGCATATGCTGATGTTGATTTTCTTATCAGCCAAGGCTATATGGAAGGCTATCCAGATGGCACATTCAAAGGACGCAAAGTAACCACCAGATACGATGTGGCCCTTATTGTTGCACGCATTTTAAAACGCATGGAAGAAAAAAAGGCTACTATTGAAGCCGCCAGTGAAGAAGAACGTGCAGCTCTTACTCGTTTAACCAAAGAATTCCGAGACGAACTAGGTCTTTTAGATGTTCGCGTAGACTCTCTTGAACGCCGAATGGTAGATAATGAAAACAAAATGAAAACTTTGGAAAACATGCTTCCAAAAGTCAGAGTTTCCGGATTCTACCGTGGCAGAGGCCAATATATTCTTAAACCCAAAACTGTTCAGCGCGATGAAACCGGTGATTGGTATGAATTTTCCGATCCTGGTCTTGTCACTTTTTATCAGCAGTTATACTTAAGATTCCAAGGCAAACCTCTTGGCGATAAAGTAGAAACTTTCTACGAACTTTACGGCTATATTCAAGGCAAAACCTATAATAGACTTGTTTATAACAATGCCGGCAATTCAGGGCAAAATCCCTTCGATAACGTAGACGACTATGTAAAATCAATCAGAAGCGATACCTTTGTTAAATCAAACAAACTTCATATGATTAGCCGAGCAAAATCAATGAAATTCAGAGTTTTTGCAGGAGAATCAGCAACAGGCCTTGACGACCCAATGAACCTCTTAACAGAAGATACAGATATAGTAAAACCATATGAAGGTGTCGAAGTTTCAGGTTCAACAGACGGTGGTGTTTCTTATCAGGGTTCTGTTTTGAAAAGCGATACCAACAAAGGCTCCGCAGATGAAACCGATATGATTACTGGCCGCTTGGTATGGGAATTGCCAGAAAGTTTCAGCAAAGAAGATAATTTCTCAATAGGTACCACCTATGCTGAAAAAATTCCTGAATACAAAACCAAAGGCAACTCAAATGCCGTTAGCGCAATTGACTTAACTTTTTCCAGCGAAAGAGCTGGCAAAATTCAAGGTACTGCTGAATTCTTGCGTTCAAGAACTTATCTTGAAGACACATCAGACAACAATACCAAGAAAAGTCTTGACGACTCAGGTCATAGAGTAGATTTAAGTTTTCAGGAAGGCGGATTTACAGGAACTTACAAACATTATAGCTACGGAAGAAATTTCAGAGCTATGATGGCTCCTTCCTGGGCTTACGATAGCGGTGATACTTCCGATTATCCAAATAATCTCGGAATTAATGGCAAAGACAACTACGGCCGCAGTGACTTCGAAGGTGAACGTTTAAACCGCTTCTCCTTAAACTATGACTTTGGCGACAAACTGCTTTCTATAGCAAAAAATCTTTCTGTAGAAACATCATATCTGTCTAAGTCATGGGAAGTTGACCCAAATAATCCGAAAGAAACAGATAATCATTCTGGTAAGAAATTTACTTTCCAGTTAATCTCTGATTTCAATGATAATACTACTCTAAAATACGATTTTGTAAGACACTTAGATGCCTTTGAAAACGAAGAAGGCTCCAAGTCAAATTCTATTGAACTTAACCTTAAGCTCAATGATACTGTGAACACTAAGGGTAAGATTTTTATTAAGTCTGACCCGGATGATACATTCGTAGATGGTGTAGATACATATGATTACAACGAAAAAGTAGGTTATTTCGAAATCAACTCTGATATTAATCCTAGAGTATTTGTTAAAGGCAGCATAGAACATTCTGTATGCTGGGCTGGAAGTCCTAAAGAAAATACTCGAACTGACTATATCGGTGAAGCAACCTATAACCTTACTTCAACCACAAGCTTTACTGGCGGTATTCAGCATGTTGATTATGAAGACCGTATGGAAAGAGGTAAATCCAGCTTAGCTAACGCTATTCTGGCCGAACTCAAAAAGAACTTCACCAATAAGTTCAGAGGTAGAGCATTCTATTCTCGTGCAATCATAGATTATAAAGACGGTTTAACCGACTCACTCGACAGAGAAAATCTATATGCTGAACTTATTTACAATATCAGCAAAGACGCAACAATTACATTCAAATTTGGTTATGATTATCCGGATGAATGGAAATGGGCTATTTCCAGCACCGATAATGGTAGAGACTATATAGATATCCACACACAGAAGATGTTTATCTTCGAGGCAAAATCCACATTCTAAGGTTTAATTATGAAAAAGACTGTATTAGCACTATTCTTGCTTCTAACTGCTATATCAACCACTGGCTGCAGCAGCATTCAGGAAAGAATTGCACAACCAGTTGCCACTATATCCGGAAAAGTAGTAGTTCCCAGCGGTCAAGTTCCTACAGGTGTAAAAATAACCGTAGCTGGTGACAGCAGTAATGCTGCATACGTAAATTCTTACGGCTATTACAATCTTGAATTAAAAGAATCAGGCAAATTCCTCCTTATGGCAAGAGGAGAAGGTTTTGATCCAGCATTTGTCTGGGTAGATGCTAAAGTTGAAGAAACAGTTAAACCAGAAAATATTACAATGTCTCAGAAGATAACTAATGAAGCTGTGTTTATGACAAGTCTGATAGATTTCCCAGATGCAAAATCTTTCGCTATCAAAGCAATTTCTCCAACCTGGACTCAAGGTACTGTAGAAATGAATGATGATGGAGTTAACGGTGACGTTCTTGCAAATGATGGAATTTTCACTCTTAGAATGACTAATATAACCAGCGGATATCAGCAATACAGCATAGTCTGGACAGATAGCGACGGTAAGAGCAATACTGTAAGCGATCCTCATGCCGAAAGCACTTACAATAGAAATTCAACTGTCTATATTCCTGAAGCCGCTGTTAAACAGGTTAAAGGTTCTGTTACCAGCGATCTTACCGGTGTAAATTATTCTGAAGTTAAACTGGCAACCAAGAAAGGTTCTAGAACAACAACCCTCAACAGCGATGGCAGCTATGTATTCGCAATGGAAGGAAGCGGCAGAGAATATCTGGTATTCAGAAGCGAAACCTACCATATCAAAGTTGTTCCTGTAGACCTCTCTTCTATAAATGTTCTTGAAGTTCCAACAACTACTCTTGCTTCTAAGAAGAGTGGTGAACTCAGAGTCATGCTTGTAGCATCTGATTTCGCAACCTGCGAAAATCCAACAGTAGTTGGAGACTTCACTAATTGGCAGCCACAGCAACTTTATGATGATGGAACATATGGTGACGAAACCGCTGGTGACGGTGTTTATACAAGAACTTTCACTGGTATAGCTGCTGGTTATCATAAATATGCTTTCAATATAACCAACTCAAATCA
>ONIU01000227.1 GCA_900317935.1 uncultured bacterium
ACAAATTACAAGTTATAAGATTCAAGTTACAAGAAATCTTGTGTCTCCATCTTTGGTCTTGTATCTCAATTTTTGGTCTTATATTTAACAACAAAAACAAGAGAAGCGTAAGCTTTTAAAAACCAATTACAATAATTACTCACCAAAGAACCGTCATAGTTTCATATTTAAAGTTTCTAGTTTTTATTGGTGTGGGGTGTGGGGTGTGATAGGTGTAATTGTTTATTCGTTTTATAAGTCTACACATTTGTCATAATAAGTATAGCGTATGGGCTTTAGCCCTGAAAGCTATACGGTTATGACAATGTGTAGACTACGAGAAAATAAATACTAATTATTTCATAAATTTCGTGTTTTCAGACAAGCTCCTGTCAGGACGCTACTATTCTTATTCCCCAGCGGGAGTGGGACTGAGCTGAGCCTTTATAGCGGCAACGGCAGTGGAGAGTGCTGAAACTTCGCTCTCAAGCTCAGGCATAGTTTGTTTTATCTTTTTCCAGAGGTCCTGACATTCTTTATACTCTGAAGTCTGGTAGGCAGATTTCTCAAAATCACTTTCAAGCTTTGTGAACATCTTGTCTGCCTTTTCATAGACCTTAGTCAGTCTGTTGCAATTAGACAGGGTTCTTGCGGCATTTTCAACGAATGATTTCTTTACTTCTGATTTTGACTTGCTGTCAATAGTCTTATGCTGAGCAAGACGCTTTCTGACTTCTTGCAGATAAGAAGGCATTTTTCTGTCGATAAACTTCATTTTTTCCATCACATTATCACATTCTGGAACAGAATCAAGCTGTTTGACCATCTTCTGTATATAGTTTTTGACGAAAACATTTTGCTCAGAAGCTTCGCTTCTACTTAAATCATTCAGATATTTTTCAAACTTTTCTCTAGCACTCTTATAAAAATCATAATTTAAACCATCAGAAATATCTTCAGACAGGCTTTTGGCCTCAATATAAAGAGCATCTGTTCTGCCTAAACTCATCACACCAGAAGACTTTTTCATTTCTTCCTTCAGCTTATCTATTGTATTTTTATTATCTGTCTTGAGTTTTTCTATGTTTTCAACAACTGACCAGCAATCCTTTAAAGCATTTTCTTCATTCCCTGAGGAAGCTACAGACTTCTGTTTGGCTACCGAAAGAGTGGCTTCAGCTTCCTTTAAGGCACCTTTATAACGGCTTGCTTCTAATTCCAATTTATCAAGCTGTTTGGAAATATTTCGCAAAACATCAAGTTCTTTAGCTTCATTTGCCTTTTCCTGCTGTTCTTTCAAAGTCTTATAGGTTGTTTCAAAATCAGCCTTTGTTTTGTTTATGTCTGAACTCTGTTTTAAAAGCTTATTGTTCAACTGCTGGGCAGTAAGCTTTTCATCCATTTTTCTAAGACATTCTTTAAATTCATTTTCAAGACTGCTGAGTTCTGCTGAAGTTAATTCTGTCAGGCTATAATCTGCACCGGAAGTCATATTTATCCTATGACCACCGGAAACTTCCACGCTGTTTCCATCATTCAGAGTAACTTTGACTAACCCTTTGGTAACTTCTATTCTGTTAGTCAGACCATCTTTGCTCTGAAATACCTTGAATATTGTTCCCTGACCACCGCATATACACTGGCTCATTTCTACTTCAAGAGATCTACCTTCAGCCATCTTCTTAATGTTTTCCCACATAGTACCGATAAGCATTTCTATTTTACTTACATTCGCTTCTTCTGTATGAATGATGATAATACTTTCTGGATAGACGATATAGGTGCTCATATCTTCCAGACCAAGAATTGCTCCTGAATCTTCTTTGCTTCTGATTCTATCATCTTCATAGATTATTGTATCAATTTCAGCATATTCGTAAGCATCATCGTCTTCATCATTTGGTCTAATGCTTACCTCGCCGTAAAGGTCATTGAATCTGATATTTGAATCTATTTTATCTTTAGCTTGAACAGGCAATAATACAGCTAATGCCAATACAATCAATATAAAAATCTTGAGTTTATTCATATTTCTTCTCTTTCAGTATATTTTTTATATTATAGTAAACAACAAAAATTGACAATATCATTATATGTATACTACACTTGATTAATTCATTGAATTAATCAAGTGTTGAAAGAGAAAATATGAAAATAAAAAACATATTAATAATTCTAATTCTGGCGTCTTTTTCCTTTGCTTCAATATGCTTTGCAGAAACAAACAAAGAAAAAACAGCTTCAGCAACCAGAAAGGTTCTAGCTTTCAACATGGGCAGCGGTCTTCCAATAGAAATGATAGAGTGCCCTGCAGGTGATTTTATTATGGGTTGCAGCGATGAAGAATACATAAATGAATACCTTATTCCAAAATACTCGGCTAATACATATAAAATAGGTAGCAAGGAAATGTCCTTCCAGGAATGGCATAGAACTCTGTATGGTTTTAATTATAACGAAAAACCTCATAAGGTTATTATTTCAAAGCCTTTCTATATTGGTAAATACGAAGTCACTCAAAGTCAGTATGAATATGTTATGGGGAAAGAAGAGTTTGAATTTATTATGAAAGATACAGATATGATTAAAGGTCCCAATAAACCAATGGAATATGTAAAACTTCGAGATATACTCTCTGGAAGAAAAGAAGAAGACCTCTCATATTACGTTAGAGAAGAAAAAAAATATAAATTTGCACCAAAAATAGAAAGCTTTTTAGAGAAAATTAATTCACTATTTAAAAACCAGTTACCCCCTGGGCATAAATTTGACCTGCCGACAGAAGCACAGTGGGAATATGCCTGTAAAGCTGGAACAGGGAAAAACTTCGTTAATACTGACGAAGTAGCCTGGTATAGAGAAAACAATGGGAATACAAAATACAATGACTATGCTAAATATAAGGATATTTCAATGCTTTATGCGGCCCATGACGTTGGACAAAAGAAGCCGAATGCCTGGGGCATTTACGATATGCATGGCAATGTTGCAGAATTATGCAAAGATGTTTTTGTGGATTATCCGACCGAAGCAGTAACAGATCCTGTAAACGAATTTGAGATAAGTTTTCATAATAAAGGTAAAACAACAAGGTTTGAACATCCTCTTAGTGTTATACGTTCGGATCCTTTTGGTGTTATACGTGGTGGCAGCTATGCTGATTCTGCTTCAACCTGTCGTTCTACAGCTCGAGCCCCCTGGCGTCCAAAAATGGGCGGTTACAGCATAGGTTTTCGTCTTGCTCTTGTCCCTGTCGATTGAGCCACAGAAACTAGCAGTTCTTCGACCACTTCAAGTTCAAACAATACAGCAGTTGAATCTAAACTAGATATTTAGAGAAAAGAGGGTGTTTTTTGCTAAAATAAAACAGCCTCTGAATTGCTTCAGAGGCTGTTTATTAGCTAAGTTTTGTTGAATCGCATTTTCCTTTTCGGAAACTTTCAATCTTTTGTGACTCGCTTCGGTTTTTTCCTTGCGGTCTGCTTCGGGGGTTTCCCGTTGCTTTTCGCCTTTTGGGCTTTTTCGTGGTTAGCTTGAAGCGTCACCGCTTTTCGGCTTCCCCTTCTTGTCTTTGGTGCCCCTTAGAGTTTTTGGCGGTTGCCTTCGGCCCTTATTTGTTCGGGTCTGACCTTCTAGCGTTCGTCGCTCTCGAGGTTCTAAGTAACAATCACCTACACCTTTTGGTTATTCGGTTTGCTTTTGTTTCGCTTTCCTCTTTCGGACTTTCCGTCTTGGTTTCGTTGTTTGTTAGACTTCAAGGTTCTTTCTTCCACGGATTCTCATCAGCTAGGGTTCGCTGACGCTTCCTTCAGGTTCGTTCCCTTACAGCGCCGTCATC
>ONIU01000330.1 GCA_900317935.1 uncultured bacterium
AGTAATAAGCTTATTACTAAATTATAATGTACATCAAAGAATTAGGCAAGCTATTTCAAAGAGAACCAAGGCAAACGCAAGCGGATTTTAATAGCAACCTAGTTAGAGCAAAGATGTAAATTTTTCTCTTGATTCTTTGATTTTTGCCAATAAAGGAGCATAATCAATCTGTTTCCTAGCTCTTAATTCTTCCGTAATTTCGCTAATAGCATTATACAATGGTGTTATAGCAAGATTTCCAATAACCCCTTTTAAGCCATGAGCAATTTCGAAGCCTTTATCTAAATCATTGGTTTTTAAAATTTCTTCTAGTTTTTCAAAACCTTCATCTTTTAGACCCATCTGTACAAGGTTTAGATAGAACATTTCATTATTTAAACATCTTCCAAGACCTTCTTCAGTATTACAGCCTAATTCCTTCATTTTATCAACAGTTAACATATTCTATCTCCTTTGCTTCAGTTCCACGGGCTTTAACTTCTTTTTCTATGAGAAGCTTAAATTCTTCAGGGGGCAATGGTTTTGAGAAGTAGAATCCCTGAATAATCTTACATTTTAAATCTTTCAAAAGTCTGCACTGTTCTTCTGTTTCAACTCCTTCAGCAACAACAGAGACTTTCAAGAAATCAGCAATATCCATCATTAATTCAACCATATGAAGAGCTTTCGGATTAGTTGCGATGTTTTTGATAAACTTCATATCCAGTTTCAAAGCATCAATAGGAAGTTCGGAAAGCATATTCAAAGAAGAATAACCTGAACCGAAGTCGTCCATTTCTATAAAGAAACCTCTAGAACGCAAGCTTTCAACAACTTGAATAATCTGGTCTGAATTATCTGTATAAGCAGATTCAGTAACTTCAAGCATTATATCTCTTGTAGAAAGTCCACAGGTCTCAATAAGTTTAATAAAGTTTTCTTCAAGCTTCGGATTATAGATATCAATTCTTGAAAGGTTAACAGAAACTGGAATTGTGATATTGTAAGCATCACGCCATCTGCGAACCTGAGAAGCAGCTTCCTGCCAAACAAAATGGTCTAATTTTGAAACAAGTCCGTTTTCTTCCAACAATGGAATGAAGGTACCTGGGCTGACCATGCCGAATTCTGGGTGATTCCATCTTATAAGAGCTTCAGCACTAGAAAGCCTTGGTCTTGGACCTGAAATATCATATTTCGGCTGATAGTAAACTATGAAATTCTTGTTAACAAGAGAAGTATCAACGTCAGCCACCAGACATTCTTCAAAAAGTTCCTTTTTGTGTAGTTCAGTATCATAGAAGCTAATATTTGTATGATAGTTGTTTTTTAATGAGTTACAAGCCATCATAGCTCTGTCAAAGCGTCTATATACGTCAACTTTCTTATCTACTATGGGATTTACACCGCAAACAAGCCTTGTTCTTGAATTCTTAAACAAGCTGTTAAATTCATTTATAAATCTTCGCAAGATTTCTTCGCAATTATCATTATGCTCCATATAAATATAGAAAGTATCTGAAAATCTGCATGCCATACCAGTAGCCCTATTTAATAAGACTTTGATAGCATCAGCTATTTTCTTTATTATTTCAGTTCCAGCAGAGCGACCGTTAATTTCATTTATTAGAGAAAGATGATTAATGTTAAAAGCGACAGCATCCATCTTTTCATCTGGATAGTATTTATCATATCTTTCACAGAACTGGAAGAAGAAATCCTTTGATAATAAGCCAGTAGTCTCATCGTGGCTGGTATTCTGAATCATTTTAGAACCTTCAGAAAGTTCAATGCTTCTGCGGACTCTAGCAAGAATTACTTCAGGCATATCGTAAGGCTTTGTAATAAAATCAACAGCGCCTAATCTCAAGCTTTCTATTTCTGCTGATTTTTCTGAAGTAAGAACGATTACAGGTATTTTATTCAGTTCCTGATCGTTTTGAAGTTCTTTTAAAACGGTAAAACCATCCATTACAGGCATTAGAAGGTCTAATAAAACAAGCGAAAGAATTGTTTTATGCTTTCGTATAAGTTCAAGAGCTTCTTTTCCGTTTTTGGCGTTAATTACATTGTAATCACGTTTGATAATGAATCCCAGCATTTCTCTGTTAACGAATTCATCATCTACAACGAGAACCATTCTTTTAATATCTTGATTGCTAAGACTATTCATTTATAAGAATCCTTAAGATTATTGTTTTATTTTAGAGT
>ONIU01000328.1 GCA_900317935.1 uncultured bacterium
TTATAAATAGAGCGTTTCTGCAAGACTTTCAGCAAAGTATGAACCATATTTGAAAAGCTTTCTTCACTAATATATTTTTGTGGTCCGTTCGGAAGTTCTTCTTCATCACCGTTTTTAATGGTAATTCTATTAGTACCTTTTTCCTTTGCCACTGTCACAAAAGATTTCTTAATCTTTTCTAAATTATCTTCACCGCATTGTTTTAAAACAGGATTATCAGCAAGATTTAAAGTTTGAATTTTATCATTTGCATCTTTGGCAATAACAAATTTATCGTTTTTATTTTCTATTACACCATTTTTGACAAGTTCTGTTTTTAAAGCTTCTTGAAATTCTTCTCTTTTTTCCTTAGGAATAAATACTCTTTCAGCTACTGCTTTAAAAATCTCTGGCGTAACTTCGTTTACATCATAATTTATAGATTCGTTAAAATCCTTTTGCAATGCCTCGGCAAAATCATCATAATATTCATTTGCAATAACCGTTAATTCGTTCAACTGCTCATCATAACATCGGTTTCCATAAACATCTACAGGAAGTCTTAAACCTCTGCCAATTTCCTGTTTTTTAGAAATATCACTGCTTCCTTCTTTTAGGGTTACAAGAGTGAAAACATTAGGGTTATCCCAGCCCTCTCTTAACGCAGAATGGGAAAAGATAAAACATAATTTTGTATCAAAGCTGATTAATTCATCTTTTTTATTTAAAATGAGGTCAATTCCTCTGTCAATGTCTTCTTGAGTTTTAGAATCAATTTTTATTTCTTCGTCAGATTTATAACTATCCCAATTTTTTACTTCTACAGCTTTTTTATTTTTATCAACAGCAAAATAACCTTCTCTTACTTCTGTTACAGGGAAATCAGGATTTAAATAAGCCATTTCTTCTCTTAATCTGTCAAAGGTTTCAGAATACTTTGGCATTCTACGAACTCTATCAAACACAGCATCAAATAATTTTAAATATTCTCCTCTTCCATCACCCTCAAAACTTCTAACTTTTGCAACAGAATCTACAAAGAATAAAGTCAAAGCTTTAATTCTTTTTCCTGCTCTCAATAATTCAATTTGTTTGTCAAAATGAGCTTTAATAGCTATTTCAATAACTTTTTCCATGCTTTCTTTTGGGTCTAATTCATCGTTGCTTTTACCTTTTTCCAATTTCAATATATTTCCATCTCCACAATCAACCGATAATGGGAAATTCTTTCTAGGTTGCTCTGCTATATAATAGCCTTTATATTGAGGTAACCCACCAGAAAGTTCTTCTAAAGAAGAATTTAAATCAACATTAAATTTTGCAGTTTTTACAGTGCTATCTAGATTTGAAAATATTTCTATTCTTCCTGTTAAATCAGGGTTCATTCCTTTATATCTTATATAAGGAAAATTTTTAGGTGTATCTCCGTGAACAGTTTTAACTTTTATGCTTTTAACTAAATGACGTTTATAAGCTTGAAATGAGTCTAGTTTATAAACTTGATTATATAAGTTTTTATGAGTTGCGGAATACCTTAAAATCATTAATGGTTCTAATTCTTCTATAGCTTGTAAAGAAGAACTTTTCTTTTTTATCGTTCCTTCCATTTTTTGGGGTTCATCAATAATAACGATTGGCTTTATTTTCCTCAAATCTTCCCATACTACGTAACCTCTTTCTTTTGCATTTCTAAGTCTGTTAGAGTTTTTATTAAACAGATGGTAAGAAATAAGCATTATCGATAAGTCTTCTTTTTCGATAAAATCACTAGTAACCTTTTCTACTGGGCAATTTGAGTCGAAAACAAAACTTACGCCGTTTTCTTTTTCCTTATTTTTATTTTCAGGAACAGAAATATTAATGTTAAAATCTCGCTGAAAATAAGGAGCTAGCATTTCTATAGATTTTTTTACTCCAAGTAAGATTGGGTTTGTAGGAACAACAATAATAAATTTTTTAAACTGACCACCATAAGTAGCCCACAAGCTAAGAATAGTTTTCAGATAAACAAAAGTTTTTCCTGTGCCAGTTTCCATTTCTATTGTAAATTGGGGAATAGAGCCAACTAAGCTACTACTTTTAAAAATTGAATTTCTTGATTGAACTTTTTGCAAGTTTTCTATAAGGCGTTCACCAACAGTTATATTAGCGTTTGCAATGGGTGTAATGCTTGACTCTGTATAATTTAATCTGTCTATGTAATGGTCGTAAACTGCATTAAC
>ONIU01000223.1 GCA_900317935.1 uncultured bacterium
ATAATCTGGATTATAAGAATCTTAACATTCACGCTGAATTAAATAAGAATTTTAAAGGCAACAGTGCTGATTTAACTCTTTCAAATACTTATGACAGAAGACTTTATGAACATGAATCTTTGATATCATTCAGAACAAGTTATTATGATGATTTGTTTATGATGAATTATAGTCTGCCTGTTAACGATAGAGTTAATTACAACTTTGAAGGTCAGTATTCTAAGCGTAATTATAGTTCAGATGAACCTAGAGGTTATGCAGAAGTCAACGTTTTCAATGGCTTCAATATTAAAACAGATGATAGAACCTTTGTAAGTGCTGATTATCGTTATATTTATAACGATGAAAACACCAGGGATTTTGCTCATAAGAATAATTTCTTCCATGTCGGTTGGGCAAGAACTGTAAATAAGGATTACAAGATCAAGTTTGAAGATACATATCATCAAAGAAATTCTGTAAGCAATGCAGCCTTAGATTTTGATGAAAATGATTTTATTGCTGACTTGTCCTGGAATCTTAAAAATAATTACAAATTGTCTTGGGTAACAGAACATTTTAACAGACGTTACGATAATATTTCCATTAGCTTTACTGATTATCGTTTCTTGGAAAGCGGATTTAATCTGTCTTTCTATAAACGTAAGAGCTATGACTGGAAACTTTCACAGAGATGGAGAAAAATGGAATTCAGAAATCTCGGCGGAGTCCCCTCTGGCTGGACCAGCAAGATGCAGCCTGTTACCGAAATAAGCTATAACCGCTGGTTGAAGAATAATTTGAAGTTTGCTTTGAATGGTTTGTTGGAAAAGACTTACTACAGCGAATTTAACAATGCTTCTCAGGAACTTGAATTTAATTTTGCTGATAAAGTCTATAACAAGCAGATTTATGCTTCATTAGAATATACGTTCTAATCTCTAAAACCAAAAAGCTCTTAGCAACTGCTAAGAGCTTTTTGGTTTTAGTGCTTAGAGCCAAGCTTCGCTTGGCGTGGTTAGTGGTTGGTGATTGGTGGTGGGTGTTGCCAGCTAAGTTAGCATTGTAACCGCTGTTGCGAGTTGAAGATGCTGCCCCGCTATGCGGGGAAGCTGTCACGAAGTGACTGAAGGGGGAGCAAAGCGAAGCTTTGCGTAATTCATCTAAGAATCAACGCAATGCTTTAGCATTGCTCCCCCTTTCGTCTGCCTTACTGCAGCCACTTCCCCCAACAGCTTCGCTTTGGGGGCAGATCTTATAGAAGCGCCCCCAGAATTTTTGAAAAAAATTGCTGGGGGAGCTGGCGAGCGATAGCGAGACTGAGGGGGTCTTATTCCCTCAGCTCTCGTCTCTCTTCTCTTATCTCTAAACCAAAAAGCTCTTGGTTTTCACCAAGAGCTTTTTGGTTTTAGTATCTTAGTTGAGGTTTTTAGACTTCACACCTTCTGGGAAGGATGCTTCAGTGAGAATTTCGTGAATAATCTGCAAAGCGCCTGGAGTAACTTTTTTGTGAGTTGCTCTTTCGAATCTGTTAACGAAAACATCGAGATTGGTAAGAACGTAGTAAGCTTCTTCTTGGTTTAATTGCATTTTAGTGCCTCCTTAACCTATTTTTCGCTTTTCTTTAATAGGTATCGGAAACTTTCTTCTCATACTTTAGTACTTTTTTTTATTTTTTTTCTCTATTCTCTATTCTCTAATATTCTATTGCTTAGATTGCTCTAATATGGTAGATTAAGGCTATTATGAATAATACAGAAACAACTTTTCTTCTCGGTTATGTGGAACAAGCTGTAGGCGGTTCTCAAGACCCATTAGATCCGCCAATTTCTATCAGCAGTAATGGTTCATTAGCCAAATGGCGTGATAAAATGAACTTTATTGATATCAGGGTTAATGACCCTGGTTTGAAAAATGATTCGGAAGCATTTGAAACAATGCTCGAAAAAACACAGGAATTAGGTATTGAGGCTATCTTAACTCTTCCTGAATATATAGGCAGTGCTTATAATGTTCCTCCGGCTTTAAACCAGACTAGTAGCACTAAGCGCGAAGATGAAAAAATCAGAGGAAAAAGAAAGATTTACCAGAGACCTGAAAAAATAGTTCATTTCCGTCCTTGCTATTTAGCTATTCCAAATGCTTTTAAAGGGAATCCGATATACACTCAGTTAAAAGTTGAAGATTGTCTTCCTATAATTGAGCTAGGTTCTAAGTATGGCGTTAAAAATATTATCGTTCCTGTTTCTCAGCCTGGAGAATTTATTGACCCATTAGCAGAAACCCAGTTTAAGAAATGTTTAAAAGAAATTTGTGATGCTGCTAAAAAACATGAAATGAATGTTCTTCTGAGAAATGGTGGTATTTCTTTGCCTGTATTTAAGAAGATGGCTAAGGAATTTGGTGTTAAACTTGCCTATAATCTTGGTATTGCTTTGCTGGAAGGCGATAATATCGTTGAAGTATATAGACAGAATTCTGAAGCTATCTCTGTTGTAATGTTCCAGCAATTGATTCAGGGACTTGATAAATGGAATAATCGCCGAGAAGAAATGGAAAAAGCTCTTAAAGATATGCTTAGAGCAGAAAAAGATTATAATAAGGGTCTTGAAGAAAAAGACACTCATTATGCTGAACAGGTTCTTATCAGATATAATGATGCTTATTATGCTTATGTAGATGCCAATAGAAACAATCTTTATAACTTAGGTCTTTTCCAAAGCGGTGATTTAAATGTTATTCCACTTTTAAAAGAAATTCGTAAGGATATTCAAAACGGCGGTATAAAGTATCTGCTTATTGAAACTGTTCCTAATACCAAGAATAATGATTTGATCATGCGCTCGGTTGTTCCTAATAATTTCACTGGCTCATTCTAGAAAATTAGTAGTTAGGAGTTACGAGCACAGGATGTGCGAAGTGCAAGCGAGCGCCAAGGATGGCAAGCGAGTCGTAGGAATTAGGAATTTAAAAAGAAAAATTCTCTTTTTGGGCCGAAGAAGCTCCCCAACGAATGGTGGGGGAGCTGTCACGAAGTGACTGAGGGGGCTGATTGCGAAGCAATCGGTGACAGGGGGATTTTAGATTAGTCAAAAGGTATGGAAGTAAAAAATGAATAAAAAGCTATATTTATATGCTTTATTAACTTCTGCATTAGTATATTCTGAAGTTGTGTTTGCTCATAATGCAGATAAAATTACTCCTCCATATACTATTAATAAGTGCTTGATCAGGGCAGAAGACCTATTTAGAAAGAACGATTATCGTGAAGCCCTCACATTCTATTATGAGGGCTTAGGAATGACTACCAACGATGAAATTGCTGCAAAGCTTCATTTCAGAATAGGTGAATGTCTTGAAGCGGTCAGACGTTTTGAATTTGCTACTTATCATTATAAGATTGCTTTAAAAAGCGGTAAACTGCCAGATTTGCTTCAAAGCAGAGCTTTTATGAAATTAGAGCATCTGCCAGAAATGGCACAGACTGAAGAAGCAACAAGATTATTTAGTTCTGCTATGGAGCTTTATAAAAAAAGAAATATAAGAGCTGCTATAGATGATTATTTAGCCAGTCTTCGTCTGATGCCAACTTTAATGGAAAAAAATGAACATGGTTTAATAGAAGACGGTGTTAAATATTTAACTTATCTTTCTGAAACTAAAGATAAAGAACCAGACAGACTTTTGAAACTTGCTACATTACTTGAATTGCGTGGCGATATTGAAAAATCTATAGAAACTCTGCAGCAGATTACTATAATTTATCCTGACTCTGATGAGGCTACACAGGCTGAAGCTAAGCTGGATAATTTTAGTAATCGAAAAACTTCATATTTAGAAACTTCAAAACCCCACGATGCTATTTCTGAAGTTGTTACAAATGAAAATTTCGTTATTTTCAACGAAACATTTGAATTTAGTGATACTGGGTCTGTTGCAAGAGATGTGGAAAAAGGCGGTTTTTCGCTTAGAGCTTTTAATGAAAGAGAAGGCGTTCCTGCCAAAAGATTTGAGTGGTTTTC
>ONIU01000222.1 GCA_900317935.1 uncultured bacterium
AGATGCCGGTGCGTCAAATAAATTACTGAGATTAGGGCTTCCCGACAGTTTCGTTCAACACGGAAGTTTGAAAGAACTTAAAGCTATGCTCGGCCTAGACACCCAAAGCATAATAAATAAAGTTATTACCTTTATTAATTCAAAAGTTTAAAGTTTACTAATTAATTGCCTTTTGATTTACTTAATTTCTACTGATAGCAAAACAAACAGAAATTTTAGTATTTTATCTTTGCTTTTCTATGAATACTAACGCTTATATAGTTTTATATGTTAAACTAAATTATTAATTCTTTCTTTTATGGAAAAACTATGATAAAAAAGATAACACTAATTGTTTGTTTTTACTTTTTTGTAATCAATAGCTCCTTTGCTGATGAGATTAAAATAGAAGAAAAAGCCTGCCCGTTATGTAAAACCAAACTTAAAGTTACTTCCATACAACCTCTTAATAAGTTTATATTAGATTATGACCTTTATCCCCATGACTTAGCATCTCCTTCAATACCACTATCAAATTATGTAGTAAGGTGTTATAATTGCAATTACTGTGGGTTAGCAAAAGACTTTGAAAAAAAATATACCGATGAAGAAAAAAACAAACTAACACTTTGGCTTAAAGAAAATTATCCTCCCTCAAAAGGTTTAGAAAAATTAGAAAGTTTTTTATTATTTCCTCCTTTTAAGTGTTTTGAAATAGCAGCACAATTATCAGCAACAAACAAAGAATCTAATTATCAAATCGGGAAACTTTATTTAGCTTCGGCATGGAGCATAAGAACCCTCCATTTAATACTTGATAAAAATGGAAACGATATGGAGTATGACTCTTCAGAATTTTTTGGCAACAAAAACGATATAATCAAACAAGAATATATAAACCTTAATAAAAGATTAAATTTATATGAGGCAAACACTTTCACTTATGCAGATTTCATTATTAAAATAGCCGAAAAAACAGAAAAACTAAGTATAAACGATGAAAATGAAAAGCTTAAATGTTTCTGTTCTTTAGCTTACAGCCTACGCATAGCAGGCGAAAATACAAAGGCAGAATTTTACATAAAAAAAGCGGAAAAATGTAGCGGTTCAAGTCAGTTCTTTGATTTATTTGAGGGGTTGAGAAACTCTATAAAAAAAGAAAGATACTATCAGAGCAAAGTTATAGAATTTTTAACAGCTTCTCTGAATGATGATCTAACTGAAAAACAAAAACTAGAAGTTTATTTACTGCTAGGTGAAATGAACAGAAGATTAGAAAAATTTGATGAAGCCCAGAAATATTATTCTAAATTATTAGAAACTTCAGAAGCTTTACCAGACATATACATTAGAGCTTTAAAGTTTGCCAATTCCAATATGGGTAGCTTTGGTAATATTTCAAAAGAAACATTCGATAGATTAGATGAAAGAAGAATTAATGACTATTTAGACAAATTATCCAATCCTGTAATTGGAAGTGAAGCAGCAAATTACCTTCGTTATTCCACAAGAAGGGATATCATTTTTCCTAGATTAAAAGAAATAATAAAATCTGCAATTGATAATCCGCCTGATTATTACAAATTGGTTAAAGAAAAAAATGACACTAAATACATTATAGACGAGGAAACGCAAAGAATAAAAATTTTAGAATATGGCATAATTAAGAATTTTAAACTTGAAAATGCTTTATTTGCACTGTCCGATGAAACCAAAGAAGCGGCAGAATTTCTAAGTGACTTATTTTTTAAAAATCCAAACAGTTATTCTATAACTCAAAGCTTAAAACCAATAGTCCATTTTTTGCCTTCTGATAAATTCGTTCAAGGAATAAATAAAACAACAAATGCATATGAAATATTAGATTATGCTAAACTACTAAAATTAATTAACGATAAACCTTCTTTTGAAGCACTGTTAGCTAAATCAGAGAAATATTTAACAGAAGAAAACATAAAAAAACTTTTTGATTCAGAATTTGCTGATAATAATATGCTTCTCTATATTTATTTAATTGATGCTTTAACTGTATTTAGAGGGAAAAGAACCATAAGCCTTTTAGTTAATTTATGTGAATCAATTATTAAAGTTAATGAGCAATTTTTAGAAGAAGACAAAAAAACTTTTGTCTTACATAGGTTATATGAAGAAACTGGGAATGCATTAGAAATAATGTATTTTAGACATTTTGGATTTACTGATTCTTTTAATAGAATATTCCCACCTAGAAGGCTTGAATCTTTGATTAGACTCAAAATAGTAGAAGAACCTACAATAAGTTTTAAAGAATGGTTTTCTGCCCATGAAAAAGAAGATTACAAAAAAATAATATATGAAGGTTTCAAAAAATATGGTTACGATGTTCTGCCAGTTTCAGACCCAAAAAAATTATATATATTGATAGAAGGTTTAGACGATAATTTTCCTGCTGCTAGAATTCAATGCTATAAAGAATTAGTCCGCCGTATTGATGTAAAAAAACGACCAGACATTGGTTTAAACAATAATCGTATTTCTTTCGAAGAAAAGCGAGAATTATTCAGTTTTTATTTAAACTGGCTTGATAAAAACATCAATAAACTTGTTTATGATGAAAAAAAACAGAAATTTGTTATAAAATAATATCTACAACAAATATTCAAAGACAATAAATAAGAAGGTGAGTATAAATGAGCGTAACTGTTGATAATCAAACAACTCCGCAGACAAATTCTTCTGCAGATTCTTCCAATACCCAAGTTACTTCAGTGAATGGCACAAGCACAAATGCTCTCCCACCCCAATATCAGACCAAAAAGGCCATGTGGGAAAGGAAACTTCTAGACTTAGGTTTGCGCAATCAGCTTATTAATATGCGTAAGTCACGCACGCTGATTCCACTTAATCACTGCCAAACCAGAAAAACTGGTCTTTTCTGAAGAAGAATTCAAATACGATGATTTATTAAAAACAGAAATCAAAGACGAAGACCTTCAGAAGGAATTTGCCAAGCACCATCTTTATTCATCTTTAACAGAAGGCGAATTAAAAAAAGCTATCAAAGAAGTCTACCGCTCAGCCAAAAGTTCTATTGAAGAAAACGGTGCCAATACACTTTATTTGGCACTTGGGCTTTTAAAGTGGTTTGAATCTAAGGGAAACAACCCACCGGCTCGTTACGCACCGATTATTCTTTATCCTATTGATATAATTAGAAAATCAGCGGCACAAGGCTATACAATCAGTCTGAGAGACGATGACCCCCAGCTTAATATCACACTATTAGAAAAGCTTAAACAGGATTTCAGAATAGAAGTTGAAGGCTTAGACCCCCTACCCCTTGATGAACACGGGCTTGATACACGCAAAATTTTCGATACAATTCGCGAGTATGCTAAACCTCAGGAAAACTGGGAAGTTTTGGAAATAGCTGCAGTAGGCATATTCTCATTTACACAGTTTGTAATGTGGAATGACCTTACAAACCGCTCTGACGACTTAATAAAGAACAAAATAGTTAAAAGTCTTCTTGAAGGCAAGCTCACATGGGAAGCCGAAACCATGGAAACTGGCGACCATGTTTGTGAAGACGATGTATTCATGGCTATGCCAACGGACGCATCTCAGCTATTTGCCGTCAGAAGCGCCTGCGAAAACAAATCATTTGTTCTTCACGGCCCTCCAGGAACAGGTAAATCTCAGACAATCACCTCATTAATTGCAAATGCTCTTGGGCAGAACAAAACCGTTCTTTTTGTTGCTGAAAAAATGGCTGCCTTGGAAGTTGTTCAGAAACGTCTTTCTTCAATAGGTTTAGCCCCCTTCTGTCTCGAACTTCACTCTAATAAATCACGCAAAAAAGCGGTTTTGGAAAAGCTACAGCAGACAACAGAATTTCGCAGACCTAAAGCTAGTGAAGAATATAAACAGAAAGCTGAAGAAATATCAAAACTTCGAAAAGAACTTGATATCTATTCCGAAGACCTGCACAAAAAACAAAGCTATGGCTTAAGCATATACCAGCTTATAAATGATTATGAGCTAAATGCAAACTTTCCAGATATTCCAGCTTTTTCTTCAGAAGCTTTGGAAAGCATCACCGCTGAGCTCCTCAATAAACAAAGCCACGCTATAGAATCACTTATAAATGCTGCCCGTGCAGTAGGTCACCCGGCTGAACACGCGCTTTCTAGAGTTGGGTGCACAGAATACAACCAGAGTTTAAAAGATGAACTCAATTCAAAAACAGAAAAGTATTTGAATGCTCTCGAAAAGCTACATACTCTAGCGGTAGATTTCCAGAATAAAGCTGGATTAACTGATATAAAAGACGACCTGGAATGGTCAAAACTATTAACAACTGCTGAACAGGTTGCCAAATGGTCATATCTGCCCAAGGCCTGGGCTGATCACAAAGGCATGAATATATGCATGACAGAAATGGCTGAAATGGCTGATCATTTCATTAAATCAAAAGAACTTCGAGCAGATTTGGAAAAGAATTGGAAACCTGAATTTTTCGACCAGAACGGTAGTGAATTATCAACAACTCACACACAGAAAAGTAATTCATGGTTTATTCCCAGATTTTTCGGGTTATGGAGTTTAAAAAGCAAGGTTTCAGCCTTTGCAAAAGCTTCTGTTAATGCAGATACTCTAGGAACAGATCTTTCCAACCTCTCGTTATATCAATCTGAAAAAGCAAAAGCAGACGAACTATTCAAAAAATATACAGCAGAATTAGATTCTCTTTACAACGGTGAAAATACAGACTGGAACAAAGTCAGAGATTATGCTAATGCCGCTAGGGAAAGCTCTGCCAAATTAAATGAACTCTATAACGATGAAGAATTGAGAATTAAACTATGCAGCAATAAAGAGCTTACTCAAGATGCTTGCGAAGTAGAAAAAGCCAATAAAGACAAAATAACTGTATGGGAAGAATTTGCAAAAGTCGCTCAACCTAAGCCTGTTGAACAATTCAAAGCCCCCATTGCTGAAGACCTTAAAATGTGCAGCAGCATTTTGAAGCACGTTGAAGAAATAAAAGAATGGGTTCTTTGGAATCAGACTGCAAAAGAAACAGAAGATTCCGGTTTAGCCGTTATAGTTGAAGCATACCAGAAAGGCATGGACCACGATGACATATTAGGAGCTTATAAGAAAGCTATTAGCAAAGGACTTGCTTCTAGAGCCATAGATGCTTCAAAGACCTTAAATTCATTCTCTGGCAAGCTGTTCGATCAGAAAGTAGACCGTTTTATTACTCTTGACAAGCAGATTAGTGAGCTTGGAAACAGAGAAATCGTTTACCGTCTAGCAGCAAAACTGCCTGATTTCACAAGAGAAGCGGCACAAAGTTCAGAACTAGGTATTTTACAGAGAGCAATAAAGAGCGGTGGGCGTGGAACTTCACTAAGAAAGCTTTTCGGCCAAATTCCAAACATTTTGCCAAGACTTTGCCCCTGTATGCTCATGAGCCCTATTTCTGTTGCTCAATATATCGACCCCAACAAATCACCTTTTGATCTGGTAATATTCGACGAAGCTTCTCAGCTTACTACCAGTAAAGCAGTCGGAGTTCTTGCAAGAGGTCAGAATGCAATAATCGTTGGTGACCCAAAACAGATGCCACCAACTTCATTCTTCTCTTCTGCTGCAGTAGATGAAGATAACCTTGATTTGGAAGATATGGAAAGCATTCTTGACGACTGCTTAGCCTTAAATATGCCCCAAACACATTTGTTGTGGCACTACAGAAGTAAACACGAAAGCTTGATAGCATTCTCTAACCATAACTTCTACGAAAGCAAGCTCTTTACATTCCCGTCTGTTGACGACAGAGAATCAAAAGTTAATTTTGTTCATGTAAAAGGAACTTTCGACCATGGCTCCGGCAAGCGTTACAACAAAGAAGAAGCAGAAGCCGTTGTTAAAGAACTGATTCGCCGAAGCAAAGACCCAAAACTCTCTAAGTATTCTGTCGGTGTTGTAACATTCAATATTCCACAACAAAACCTAATTGATGACCTCTTTACTGAAGCTTGTAAGAACGATTTGGAACTTGAAAGCTGGGCTTACAAAAAAGAAGACCCCTTATTCATCAAAAATCTTGAAAATGTTCAAGGTGATGAACGCGATGTAATCATATTCTCAGTTGGTTACGGGCCAGACAAAGAAGGCAAAGTCTCTATGAACTTCGGTCCTTTGAACAAAGATGGCGGCTGGCGAAGACTTAACGTTGCCGTTTCCCGTTCTAAACGCGAAATGATGGTATTCAGCTCAATGCTGCCAGAACATATAGATACCAACAAAACCAAAGCAGAAGGCGTTATAGCTCTTAGAAACTTCCTTGATTTTGCTAGAAATCCTAAAGGCTATTCTTTCTCTGCACAAAAGAATGCAACTCAAAACGGCATTATAAAGAGTCTTAGCAAAATTTTAAAAGAACAGGGCTATGCTGTTGATACCAATATAGGTAATTCTGAATTCAAGGTTGATTTGGGCGTAATCGACCCAAGAAATGAAAACAGATATTTGCTTGGTATTTTACTCGATGGACCTGTTTACGCAGAATGCAAGACCACTAGAGACCGAGAACTTTCACAGGCAAGTGTTCTTAGAGGCTTAGGCTGGAACATAATCAGAATGTGGAGTATGGATTGGTGGGAGAATAAGGATATAGAAGTTGACAAGCTGTTAGATACCTTAGACAAGCTTAAAAACGATAAATCCATAGAACCTGAAAAGAAAGAAGAACCAAAAGC
>ONIU01000221.1 GCA_900317935.1 uncultured bacterium
TGAAAATGATGAAGCTATTTGCTATAGAAGCGATGATAAGTTGGCAGTCAAAGTTCTCGAAGGCGACAAATTCTCATACATTACAAAAATTATTGAATATGCAAATGCTAATGTTGCTGAAAGCTATAGAAAAGAATTCTTAGATTTTATAAAACCAGATAATATACGTAAAAAGCTTTCGGAAGAACCAGTTATCTCTTTCCGTTATCTAGGAATTCATGAAGAAAAAGAATCCTATGAAATGATTAAAATGGCTCGTGTAACTCATATGAATGCTGAAGCAGGGCATGTAGTTCAGTTAGTAGGAGTTGGTTTTGTAGACATAGATGCTGAAATGAGAGAATCTCTTCAGAAAAGCGAAGCTTTAAGAGATGCTTTAAAAGTCGCTGAAGAAGCAAGCAAAGCAAAAACAACATTCCTATCTAATATGAGCCACGAAATACGTACTCCTATGAACGCTATTATAGGCTTAGATAGTATTGCTTTGCATGACCCAGAAATTTCCGATAAGACTAGAGATTTATTGGAAAAAATAGGAACTTCCGCCCAGCATTTACTTAGCTTGATTAATGA
The DNA here is from genome assembly GCA_900317935.1 of uncultured bacterium. Taxonomy (GTDB): domain Bacteria; phylum Muiribacteriota; class Ozemobacteria; order Ozemobacterales; family Ozemobacteraceae; genus RUG334. The sequence continues at coordinate 574 of ONIU01000221.1, forward strand.
TATTTAATACTATATTCAGTGCTCAGTGCCGTGATAAAGAAATTGAATACAATTGCCATCTGGAAGGTCATATCGATGATTATTACATTGGCGACAACACAAAACTTCGTCAGGTTCTGATTAATATTCTTGGTAATGCTGTTAAATTCACTGAAAAAGACGGTAAAGTTGATTTCATAGTTAGTAAAACAGCAAACTTTGATGGAAAATCTACATTCAAGTTTATAGTTAAAGATACTGGTATCGGTATCAGTAAAGAATTCCTACCAAAGCTTTTTGATACTTTCTCCCAGGAAGATTCTTCATTTACCAACAAATACGGAAGTTCTGGCCTTGGAATGGCAATTACAAAGAATATTGTCAAGATGATGAACGGTGACATTGACGTCGAAAGCGAAAAAGGTAAAGGTACAACATTTACAGTTACCGTAACATTGCTTGATTCTACAAGGAAATCTACAGATGAAAATTCTGGAGAACTTAGACTGCAAGATTTGAGTGTTCTTCTTGTAGATGATGATAAAGTAGCCTGTGAACATGCAAAAGTCGTATTAGAAAAAGTCGGTATCAAATCTGATTTTGCATATTCTGGCAAAGAAGCTATCGAAAAGGTTAAAATACATCATGCTCGTCGTGAACCTTTCAAACTTATTGTAATAGATTGGCAGATGCCTGAAATGGATGGTGTTGAAACAGCTCGCCAGATCAGGTCTGTTATAGGTAATGAATCTGCAATAATTATTCTTACCGCTTATAACTGGGATGACATTATAGATGAAGCTATTGCGGCCGGTGTAGATAGCTTTATTGCTAAGCCTCTCTTTGCTTCTAATTTGTTAGATGAATTTAAAGAAGCAGTTAAGAAGAAAAATATCAAAGCTCCAGTTGCTAATAAAACAGATTTGAAAGGCAAACGAATCCTGCTTGCAGAAGATATGCAGGTTAACGCTGAAATAATGATGATGGTCTTGAAAATGCGTGATATGGAAGTTGAAGTTGCCGAAAACGGTAAGATTGCCGTTGAAATGTTTGAATCCCACGAACCAGGCTATTATGATGCAATTTTAATGGATATGAGAATGCCTGTAATGGATGGTTTGGAAGCTACAGGCAAGATTAGAGAGATGGGTCACAAAGATTCTAAGACTATTCCTATTATTGCTCTTACTGCTAATGCCTTTGATGAAGATGTTCAAAGAAGTTTGCAAGCAGGTCTCAACGCACACCTCAGTAAACCAGTACAACCTGACGTTCTGTTAGAAATCTTAGAAAACATGATTCCAGCATAATTTATAAGGATTTTTATGAGAAGTGAAAAACTCGTTTTTGAGAAATTAAATAATGTACGTGATTTAGGTAGTCTAGAAACCAAAGATGGTAAAAGAATTGTAAAAGGTAAACTGCTCAGAAGCGGTCATCTGACTGGTGCTAGTGAATCTGATATAGAAAAACTGAGTAAATTGGTTGAAATAATTTTTGATTTTAGGTCAAAAAAAGAAACAATTGAAAAAGCTGACCCTGAAATCGATGGTGCAGAGAAAGTTAATCTCCCTGTCATTAGAGAACTTACAGAAGGAATAACCAGAGAAAAGAAGGCTACACTTTCTCTAGTTCAGAGATTTGCAGATAATTCTGAAGGTGCTCGAAACCATATGATTTATATTTATAAAAGCTTTGTTACTGATGAATTACCTCTTTCTAGTTATAAGACATTTATTGAAATGCTCTTGAAAAAAAGAGATAAAGCTGCTTTATGGCATTGTACAGCCGGGAAAGACAGAGCGGGTTTCGGGGCAGTTATTATAGAAGAGATATTAGGATTAGACAGAGATGATATTTTTGAAGACTATCTTTATACAAATGAATGCATAAAAGATGAAGTAAATGAAATCGCTTTGAGACTGGCTCAGAAGTATTTAAGACCTGAACCTTCTTCTGATGAATTGTTAACTTTTAATAAAACAATAGAATACTTATTTGGCGCTAAGGAAGAATATCTTTCAGGGGTTTATCAGAAAATAGAAGAATTATATGGTGATTTTAACGGTTATATTCGAAATGGTTTGAAGATTTCCCAAGAAAAAATAGACTTATTTAAAAATATATATTTATTTTAATTATTGATTATTTAATAAAGATTAATTCAATTAATAGACTAATAGTTAAGGAATTAAAAATTACCATTAGCAGAATAGAAACTATTAGAAATGGGAAATAATTTTTTAATTCATTAGATGCATTTTGGAAATTTTTAAGAGAAATTGGTAATGATATTCCTGTTAATATAATAAATGGAATTATTATATCTTTAAAGACAAATTCTTTTTCAAATATTTTAGGTAAATTATCTGATTGATTTTTAAATATAATAAAAAAAAGGGATATTAAAGCTAAACATAATGTTAATACAGTAAAACCCCAGAGAAAAGGGAAGCTTTTTATAAATAGAGTCCTGTTTCTAGCTGTAATCCTACGTTCTTCTTCTCTTGTATGCCTGCCTGTTAAAGCGATTATTCCATATGCGGCAAAGCTTATCATGCCTGAAATCATTATTAGAGAGAATATGCTCATGGTAATTTTATAATAAAAAAAGCTTCACGAATTTATCGTGAAGCTTTTTAAATTTTATTTATTTACTTGGAACTTTTTGTTTCCGGTTTCAAAGAAATCCATAATCTGTTTAACAGCGGCTACACCAGCGTTAATGTTGGCTTCTTCTGTCTGAGCACCGAGTTTCTTTGGTGTAAAGAATACTCTGTCAGAATATTTTTCTTTGAGTTCAGCAGCACAGTCAGGAGCAACGTCTGCAACATACTTGAAGTCTGGTCTTTCAGCAAGCATCTTCTTCAAAGATTCTTCGCAGACAACTTCTTTTCTAGCAGTGTTTACAAGAGTAGCACCCTTTGGCATTTTGCCCATCTTGCTCATATTGATTGAATTCTTGGTTTCATCATTGGCAGGGCAGTGTAGAGAAACGTAATGGCAAGTTCCAAAAAGTTCATCAAGATCAGTGCACTGTTTTGCACCAGTAGCTTCGATAACTTCTTTAGTAAGATATGGGTCGTATGCAATAACTTCCATACCGAAGCCCATAGCATATTTGCCGATAAGTCTGCCGACATTGCCATAACCATAAATGCCAAGTTTCTTGCCGTGAATTTCAGTTCCTGATTTGCCGTTATAGTTATTGCGAGCAATCATAATCATCATGCCGATAGCAAGTTCTGCAACAGCATTAGAGTTCTGACCAGGAGTGTTCATGGCAACAAGACCGTGAGCAGTAGCTTCTGGAAGATCGATATTATCAAAACCAGCACCAGCTCTTACGATAATCTTAAGATTCTTGGCTGCATCCATAATTTCTTTTGTAGCTTTATCACTTCTAATGATAAGAGCATCAACATCTTTTACAGCAGCTTTGAATTCATCAACACTTGTATATTTTTCTAAGAATGTCATTTCATAACCGTCTTTAAGAGCGGCTTTCATGAGTTCAGTAGCTTCTTTTGCAAAGGGTTTTTCAGTAGCAACTAGTATTTTTTTAGTCATTGTAATCAATTCCTTTCAAATCAATTGTTATTATAATCCTTAGAAGCTCCCCCACGTATGGTGGGGGAGCTGTCACGTAGTGACTGAGGGGGCTGATTGCGTAGCAATCAGAGGCGTGGCAATTCAGTGTTTTTAGGGTGTAGGGTGAAGGGTGTAGAGGCAGACAGCAGACGTGAGACCTTCTATTCTCCGCACAAGGCTCGTTCTTTCAAAGTTTATTTGAAGGCAGAATTTTTAAGAGACCGCGGAGGAGAATAAGGTCGAACAAGCTAGCTGTCCGCAATTATATATACTATCCTTTAACAGC
>ONIU01000219.1 GCA_900317935.1 uncultured bacterium
CCTTTACTTTCTTTTGTGTATTTTCCATTAATTTGTCTGCAAATTGCTGAGGCAAGTTTTATTATTGTTTCTGAAATATGTTTTTGAGCTGATTCTTTCATTCTTCTACCTCCTTAAGCAGGTCTTTAAGGTAGTCTTTGTCTATATTCTCTATGTTAACCAGTTTTTCTATAGATTCTCTAAAGCTGATGCAGCCATTTTCTTTTGTGTTTAATAGTGATGAAGAAAGAAGAGAATATTTGCGTTCTTTTATTATGTTTCGAATGTTTGGAGTAGCGAATAATAGTTCGTAAGCAACAGAAGCTTTTTTCTTATAATCGATGCAAGGAACCAATCTTTGAGAGAAGATTCCTATAAGATTTTGACTTAGCTGTGCCCTTATTTCATCTTGTTTTTCTATAGGGAATAAACTGACTATTCTTTCAATTGCACTAACAGAACCAGCTGCTTCAAGGGAAGCTATAACAAGATGACCTGTTTCGGCTGCTATGAGAGCTTGCTCTACCATGTCTTTGTCGTTGAAATCGCCTAGTATGATAACATCAGCATCTTCTCTCAGGGCGTTTGCAACAGCTTCAAAATATGTGTTAATTCCTTTTCCAACTTCTATTTGAGTAAAAACAGATTTAACAGGTTGATAAACAACTTCGATTAGCTTATCAATAGTAATAATATAGCGTGATAAGCGTTCGTTAATCGATTGAGCCAACGCAGACAGGGTAAGAGTTTTCCCATTCCCGACAGGTCCAGTAACCAGGAAAATCCCTTTCCTGATAGAAGCTAGATTTTCAAGACTACTAGGCAGGTTTAAACTTTTAATATTTGCAACTTTGTTGGGAACAAACCTGAATGTTCCGGCATATCCGCCTCTTTGTTTGTAAATGAAGCATCTAATTCTTGTTATAGTTCTATTTAAGGTAAAAACTGAAGCTGTTTTGAAGTTTTGATGAAGATTTTCTTGTTGAGCAGCTCCTAAAACAGGCAATAACATATTATACATTTGTTGGGGAGCTAGACTTTCATATTCGGAGACTACCAAATGGCGATTTATTCTATAAACTGGAGGTGAGCCAGGTTTCAGTATCAGGTCACTTGCTCCCTTTTTTATTGCTTCTTCAAATAGTTTAAATAGTTCTGGCTGCATTTAAAAAATCTCCGTGATATTACTTTAAAGCTTCGAGTTTTTGTTTGACTATCGAACGGTTGCTGGCTTTGGCGATACCTTCTTCTTTTGTTATTTTACCTGTTTTTGTAAGCTTTATTATGTAGTTGTCCAGCGAAATCATACCTTCAGATGAGGCAGAATCAATTAGGGAAGGGATTAATTGTAATTTTTTTTCGGCTATTATTTTTTTCCCATTTAAAGAATTTATATATATTTCATAAGCAGCAATTCTGCCTGTTTCTGATTTTTTTGCGATAAGAGTCTGTGTTATTATTCCGAGTAGATGCTTTGCCAGTCTGGAAGCTATTTGATTTTGAGTATATTTAGGAAATAACTTAATGAATCTGTCTAAGGCTTGTTTGGAAGAGTTCCCTTGTATTATAGCGAATATCAGTTTGCCAGATTCTGCAGCTTGCAGACAGAGTTCTGCTTCTTTTGCGCTGATGAGTTCGCTGATAAAAATTACATCGCTGTCAGATTGTAAAGCATCTGCGATTCCTTCCTCAAAAGATTCACAGTCTACTCCAACCTGTCTTTGGCTGATCAGTGACTTATCGTCGTCAAATATGTATTCAATAGGGTTTTCTATCGTAATAATATTTTTCTTATACTTAGAGTTTATGTAAGTAAGTAAAGTTGAAAGCGTAGTGGATTTGCCTGATCCGGAATTGCCTGTTACTAATACCAGACCGTTTCTTTTATCAGCAAATTTCTGAGCAGATACTGGCAGTCCGATATAATCAAAAGTAAGCTGTTTAAATGGAATAATGCGAAAACCAGCATTACCACCATGTAAGTCTTTAAATAAATTAACCCTGAACCTTGCTTCGTTAAAACTGTAGCCGAAATCTAATCTTTGATTTTTTACAAAAGTTGTTTTCTGTGAATCATCTAAAATCTCATCAAGCATTGATTCAAAATCTTTTTTAGTGATTTTGGGCATATTCATTAACTGCTGCATATTGCCATCTATTCTTAAAATCGGTGGGTAGCCTGTTTTAAAGTGTAAATCCGAAGCATTTTTTTCAATGCAAAGATTTAAAAGTTCAAATATCATTTTCCCTCCAATATTAGAGCATTTTTTTCAATGCAAAGATTTAAAAGTTCAAATATCATTTTCCCTCCAATATTAGGTTATTATTACAGCTTGATTTGATTGGCAAGAAGTTCCTTTGGAAAATATCAGTTATTTAGATATTTGATAGCGTTCAAACTATGTCTTTACTTATAGTAAAAACCAATTGTAACAAAAAGGCAAACTTTTTTAATTTATCACCAGAATTAAATGAATTGTTTAATTCCGGTGATTTTATTGCTTAATAATTTTGGTGCTGCTCAAATACGTAGTCTATTGCTTTTGTAACGCTTTCTTTTATTTTGTTATACAGTACATCGTTGGCTAGGCTGTTTATTTCTAAGTCTGCAGGCAGAAAAAGTTTATAGCTTTCTATGTTTAGAACATTTGCCATTTTTTCTATATATTCTACAGAAGGAAAACGCTTACCATTTTCTATGTAGCTTATATAAACTGGGTCAGTTTGCACAGATTTTGCAAAATCATCCTGGGTTAAACCAGCCTGTTTTCTGTAATATTTTAAATTGTCAGAAAAAATATCTTTAAGATTTTTATGTGGCTTAAATTTTGAGTTTAATTTTTGTTTAACTAATTGTTAAGTTGTTCGTTTTCTTTGCCTAATAAATAGTCTATGCTAACTTCGAAATAATCAGCTATTTTTGAAAGCATATCGTTTCGGGGAACAGTTTTGCCGGAGACCCACTGGTATACATTTTGTCTATGAGTGCCAAGTTTGTTGGCAAGTTCGGATTGACTGATTCTGTTGTCGCTTATCAGTCTGGTTAAAATTTTGGAGAACATCATTCTACCTTTTGTAATTTTTAAACTTGACTTTAGTAAATCTAAAAATTACAATAAATAAAGAGTTGATTATGTTCATAAACGAACATATTTGATTTAGGCAGCACCGTTATCCGCCAAGATTGCCGGTGTTGCCGTCAATTCAAGCAATTAAGTAACAAAAAATTACAAATTTTATTCGTAAAATTTGTGTTCATAAATTTGCTTATTAATTGCTCTGAAATTAGTTTACCATAAATACTTTGAAATAGATATCTTTTTGTACAAGGTACATAAAATGACTGACGAAGTAATATACAAATTGCTTAAAACAATAGAAAAAAGTGCTAAGACCAACCAAAGAAAGTTAGCTAGCGATTTGGGGGTTAGTTTAGGTAAAGTAAACTTTATGTTGAATGAGTTGGTTGATAAAGGCTGGGTAGCTGTTTCCGAATCAACAACAAATAAACGCAGGGCATGTTTGTATACCTTGACTCCAGCTGGTTTTGCAGAACGGGCAGCGGTGACGACTCGTTATTTGCATTCACTGTTAGAATTGCAAAAATCTATGAATGAAGAAATAGAAACTCTTCGTAAGGAATCTAATAAAATCAGTGCAGCAATTCAGCGAGGCCTCTCAAGCCTCTACGCCTGATAACACTACCTCTTGTTTTTATTTTTAACCAAAGATGCTCCCCAAGTTTAGCTGGGGGAGCTGTCGCTGAAAGCGACTGAAGGGGTCTTTCAAAAATCAATAGCGGACAGTTGCTTGCTCAACCTTATTCTCCTCCGCGGTCTCTGTAAATTTCTGCCTTCGAATAATCATTGAGGGAACGAGCCTTGTGCGGAGAATAGAAGGTCTCGCGTCTGCTGTCCGCTCACTCACCACATACCACCAACCACTCACCACGGCAAGCTTTGCTTGGCTATCCGCTCTGTGTAGGCAATTAGCACAATCTATTTTTGAACTTAAAAATTAGTTTTAGCACAGCCTCGATTAATGTTGGGTGGTGAGTGCCTTAAGGTCTCCTTTGGATGTGGATTTACTGAAGATGCTGCCCCACTTTGTGGGGAAGCTGGCGAGCGAAAGCTCGACTGAAGGGGGAGCAATGCAAAGCATTGCGTAGACGGAGTGGTGACCTAACTAGGGTAAAATTCTGTTTAGCGATAGCGTATTATTCCCCTTAAATTAAATCTTAGAAAGCAGATTGGGTTAGAAAGGTTAGTTATAGTTAGACAACAAAAAACATAACTACTAACAACAATAACTACCTATCAGAAACTTATACTTTAATGATCTTTCTTGCTTCATTAATATCGACAAGAGCCCCTGTTAGATACTTGTGAATAATGCTGGTTATCATTGTCTGGTAAGGCAATCCTTCTTCTGAGGCTTTGGCTTTTAAAGCTTTTATATCTTTTTCTATAAGTCTTAAAGTGATAACTTTTTTGTTGGGCTTGCTACTGTATTCAATAATAGGGGGCTTTGAAGCAGCTTCTCTAAGTGCATCATGCATCCAGGCTGGAGCTGGTTCAAATTCTTCTAAATGGTCTTCTATCCATTGTTCTTCTTCGTCTAAGACTATATTGTCGTAATCTATTTCTTTCATTTTATATTTTCCCCTTGTATTTTCTACTAGGATAGATTGTCTTTAAGAACCAAATGTCACCATCAACTACAAAAGGCACTATGCAAGGATAGTTGTTTAATGAAACAATAATTATGTGTTGATTAGGGTGAGCTTTGTTTTTTATAGGACCAATGAACTTATCCTTTCTTAATTCGAGCTCAACCATCTCAAAAGACAGATTTCTTGCTCTTTTAAGAAGTTCGTTTTTGTCTTCGTTCCATTTAAGTTTAATATCCATATATCTATTATATTTAAATTGTTATTTTATGTAAATACATTAAATATTGTTTGCAAAATCGTTAGTTTTTATTTTACTAATTTATGCAAATCCGTCAAATTTATTAGATTTTCCGACCGAAACAACATTGATATGTCATTTGGTCGAAAAATGATTTTACATGATATTACGAGAGGGTGTAAGAAAACTGGGCTTTTAAGCTCTAATTAGATTATGCTAATTTTTTAGAGAATTTAAAATTTTCGCACACCCTCTACGAGTGAAAAGCAGCAAAAACTAGAGATTCACTAAAAAACGTTTCAATAAAAAGGCACAAAAGTAAGGGAATGAATAAATGTTGTTTGAATAACCTATGTTGCCAGCAAATAGTTTTATCCCATATTTTATTTCTGGGTATGAAGCACTTTTAATTAAAGTCGATAAAGACTTTGATTTGTGAGTATTAGATTTAACTTCTAATGGAATTAGTTTGTCTGCAGTTCTTATAAAAAAATCTTCTTCTAGAGTAGAATTCTCTTTGGTATAATAATAGAGTTTAAATTGCTGTTTAACCAAAGCTTCTGCTATGAAATTTTCGTATAAAGCTCCTTTATAAACGCCTAGGTTTTTGTTCGCCCTCAAATCTTCCTGAGCTTCATCATCTAAGGCAGCAATTAAAAGACCTGTATCGGCATAATATAACTTAAACTTGCTTTCGTCATAATTTCCTTTTAAAGGTAATTCAGGAAAATTGAGACAATAACAGATGTTGATTACTCCAGCATCAGAAAGCCATTCTTTACAGCCTTGAAAATCTCTAGACCGTGAATTTTTGCTTATTTTATTGAATTGAAATTTTTTGTTTTCTTTTGCTAGTTGTGAAGGAATATTTCTGAACATACTTATTATTTTTGCCTGATCCAGGCTTTCTGCATATTTCCTTATATCTTCTTCATAATCCAAAGCAATTTGGTTTTGTATTTCTAAAGTTTTTGAAAATGTGCCAGTTTCTATATATTGCTCTATGACAGCGGGCATACCACCTAATATGCAAAAATCAATAAAAAGATTGGCGCATAATTCCATCATTGCATTTGAAAAAGGTTTCAAAAACTTCATGCTTTTATATATTTCATCAATAAAGTTTTCGTCATAGCCCTTTGCCCATAAAAATTCTTCAAAATCAAAAGAATGAAGCTCATAATCTGTTTTGTAGCCAACAGAATTGCTATGTATCTTTTTATAATGTAAGCCTAGAAGTGAACCACTGCAAATAACGTCAAAACTTCCGTCTAAACAAAATGATTTCAGTGAAGTGGCTATGTCTGGATGTTCTTGTAATTCATCAAATACTATTACTGTTTGTTTGGGTTCAAAAGTATAATTAGGTGATATTCTAGAAATATTTTTTATGATATCTGTGCAAGTATACCCATCATCTGTAATTCTTTTGTATTTAGGTTCTAGTGCAAAATTAATATAAATTTTATTTTTATAGTTATTTTCTATAAAATGCAAAATGGAGTAAGTTTTGCCTGTCTGCCTTGCGCCTTTTATTATTAGTGGTTTTCTGTCTGTTTGCTTTTTCCAATTGATTAAGAATTCGTCTATTTTGCGTTTTAGATACATAGAATTATCTCCTCTCACAAAATAATAGCATATTTTTTATGGATTTTCACATTTTATGAGGGTAAATTTTTGCTTTCTTCACATTTTATGAAAACCGGCATTGTGAACTTAAAAAACTTTGTACTAGTCAGGAAAAGTAGACACAAAAGGTTTTAATTTTTAATTTAATTTTTTAAAAGTAGACATAATCATTATTTATTATAAATATTGATTTTCAAAAGGAGACACATTGTCTGTGTATTAGTCAAAAGTCTACACATTGTCATAACCGTATAGCGTATGGACTAAAGCCCATACGCTATACTTGTGTAGACTTATAAAAAGCAGCAATCTAGGTTCGAATAGTTTGTCGTAAAGCCCCCCTTTGGTAGAGGTTGTCTAAAAACTAAGAACTTGTTGAAAATTCAGTGTGTGGAGTAATTGTCCTCGCCCCCTTTCGTATTACCGCCAAGGATGGCGGTATGCAAGCGAGCGACAGGAGGTCAGCGAGTCGCAAAGGGGGATTAAGGGGGATTTTAAAATAATTAGAG
>ONIU01000249.1 GCA_900317935.1 uncultured bacterium
AAGTTTTGCAAGATTTCTTTTTACTTTTATCCAGTATTTAACAGCATAAAAAGATTTGGCTAAGGGTGTCGAGGCCGAAAATCCACCAATCTTACCTACCCCAATAAGCGAAAGTATTACCAATACAACAAAAATGCCAATAAATATCTTCTTATATTTTATAATAAAATCGCCTATTTTTTCTCCAAAATACCAAATTAGCCAACTTAAACAAAGAATTGCCAAAACAAAAATAATAGAAGCTAAATCAAAATAGGTTTCAAAAAAGCCCTGAATTTCAAGGATATTATTGGTATCAGCAATAATAGACATCATAGGAGGGCTTATTGATAAACCAAATTTGTACATACAAAAAATTTCTATTAATATAATAAAAATTTGTAAAAGATATATTAATATAAAATATAACTTCTTTAATGGTTTAAAATAAAACAAAAAGCCTATTAAACTTAGACCGACTCCTGTTAATATAGCTGTAACCCAATTATTCGCATATTTTCCAATTTTATTAATAGTATTAACTTGCTCTATTTGAATATTGTTTGAATCTTGTTTCTCGAAAAAAAACCAAAAAACAGATAGTAACATGCTCGACAATAAAGTTATAATTATAATTGCTGTAATTTCTTTTTTCATTTGTTTTTGCCAAAAAGTTATTTTTTGATTTCATAGTTTATTCTAAAACTATTCTTTTTGCAATAATTCACTATAACAGTATTTCTTAAAAAGTCATCTATAAAAGGAAAACTATGATATAATCTTTTCAATATTATCGGTTTTGGAAAACAAATATGCAGAATGCGACAAACAAAGATCCAAATTGGGTTTCAAACTTATTTTTATTAGCAACCATTTTCTTTTTGCCAGTTCATTTAATATGGTTTGCTCAAACTCCTGTCTGGTTCCCACTAAGATGCTTTTTATTAGGACTGCCTATTACTTTTTTTATGTTCATTCCAGCATTTTTATTCCCTAAAATTGCTAAAACCTGGGCTGTTATTCTTTCAATTATCTTTATACCCGCTATTATTTTTTCAGGAATGCACGTATATTTCTTTAATGCAATGATAACAGAACAATCTTTGTTTGCTATCTTTGAAACAAGTTATAGTGAATCTCATGAATTTTTGCAGGCTAATGTTAACTTTGGTTCGATTTTATGCTTGCTTATGCTTATAGTTATACCTATTTTTTTCATTGTCAGATTTTTGAAACAAGAAATAAAACCCTACAAAGCATCTAAAATTTCAGCTATAGTTTTAATTATTCTCTGTATAATTTTATTTTCTTCAAATAGGCAAAATAAAATGCTTGATCAAAATATCATAATTCAACTTATCCAAAGTTATAAAATTTATAAAAAAAATATTGTTGAATTAAATGCTTATATGGAAAAAATGAAAAATTCGAAAGCTCCAGGAGTAAAATGCCTTTCTGATGATCCAATTACTCTTCTTGTTGTTATTGGAGAATCTTCTAATAGACATCATTGGGGAATTTATAATTATTTTAGAAACACAACTCCAAAATTAAATTCTATAAAAGACCAACTATTGATATTTAATAATTCTATTAGTGCTTGGGCAAGAACAACTACCTCTGTTAGTGATGCGATGACTTGCAAAGGTATAAAAGATATTGATGAAGCCCCTTTAGTTAATATATTTAAACAAGCTGGATTTGAAACAATATGGATATCTAATCAAAATACTGTTGACAATTCAAATGCTATAGTATGCTTAGTCTCAGGAGCTGATAAAACAATATATCTGAATCGTGGCGGAGACCAATGTTATGCCAGAGTTTATGATGAACAAATATTCCCAGTATTAAAAGAAATATTAGAAAAAGAACCGAAAAACAAAAAACGTGTAATATTTATTCACACAATGGGTTCTCATGTAAACTACGCTTCTCGTTATCCTGATAATTATGCGTTTTTTAAAAATGAAGACGAGATTACAGAAAAGCCTTGGTTTGGTAGAAAAGCTAAAAAATATATAAATGATTACGACAATACCATATATTACACAGACTACATTATTTGTGAATTCATCAATATGATTAGAAAAGAGCCAGGAAGTGCTCTATTGTTTTTCTCTGATCATGGGGAAGAATGTTTTGATTCTCGTAATCAGCATGGACATCATGATTCTTTAGAGTCGCGTTTTTACTTTGAAATTCCATTTTTTATTTGGCTATCCGATGATTATAAATCTAAATTATCTTCAGATACTTACAAATTATGGCAAAATGCAACAAATAAACCTTTTGTAAATTATGCAGCTTATTCTATTCTAAACTTAGCTAATATCACCTTAGATTGTGACAGTTTAAATAAGTCTCCTTTATCAGAAAATTTCAAAGAAGAACCTAGAATTGTTCATGGTAAAGATTTTGACGAATATTTTAAATAGAAAAAGGCTCGCATTAGCGAGCCTTTTTTTGTAGCTTTTATTTATTTTGCAAAAGCATCAACCTTTGTCTGCAAGTCAGCAGCTATTTTGGCTTCAATTTTAGAAGCTTCTTCAACATTCTTAGCTCTTACAGAAACATAGGTTTTAAGCTTTGGTTCAGTGCCTGAAGGTCTTACTACTACTGAACAATGACCGTCCATAAGGAATTTTATAACATCTGATTTGGGTAAGCCATCAATACCTTTGTTATAATCAAGCATCTTGTTAACTTTTACGCCGCCGATTACATCAACGCCTTTTGCAAAGCCTGTAGTAACAGCTTTCATCTTAGCTAAACCAGCAGAACCTTCAAAAGTGTATGAATGAGTAATATTCAGGTTGTAGCCGAATTTTGCATATAATTCGTTCAAACGTTCGATAAGGCTCTTGTTATGAGTCTTATAATAGGCAAACATTTCACAGATTAAGAAAGCAGCATTAACAGCGTCTTTATCTCTAGCATGAGTTCCTGTTAAGTAGCCATAGCTTTCTTCAAAGCCGATGAGATAAGATTCTGGATGACCACCCTTTTCAAGTATTGCAATCTGTTCGCCGATATATTTGAAACCAGTTAACACACTGATTGTCTTTGCACCATAGCTTTCAGCGATAGCATCAGCAAGGTCTGTAGAAACGATAGTCTTTATTACCGTCGGGTTTACAGGCATTTTTTTGGCTGCAATCAATCTAGAGCAGATATAGTCAACGAGCAAAAGACCTACTTCGTTACCAGTCATAAGTCTATATTCACCCTTATCGTCTTTAACTGCAATACCAACACGGTCGCAGTCAGGGTCAGTAGCAAGAAGCATATCTGCATTCAAACGTTTGGCATAATCCATACCAAGCTGCATAGCTTCTTTAATT
>ONIU01000218.1 GCA_900317935.1 uncultured bacterium
ATGTTTACAGCACTTGTTATTACAAAGTTCCTTCTGAATGCGTTCGTTAACATTGGACTTACAAGCAAGAAGTTCTATGGTGCAGCTAAGGCTCCTAAGATTACAAAGTATTCAAATGGTTTCAAATATTCAGCTGTTATTTCTGCTGTAGTAATCCTTATTGGTATTGCGTTTGTATTTGTAAATAAAGGCATGGGCACAAGAGGAAATGGTCTCAACTACTCACTTGAGTTCAGTGGTGGTACTTCAACATCTGTAACATTTAATGAAGCATACTCACTTCAGAAGGCTGAGTCAGATGTGCTTCCTGTATTTGCTGAAGTGGGAATTGATTCAAGTAAGGTTCAGATACAGATTGTAGACAATACAAATCAAGTAGTATTTAAGACATCAAGCCTTGATGAGGCTACTCGTTCAGCTCTTGCAAGTAAACTTAAAGAAACATTCTCAATCACAGATGATAAGATTGATTCACAGAATATATCAAGTACAATCAGTCAGGAAACACAGAGAGATGCAATTCTTGCTGTAGTACTGATCGTAGGATTAGTAATTGGCGCGATTGTAAAAGGCATTTCTTCTTTGGGTAGTAAGACTACTGATGTAGCACAGGGTCAGATTTCTGAACTGCAAACTACAGAGCCTACTAGCACTCAGCCGACGACCACAACAACCACGGCGCCTACTGAACAGCCTACTGAGGCAACCACGGAAGCTACGACAGTAACACCGTCGCCTACAGAGGCTCCAACAGAAGCACCGACGGAAGCCACAACGGAACAACCTACTGAGGCACCAACGCAGGCACCTACTGAGGCACCGACGCAGGCACCTACTGAGGCACCGACGCAAGCACCTACTGAGGCACCGACACAGGCACCTACTGAGGCACCTACTGAGGCACCGACGCAGGCTCCTACAGAGGCTCCTACAGAGGCTCCAACAGAGGCTCCAACACAACCGCCTACAGGTGGAACGTCGTGGTCATGGTCATATCACAATGTGAATGGCGTGATCACAGTAACCGTGACAGGAGATTTCCCGAGCGGATTGGATCCGAATGATCCATATGCGGTTCACCAGTGGGTTATAGACCATTACGGGTTTGACCCGTGCTGGTTCTTCTAACCATAATTTCTTCTGACTAGGAGTTTATGGAACAAGGACGATTAGAGAATTTCTATATCCCACCCAGCAGGAGGGAGGTTAGCATCAGGCTAGCCTCCTCTTCTTTTTGTAAAAAAACCGACACATATTTGAACTTGAAAAAATTGGAAAAGATTAGTAATATTTTGTTAGATTCTTTTTGAATTGCTGGGCAAAAAGATTCTAAGGAAAAAAGTTGTTAGAAAACATTTAAGGAGGACGATTAAAATGACAACAATGAGAGCTGCCCTTCGGGGTGTAAAACGGGTCCGGTGGTGGCGCCGAAATGGGACAAGCGTAGCAATTGCTACTATGGGTGTACTTATAGTATTCATCATATGTAACATTGTTAAACTTGCTACCGATTTAGGCGCGAATAAAACTAGTGTAGTTCCACCGGTCACAACGACCAAGGTAACTCTGCAAAAGACAACCACGCTTACTCTAGAACCAATAGTTGAATTGCCTGAAGAGTCTAATTCAAATGAACAAGACAATATACAACAGTATATGGAAGAAACATTTGAAATTAGTTCAATGAATTATTATTCGGCAAGAAATGTTAGTACTGGATATAGCACAGAGGTTGTAAATTCTGTATCTACCTCAAAACAGCAGGTGTACACCTATTTGGGTCGTACATATGATGAAGAGGATGTGCAGAATATTGCTAGGATAGCTTGGTTTGAACAAGGAATTTGCGGTAAAGAGATGACTCAGCTTGCCGCAGCTGTTTTGATAAACCGCTCACATTGGACCGAGTTTGGTTCGACGTATTTGGAGTGCTTTTATCAGGATGGTCAGTATTCAATTTATACAATCGAAAGATATGAAAGTTCGGAAGAGATTCCTGAAGAAGTCTACGATTGGATAGTTGAACTATTGAGTGGAGAGTCAGTATACGGAGAAGTTCCTGCAACTGTGGTCTTCCAGGCCCAGTTCCCACAGGGAATTGATACGTATGCAACCGCCGCTAACACCTACATATGTTATGCGGATGAAAGCCTGCTTGGGGAGTATATCCCTTAAAGCAACCCCAGCGGAGGAGACCAGAGTAATTCTGGTCTTCTCTTTTTTAATAAAATAAAACTCAGCAGATAATTGCTGAGTTTTTGTTTTTAATTTATTCTATTCAATTTTTTTTATTAATTTTTAATTAACGTTTTTATTAAATTAACATTGGTAAGAATATACTTGCTAATCCTAGGAATACGAAAAATCCTAGAGTATCAGTTGCTGTTGTTACAAAAATTGATGAACTTAAAGCAGGGTCAAGATGTAATTTCTCTAAAATCAATGGAACTAAAATTCCAAACAATCCTGAGATTGCCAAGTTACACATCATAGCAAGTAGAACGATTAAACATAAGAACCAGTTTCCATAGATTAATGCAACTACTACACCAGCAACAAGTCCAATTGCAAGACCATTAATAATTCCAACAAATATTTCTCTCCAAACTCTTTTGATACCATCTTTAAAATGAATCTTTCCTAAAGCGATTGAACGGATAACAATTGAAATAGTTTGTGATCCAGCATTTCCACCCATACCAGAAATAATTCCCATGATAGCAGAAAGTGCAACAACTTGTGCAATTGTATTTTCAAATACTTTAACAGCCATAGCTGCTAAGAATGCAGTAAGTAAGTTTACAAGTAACCAAGGTAGTCTAAGTCTGATTGATTCAAGCATTGTTGAGTCGATTGTTTCTTCCTTATTAGCACCACCCATTTGTAAAACGTCTTCAGTTTGCTCTTCTTCTAAAACGTCGATGATATCATCAACTGTGATAATACCAAGCATGATCATGTTTTTACTAACGACAGGAACAACTGTTAAGTCGTACTTAGAAACAATTCTTGCAACTTCTTCCTGGTCAACTTCTGGTTCAACATAAATGAAGTTTGTTTGAACAATATCATTTAATGTCTTAGCATCATCTTCTATAATAATATCTCTTAATTCTGCAGTACCGATTAAATGTTTATTATCATCTGTAACAAAAATTGTATCAAGTAATTCTGTTTTAGGTGATAGTGATTGAATCTTTTTGATTGCTTCATCAAGAGTGTATTTTTTATTCATTGTGATGAACTCAGTGGTCATAATACCACCAGCAGTATCATCTTTATATCCTAAAAGTGTAGCGATGATTTTTTTATCGCCAGCTTTCATAAGATTAATCAATTGTTTGCTACGACCGATAGATAGGTTACCTAGGATATCAACAATATCATCTTTTTGCATAAAATCAAAAACACTTAATGCACGTTGATTTGTTAAAGAATCAATAATTTGAACTTGAGTATCTTCATCAGTCTGTTCGAGTACCATTGCCAATTTTTCATCTGACAAAGCGGAGCAAAGTCTAATGATTTCACTTTCATCGTAATCTTGCAATTTAGAAGCAATATCAATGATTTGAACATCATCATTTAGTGCGTTTAAATCAATTTTATTTAATTCTTCTTCCATTTTAACCTCCTTCGTATCAAAGTAGTATCAATAATTAGTCATACTAAAGTTATAACAAACGAGAACTTATAATTCAATAAAAAATGAAAAAAACTGAAAAACATAAACACCAACAAAATGTTGAGATACAAATTGATTTATGTTAAAATTTTTCTTGTTATAAAGGAGAACATCATGAATAAAACAATAGTAGCGAGAATAATTTTCTCAATCATAATAATTTTAAATTGTATTTTTATATTTATCTTTTCATGCGACAATGGAGATAAATCAACAAATAAAAGTGGATTTGTTGTGGATTTATTATTAAAGATGTTTCCACAATATGAGCAAATGAGTAAAACTGAGCAATATGAATTTAGAGAAAATCTAACATTTGTTGTAAGAAAGATTGCACACTTTAGTGAATATGTTCCAATTGGTGTATTTGGAATATTACTACTTAATACATTTGCTATGAAGAATAAATTCAAGTATTTATTCACTCAACTATTTGGAACACTATATGCAACATCA